>NZ_BAAAYL010000001.1:4322122-4630845 GCF_039536205.1 Streptomyces sannanensis | reverse complement strand
TGGTCCGTGGCGTGACCCGCATCCATGTGGTCGAGGAGGCCCGTCATGTGCGGTACGCGCGTGAGGAGTTGCGGCGCCAGATGGTCACCGCGCCTCGCTGGGAGCGGGAGCTGACCCGGGTCAGCTGCGGCGAGGCGGCCCGCGTCTTCTCGGCCTGCTTCGTCAGCCCGCAGGTGTACACGAACGTCGGTCTGGACCGCCGCGAGGCCGTGACCCAGGTCAGGGCCAGCGGCCACCGCCGCGAGGTGATGCAGAGCGGAGCGAAGCGGCTCACGGACTTCCTCGACGACGTGGGCATCCTCCAGGGCATCGGCCGCCGCCTGTGGAAGAGCTCGGGCCTGCTCACCTGAACCACCCCCACCACAAGACGAAGCGGCTGACCTCCACGCGGCGGAGCCGCACATCGACACAACCTGGACGACGTGGGCATCCTCCAGGGCATCGGCCGCCGCCTGTGGAAGAGCTCCGGCCTGCTCACCTGAACCGCGCTCAGGGCTCCGGTTTCGGCTTCGGCTTGGTCCACGGCCACTTGCGCGGCTCACGGCCTTCCGGGACGTATACGTATCTCCAGCCGCGGGGCAGCCCCAGCCGCTTGGTGTGGCCCGCCGGTACGCGTTCGTAGGTGTACACGGTCGGCGGACCGCCCTTCTCGTCGGGCACCGGCACCTCGTACCACTTCGGTGGCTGGCCGGTCGGGCCGACGAGGACCTGGAGCTCGCGCCCGTCGAGGGGGCCGCCGACGAAGGGGGTGTTCTCGCTCTTCACGGCACCAGTCTCACAGCATGTCCCGCAGGCGCGCGGGGAGCCCGGGCGGGTTTGCCGCCAGGGGTGACCTCATTGCGCCGAATCGGCTATTCGCGGCAGCCCTCGACGTTTGCGGGGGTCACGATCCGTATCGGAGGTGACCCCATGTCAGCATGGTTTCTCGGCAGGGCGTGCACAGTGGTGGCGGCGGCCGCTGCCCTCGGGGCGACCACAGTGGCGGCCGCGCCTCCCGAGCGTTCCGTGAGCGCGCTGCTGACCGAGCTCCAGACGCTGTACCGGCAGGCCGAGACGGCCAGTGAGGCGTTCAACGCGACGGAGGAGCAACTCAAGAAGCAGCGAGCGGAGTCGGCACGCCTGAACGCCCGGCTCGCCGACGCGCGCCTCGCGCTGGCCGGCGGCCGTGCGGAGGCGGGGCGGCTGGCCCGGGAGCAGTACCAGGGCCACAGCACGCTGTCGCCGTATCTGCGGCTGCTGCTGGCGAAGGATCCGCAGACACTTCTGGACCAGGGCCACCTCATCCGGCGCGCGGCCGCCGGGCGGGCCGCGACGGTGGCCCGGCTGGACGGTGCGGAGCGGCGCGCCGAGGACCTGGCGGCCAGGGCGAAGGCGGCGCTCGACGTGCAGCAGGCATTGGCCGACCGGCAGAAGAAGGAGCGTGACACCGTTCAGTCGAAGCTGAAGCAGGTGGAGAAGCTGCTGACCTCGCTCACCGTCGGCCAACTCACGGAGCTGGCCCGGCTGGAGCAGGCCGCAGTCGACAAGGCCCAGCGTGAGCTGCTGGAATCCGGTGCGCTCACCCATACGCGCTCACCGTCGAAGGAGGGCGGGGCGGCGGTGGCGTACGCGGTGAGGCAGATCGGCAAGCCGTACAAGTGGGGAGCGGAGGGCCCGGGGTCCTTCGACTGCTCGGGGCTCACCCAGCAGGCCTGGGCGTCCGCGGGCCGGACGATCCCGCGGACCAGCCAGGAGCAGTGGCGGCGGCTGCCGAGGGTGCCGCTGACCGAGGTGCGTCCGGGAGATCTGGTGGTGTACTTCCCCCAGGCCACCCATGTGGCGGTCTATCTGGGCGGGGGGCTGGTGATCCAGGCACCGCGCCCCGGTACGCGGGTCAAGGTCTCGCCCGTCGCGGCGAATCCGCTGCTGGGCGCGGTCCGCCCGGACCCGGCCGGTGTGCCGCTGAAGTCGTACACCCCGCCCCGTCTCCCGGAGGGGGCCGAGGCGGGGTCCGACGCGGGTTACGGCTCCGCGACGGCGCCGCCCCCGTGAGCGGCGCCGGCCCGGGTCAGGCGGATGCGTCCACGAGGTACGCCGCCGCCTTCTCCGGGTCGTAGAAGTAGTTCTCGAAGTCGGTTCGCATGGGATCGCTTAGCTGATCAGAGACGTTCGAGCGCCGCCACGAAGGTCTCGACGAGCAGCACATGCCCGAAGCGCCTACGACCGCCGGTGACCGAGTACGGGCGCACCCTGGCGGGGCGGCGGTCGGCAGCGCGTACCGGAAGCCTGCGAACGGACGTGGCAGGCGTCACCGGGCGGCCTCCATCGTCTGTCGCAGCTCACTGCGCAGTTCAGGGGTGAGGACGTGGCCGGCACGGCCGACGAACAGCGCCATGTGGTAGGCGACGACACTCATGTCGACATCGGGGGCGGCATGGACGCCGAGCAGCGAGCCGTCGCTGATCGACATGACGAAGACACTGCCCTCGTCCATGGCGACCATCGTCTGCTTCATGTCTCCGCCGTTCATCAGACGGGCGGCGCCCACGGTGAGGCTGGCGATGCCCGACACGATGGTGGCCAGATCGGCGCCGGCTCCCCTCGGACCGTCCTGCCTGCCGACGCCGGTGACCGCGGTTCCCCGGGTCTCGGGGTCGGAGGAGAGCAGCAGCAGTCCGTCGGACGAGACAACGGCGACGGACAGCAGCCCTGGCACCTCCTCGACCAGGTTGGTCAGCAGCCAGTGCAGATTGCGGGCTTCACTGCTCAGTCCGAACGTTCCCGTCGCAGTCAACTGCGTGCCTCCTCGACTGTCTCCCCCGCCTCTTCTGCCGCCGTACGTGCTGCTGCTGCTTCGCTGATCTCGGTCTCGGCGTCGCGCCGGCCGTCCTTGGCTCCCTGGTGGAAGCCGCCGAGCTTGCGCCGCAGCGCTTCCGCGTCGACGCCGCCCCGGCGCATCTCGGGCGCGGGCCCGGCCTTCACGATGTTGGGCGTCCGCTTGGGCAGTCCCTTGTCGGTGACCTGCGGTGCCGGATCGGCTGCCTCGGACGCGGGCCGGCCGGCCTCGGGGGTTTCGGTCTCGGGCGCTTCGGCCTCGGGGGTTTCGGCCTCGGACGCTTCGGCCTCGGACGCTTCGGCCTCGGACTCGGGCGCGGGCCGGCCGGCCTCGGACTCGGGCGCTTCGGTCTCGGACTCCGCGGCGGCGACGGCCGCCTCCGCGGCCTCGATGACCACGTCAGTCTCCGGCAGACGCATCGTGAACGTCGGCTCGTCGACGAGAATCGTGTCCTCGCCGTCCGGGGTGCGCTCGTGCGTGTCCGGTTCCGCCGGCGCCGCAGGCATCCGGGGGGCCGGCAGGGTGTGGGAGTCGGCCTCCGCCACCGAGCCCGGGGTGCCCTGGGCCGGGACGGCCGGGGGCACGCTCGTCAGCATCGTCTCCGGGAGCACCGCCACCGCGGTGATGCCGGGGCTGTCGTCCTGTTCCCGCAGCTCGACGCGTACACCGAGCCGCTTGGCCAGCAGTGCGGCCACATGCAGCCCGAGGCCGCCGCCGTCCGTGCCCGGTTCACCCGGCTCGTACGACTCGGGGTCGGCGAGCCGGACGTTGAGCTCGGTACGGCGGCCCTCCGAGAGGCCGATGCCCTCGTCCTGGACGGACAGCATGACCTCACCGCTCTCCAGCAGCCGGCCGGAGAGCTTGACCTTGGCCTCGGGCGGCGAGAAGGAGGTGGCGTTCTCGAGCAGTTCGGCGACGAGATGGCTCAGGTCGTCCGCGGCGAAGCCGGCGATCCTGGCCTGCGGCGGCAGGGGCTGGATGTCGACCCGTTCGTACCGCTCGATCTCGCTGACCGCGGCGCGCAGTACATCGACCAGCGGGACGGGGCCGGCGGTCTGGTGGACATGCTCGGAACCGGCGAGGACCAGCAGGTTCTCGCTGTGCCGGCGGATGACCGTGGCCAGGTGGTCGAGCTTGAAGAGGGTGGCGAGCTGCTCCGAGTCCTGCTCGCGGTCCTCCAGGCCCTCGATGACGGCGAGCTGCCGCTCGACGAGGCCGAGGTTGCGCAGGGCGAGATTGACGAGGGTGCGCTCGACGCGGTGCCGGGCCGCCTCCAGCCGGGCGTCGAGCTCGGCCACCTGTTCCTGGAGCCCGGTGGCACGCTCCTGCAGTGCGGTGCGCTCGGCGAGCAGCTTCTCGCGGTCGGCGGCGAGCTTCTTGCGCCCGTCGATCTGGTGGCCGCGTTCATCGGCCAGCTTCCCGGCCCGGGCCTCGGCTTCCGCCAGCCGACTGTGCAGGGTGTTGATGGACCGTACGACCTGAGCGAATTCATCGTTGCGGCCGGTGAAGCGGACCGGCTCGGCCTCCGCCGCCGACGGGGCCGAGGCGAGCCGGGCCGCGCCGAGGCGCAACACGGCGAGCGGCCGGGTGAGCGTACGGGCCACGGCGGTGGAGGCACCGACGGCGATCAGCAGGCACAGACCGGCCAGGCCGACACGGATCTGAAGTGCGGTGAAATCGTCGTCGCGCAGCGCTTCGAGGCGTTCGACCTGGGCGGTGGCGAGGGATGCCTCGACGCCGCGCATCAGGTCGAGCCGCGCGGAGAGCGCCGAGCCGGCCTTCTCCCGGCTGGTCTTCAGGTCCTCGTCGGAGAGCTCCGGCCGGTCGGTGAGGCTCGCGAGATGGCGCTCGGCGGTGTTGACCTCGGGTCCGGAGACGGTGGCGGTGAACGATTCGCGGGCGGTGGGGCTCGCGGCCCGGGTGAAGTCGGCGAGCGCGGCGAGTTCGCCGACCCGGGCCTGCTGGGCGGCGGCACTGAGCGCGTCGCGGTCGCGGGCGGAGCCCTTGTCCTCGGCCTCGACCATCAGCCCGGTGACCGGGTCGTAGCTGGTGTGCGGCTCTTCGCGCGGCACGGCCAGTGCGGCGAGCAGCAGTCCGCGGGTGGCGGAGGCCTGTTCGACGGCGCGGCCGAGGGCGGCGGGGGCCCGGGTGGCCTCGGCGGCCCTGGGGGGCGTCTTCTCGGCGATCTCGTCGGCGACACTCTGGAGCTCGGCGATGACCTCGGAGTACGCCTTGTGGGCCGCCAGGGCGGAGCCCTTGCCGGTGACGGCGGTCCTGCGCACGTCGGGAACGGTGTCGAGCTTCCGGCCGAGGGCGGCGGGCGCGGTGGCCCGGATCTCGGCGATCTGCCGGTCGACGCGGGCGCTCAGCTCCCTGGGGAGCCCTTTCTCCCGCCCGGCGGCGATGTACGCGGTGACCTCGTCGCGTTCGTCGGCGAGGGAGTGGGCGAGGGTGACGGCCTGCTGGTCGAGTGCGGCAAGGTCGGCCAGCTGCGTCGACTCGGTCAGCTGGGCCGACGCGCCGATGACGGCGGGTGCCGCGGCGCCGGCGATCGCGAGGGCGACGACGGCCACCGAGACGACCAGCCTGCTGCGTACCCGGACCGTGCGTTCGGTGGGCGTGCCATCTTTGCCCCGAGGCCGCTTCTTCTGCACCGGTGCTCGCAATCTCACTCGCTTGACTCGCCCACCCAGGACGACGGGTGACGGCCGGTCACTCGGACCTTTGCAGTGGTTTCGGAAGGTAGGACGGGTTTCGACCCCTCCGCCACCTGAACGAGTGAACACGACTCGAGAGTTGACGAACAACTTCCCCGTGCCGCCGGAACGGGGGCTGGCGGTGAGCCGGTTGGACCTTCAGCACGCCCTTTGGAAGGATGTGCGCCCGCAGCTTCCCGGAGTCACGTATTCCGGTGAAAATCCGGCGCCCGGCCGCCTCCGCGTGCCGATCCTCACGCACCGTGCGGGGCCGTGAAGGCGTCGTGCAGACTGGCCGGATGCGGATCGAACTCGCCACGGCCCCCGGCGACCCCGAACGCCCCAATGAGGACTGGGCTTCCGTCGCGCTGCCCACAACAGGAGGGGGCGGGACACTGGTCGTACTCGACGGGGTGACTCCACCGGCCGGTGACGACGGTTGTGTACACGGCGTGCCGTGGTTCACCGCACGGCTCGGCGGAACACTGACCGAACTGTCCTGTTCACTACGGGATGTGACTCTGGTCGACATCCTCGCGAAGGCCATCCGGCGCACCGCCGACGCCCACCGGGACACCTGTGACCTTTCTCACATCCGCACTCCGCAGGCAACGGTGATCCTCGTCCGCTGGGGAGCGGACATCGTGGAGCATCTGGTGCTCTCGGACTCCACCCTGCTGCTGGAGTCACCGGACGGCACGGTACGGGCGGTGCTGGACGACCGACTGGACCGCATCCCCGACGAGGTGCGCCGCTCACTCGCCGCGACGGACGCGCTGCGCAACGCGGAGGGCGGCTTCTTCACGGCCGCCGCCGACCCCGCCGTGGCCGCCCGGGCGGTGACGGGCACGGTGGCCCGTACGCGGATACGGTCCCTGGCGGCGCTGACCGACGGGGCGAGCCGCTGGACGGACCTCTTCGCCGAGGGCGACTGGGTGGACTGCCTGGCCATGCTGCGCAAGGAGGGCCCGCAGGCACTCATCGACCGGGTGCGCGCCCTGGAGTCGGCGGACACCGGGCATGCGGTCCGCCGCTGGAAGACGCATGACGACGCGACAGCCGTCTACGTCGAGGTCTGAGCTCCCTCAGCCTTCCGCACGGGCGTTCAGCTGATGGAGCAGCCGGGCCAGTTCGGCGACCTCGGCCCGGTCCCAGTCGGCGAGCCGGCGTACGTACTGGTCCCGGCGCGCGTCCCGTACGCGGCGGAACCGCTCCAGGCCGCCGGGGGTGAGCCGGACGAGGAAGGCCCGCCCGTCGGCCGGATCGGGCTCGCGGTCGACCAGCCCCAGCTCCTCCAGGGCGCGCAACTGCCGGCTCATCGTCGCCTTGCCGACCCCGAAGTACCCGGCGAGGTCGGTGGCCCGCTGCGGGCCCGCCTCCTCCAGCCGCACCAGCAGCCCGTAGGCGGCGGACTCCAGCTCCGGGTGGACCTCGCGGGCCATTTCACCGGAGGAGGCCCTGGCGCGACGGAGGAAGACGGCGAGTTCCCGTTCCAGCGCGAGGAACTCCTGGAACTCCCGGCCCTCCCCCGAACTCTCGGCTCCTCCCGCACCGTCTCCGGCGCCGGAGTCGGTTCCGTTCATTTCAGTTCTCCTCGCGTGTTTCCGCCTGCCGGAACCAGTATTTCCCATCGACTGAAAGTTCTCGGCCGCACCCGGCCGTCACCGCAGCTCGCCGAAGAGTTCACAGGACAAGACCAAAGGTGCCGCCCCATCCCTCTTCCGTCGTCGGGTCTACGTGCGTAGCGTCTTCTGACATGTCCACACCATTACGTGTGGACGCGTCATCAGATCCCCGCATCGAGCCTTTCGGAGGCACGCATGCCCGTGTACAGATCCGGAACGGCCCGCCGCCCGCGTCTCGCGGTGGCCGGGATTCTCCTCTCCGCCCTCGCCCTCCTCCTGGCACTGCCCGGAACGGCGACCGCCGCCAAGAAGCCCGTACGCGGCGACGCGTACATGGGCATGGGTGTCATCGCCCACGACGGACAGCACGGCAAGCCCGGCGGCGGTACCGACGTCACCCAGACCGAGGGCGTCGACGTCAGCGGCCACCAGGGCAACGTCAACTGGTCGTCCCTGTGGACCGGCGGCGTCAAGTGGGCCTACGTCAAGGCGACGGAGGGCACGTACTTTACGAACCCGTACTTCGCGCAGCAGTACAACGGCTCCTACAACATCGGCATGATCCGCGGCGCGTACCACTTCGCCACCCCGGACACCACCAGCGGCGCCACCCAGGCCAACTACTTCGTGGACCACGGCGGCGGCTGGTCCCGCGACGGCAAGACACTGCCGGGCACACTGGACATCGAGTGGAACCCGTACGGCGCCGCCTGCTACGGCAAGACCCAGTCCGCGATGGTCACCTGGATCCGCGACTTCCTCAACCAGTACAAGGCCCGCACCGGGCGTGACGCGGTGATCTACACCGCCACCAGCTGGTGGAAGCAGTGCACCGGAAACTACGGCGGCTTCGCCGTGAACAACCCGCTGTGGATCGCCCGCTACGACACGGTCCCGGGCGAACTCCCGGCCGGCTGGGGCTACTACACGATGTGGCAGTACACATCGTCCGGCCCGGTCGTCGGCGACCGCGACAAGTTCAACGGAGCCTATGACCGCGTGCAGGCGCTCGCTCTCGGCTGAGGCTGCCACCGGCTCTGCTGGGGGTCCGGGGGTCACCCCCGGGAACTGCAGCAACGGAGCCTATGACCGCGTGCAGGCGCTCGCTCTCGGCTGAGGCTGCCACCGGCTCTGCTGGGGGTCCGGGGGTCACCCCCGGGAACTGCAGCAACGGAGCCTACGACCGCGTGCAGGCGCTCGCTCTCGGCTGAGGCTGCCACCGGCTCTGCTGGGGGTCCGGGGGTCACCCCCGGGAACTGCAGCAACGGAGCCTACGACCGCGTGCAGGCGCTCGCTCTCGGCTGAGGCTGCCACCGGCTCTGCTGGGGGTCCGGGGGTCACCCCCGGGAACTGCAGCAACGGAGCCTACGACCGCGTGCAGGCGCTGGCGCTGGGCTGACGGCCGGCACACACCGCCTCCGAGCACCGAACGGCCCTCCCCCGCTGCCGGGGGAGGGCCGCCCTTCGTCCCGGTGCGTCCGTCACGCCGCTGCCGGGACGCTCACCTCCGCCGGGGCCAGGGCGATCTCCAGGACCTGGCGGACGTCCGTCACCGGGTGGACCTCCAGCTTGTCGAGGACCTCGGCCGGGACGTCGTCCAGGTCGGCCTCGTTGCGCTTGGGGATCACCACGGTGGTGGTGCCCGCGCGGTGGGCGGCCAGCAGCTTCTGCTTCAGGCCGCCGATCGGCAGCACGCGCCCGGTCAGTGACACCTCGCCGGTCATCGCCACGTCCGTACGCACCAGACGACCGGAGAGCAGCGAGGCGAGCGCCGTGGTCATGGTGATGCCCGCGCTCGGGCCGTCCTTGGGCACCGCGCCCGCCGGGAAGTGGATGTGCACACCGCGGTCCTTCAGATCGGCGACGGGCAGCTCCAGTTCGGCGCCGTGCGAGCGCAGGAAGGAGAGCGCGATCTGCGCGGACTCCTTCATCACGTCACCGAGCTGGCCGGTGAGCGTGAGCCCCGCGGCGCCGGTCTCCGGGTCGGCCAGCGACGCCTCGACGAAGAGGACGTCGCCGCCCGCGCCGGTGACCGCGAGACCGGTGGCCACGCCGGGGACGGCGGTGCGGCGCTCGGCCGGGTCCTGGGCGGACTCGGGCACATGGTGGGGGCGTCCGATGAGGGCAGGCAGGTCGCCGTCCATGACGGTGAACGGCAGCTTCCGCTCGCCCAGTTCGTGCTTGGCCGCCACCTTGCGCAGCAGCCGGGCGATGGAGCGTTCCAGGTTCCGCACGCCCGCCTCGCGGGTGTACTCGCCGGCCAGCCGGCGCAGCGCGGACTCCTCGATGGTGACCTCGTCGCGCTCCAGTCCGGCCCGCTCCAGCTGGCGCGGGAGCAGGTGGTCGCGGGCGATGACGACCTTCTCGTCCTCGGTGTAGCCGTCGAGCCGGACCAGTTCCATCCGGTCGAGCAGCGCCTCCGGGATCGCTTCCAGCACATTGGCCGTGGCGAGGAAGACGACATCGCTCAGGTCGAGTTCGACCTCGAGGTAGTGGTCGCGGAAGGTGTGGTTCTGGGCGGGGTCGAGGACTTCGAGCAGGGCCGCGGCCGGGTCGCCACGGAAGTCGGAGCCGACCTTGTCGATCTCGTCGAGCAGGACGACCGGGTTCATCGAGCCGGCCTCCTTGACGGCACGGACGACACGTCCCGGGAGGGCGCCCACGTATGTACGCCGGTGGCCGCGGATCTCCGCCTCGTCGCGTACGCCGCCGAGCGCGACGCGGACGAACTTCCGCCCCATCGCGTGCGCCACGCTCTCGCCCAGCGAGGTCTTTCCGACGCCCGGCGGGCCGACGAGCGCCAGCACCGCACCTCCGCGCCGACCGCCGACCACGCCCAGCCCCCGGTCGGCGCGCCGCTTGCGCACCGCCAGGTACTCGGTGATGCGTTCCTTGACGTCCTCCAGTCCGGCGTGCTCGGCGTCGAGGATCTCCTTGGCGCCCTTGATGTCGTAGGCGTCCTCGGTGCGCTCGTTCCACGGCATCTCGAGGACGGTGTCCAGCCAGGTGCGGATCCAGCCGCCCTCGGGGCTCTGGTCGGAGGCGCGCTCCAGCTTGGCGACCTCCTTGAGGGCCGCCTCGCGGACCTTCTCGGGCAGGTCGGCGGCCTCCACACGGGCACGGTAGTCGCCGGGCTCGTCGTCCTCGGACTCGCCGTTGAGCTCGCGCAGCTCCTTGCGTACGGCATCGAGCTGACGGCGCAGCAGGAACTCGCGCTGCTGCTTGTCGACGCCTTCCTGGACGTCCTTGGCGATGGACTCGGCGACGTCCTGCTCGGCGAGGTGTTCGCGCAGCCACTGGATGGCGAGCCTGAGCCGCGCCACGGGGTCGGTCGTCTCCAGCAGTTCGACCTTCTGGGCGGTCGTCAGGAACGGCGAGTAACCGGAATTGTCGGCGAGGGCGGACACGTCGTCGATCTGCTGGACGCGGTCCACGACCTGCCAGGCACCGCGTTTGCGCAGCCAGCCGGTGGCCAGTGCCTTGTATTCCTTGACCAGTTCGGCCACCGCTGCGGGGTTGGGGCCTCCCCTGCTCGAACGAAGCCGAGAGCTTGGGGAAGGTTCGGGGACCGGCTCCTCGATCCTGGTCCCCTCCACCCACAGCGCCGCCCCGGGACCGGTCGTACCGGCACCGATCCGCACCCGGCCGCGACCGCGGATGAGCACGCCGGGATCCCCGTCCGCGAGCCGCCCGACCTGCTCGATGGTGCCCAGCGTTCCGATGCCGGCGTACGCCCCGTCGATGCGCGGCACGAGCAGCACCTGCGGTTTGCCTCCGGTGGAGCGTGCCACTGCCTGTGCCGCCTCCACCGCTGCCCGTACATCGGTGTCGGACAGGTCCAACGGCACCACCATCCCGGGGAGCACGACCTCGTCGTCGAGCGGCAGCACGGGCAGGGTGAGCGGTGTGGACGTCGAAGCCATGATCTCCCCTTCGGCAGTCAAGTTGAGCTACATCGACTCAATGTCGAGCGGGCTGCGAATGTTCCCGAGGGATCCGGAGTTCGCTGTCGGCGATCAGTCGTGCGCGACAGGCCCGGCCGGGGCCGCGGTCCTTCGACGCACCTTCTGCTCACCCGTCCGGGGGGACCGGGCGTACGACGCCGTGGACCGAACGCCGTGAGGCCGGCGACAGAGATGGCGTGAGACTGCTGCGCCCCGGAGGGGGAGACCAGGACGACGACGCAGCGCTGCTGCGTGCCGTCGCCAAGGGCGACGCGAGGGCACTCGGCGTGCTCTACGACCGGCACGCCGGATGGCTGCACGCCCGGCCGGCACGGCGGTGCGACGACCCCGAGACCGTGCGGGAAGTCCTCCAGGACACCTACGGCGGTGGCGGTGTACGTCACCGGGGCGGCGCTCCACGCGTGGCGGGGGCGCGCGCCGAGACCCGCTGGCGTGCGGGCAGCCCCGACCCGGGCGCGAAGCCGGACGCCCCGCGGGAGCTGCGCCGCGTCCAGCGGGCCGCATCCATCGCTACGTGGAAAAGGACGCGCCACGCGGGTGGTCCGCCGGTAGAAAGGGAGCATGCCCCTGCACAGCGACACCGCGGCCCCCCTCACCCTCGACCGGCGTCAAGGCCCGTACGGAGAGGTCGTCCTGCGACGACGGGGGCCGCACTTCGAGATCATCGCCAACGGCTGTTTCCTGATGGACACCTCGGACGGCCGCTCGGAGCGCCTGCTGGTCGACGCGGCGCTGGACGCCCTGCCCGCGGACCGCGAGGAGCCCTCCGTCCTCATCGGGGGTCTCGGGGTCGGCTTTTCGCTCGCACACGCCGCCGCGCAGCCCCGCTGGGGGCGGATCACGGTCGTCGAGCGCGAGCGGGCCGTCATCGAATGGCACCGCGAGGGTCCGCTGTCGGCCGTCTCGGGCGAGGCGCTCGCGGACCCGCGGTGCGAGATCCTTCACACCGATCTCGTCGAGTACGTCCACACCACGTCTGTTACGGACCGCTACGACGCACTCTGTCTGGACATCGACAACGGCCCCGACTGGACGGTGACGGACGGCAACCGGAGCCTCTACGGAAGAGCTGGTCTGACGGCCTGCCGGGACCGGCTGCGCCCGGGCGGAGTGCTCGCCGTCTGGTCGGCGCAGCCTTCCGCCGGCTTCGAGGAAGCACTGCGGAATGCCGGGTTCGAGAAGGTACGCACCGAAGAGATCAGGGTTGCCCGGGGTGTCCCCGACGTGGTCCACCTGGGTGTCAACCCTGCGTAGCCGTAAGTCCGCCGGTGCCTCTAGTGTGGCTCCCCGACAACGGGATCCCCACGGTCCCGGAAGCGATGACAGGGGCGGGCCATGGAGCACACACAGACCAGCCACAACGGAGTCGCGCCGACACCCGGCGCCCAGCGACGGGTGCTGGTGGTCGAGGACGACTCGACGATCGTCGACGCCATCGCGACCCGGCTGCGTGTCGAGGGCTTCCAGGTGCAAACGGCCATGGACGGCCCGGCGGCAGTGGAAACGGCCGAGGCCTGGCAGCCCGATCTGATGGTCCTCGATGTGATGCTGCCGGGCTTCGACGGCCTGGAGGTCTGCCGCCGGGTGCAGGCGCGGCGCCCGGTTCCGGTGCTGATGCTCACCGCCCGCGACGACGAGACCGACATGCTGGTCGGCCTCGGCGTCGGCGCGGACGACTACATGACCAAGCCGTTCTCCATGCGCGAGCTGGCCGCCCGGGTGCACGTCCTGCTGCGCCGGGTGGAGCGGGCCACCATGGCTGCGGCCGCACCCCGCACCGGGAACCTGCGCCTGGGCGACCTGGAGATCGACCACGCACAGCGCCGGGTGCGGGTGCGCGGCGAGGACGTGCACCTCACGCCGACCGAGTTCGACCTGCTGACCTGTCTGGCGAACACCCCCCGCGCGGTGCTCTCGCGCGAACAGCTGCTGGCCGAGGTGTGGGACTGGGCGGACGCCTCCGGTACCCGGACGGTCGACAGCCACATCAAGGCACTGCGCCGCAAGATCGGCGCGGAGCGCATCCGTACGGTCCACGGCGTCGGCTATGCCCTGGAGACCCCGGCGCCATGACGCCGCCCCGGTCCGGACTGCGGCCCTTCTCGATCAAGACCAAGCTCGGCACACTCGTCGTCGTCTCCGTCTTCATCACCACCGGGCTGCTCATGGTGGCGCTGCGCACCGAGACCGAACTGCGTTTCATCACCGTCTTCTCGGTGATCGCCACGCTGCTGATCACCCAGTTCGTGGCGCACGGCCTGACCGCGCCGCTGGACGAGATGAACACGGTCGCCAAAGCCATATCGCACGGCGACTACACCCGGCGGGTCAGTGGCGCCGGACGCCGCGACGAGCTGGGCGACCTGGCCTTCACGATCAACCGGATGGCCGACGACCTGGAGGACGTGGACCGCAATCGCAAGGAACTGGTCGCCAACGTCTCCCACGAGCTGCGCACCCCGATCGCCGCACTGCGGGCCGTACTGGAGAACGTGGTGGACGGGGTCTCGGACGCCGACCCCGAGACGATGCGGACCGCACTGAAGCAGACGGAGCGGCTCAGCCGGCTCGTCGAGACGCTGCTGGACCTGTCCCGGCTGGACAACGGTGTCGTATCGCTGAAGGCACGACGCTTCGAGGTGTGGCCCTATCTCTCGGGCGTACTGAAGGAGGCCAATCTGGCCGCCGCGCAGCGCGGGCTGACCTCCGGCTCGGGCCATCACACCCGCACGGACGTCCATCTGCATCTGGACGTCTCTCCGCCCGAGCTCACCGCGCACGCGGATGTGGAGCGCCTGCACCAGGTGGTCGCCAATCTCATCGACAACGCGATCAACCACAGCCCGCCGCACGGCCGGGTCACGGTACGGGCCAGGCGCGGCCCGCATCCGGAGTCACTGGACCTGCAGGTCATGGACGAGGGCCCGGGAATCCCGGAGTCGGAGTGGCACCGGGTCTTCGAGCGGTTCAACCGGGGCTGCGCGTCCACCCCGCACGGCCCGGGCAACGACGGCGGCACCGGGCTGGGGCTCGCCATCGCGCGCTGGGCGGTCGATCTGCACGGCGGAAACATCGGCGTGGCCGAATCGGCTCGGGGCTGCCGGATCCAGGTCACTCTTCCGGGAGTCGGCCGGCAGCAGAATTGACGTAGGGTTCGAATCAGAAGGGCACGCGCCGCGCGCTCCGGACGGAAGGCTGTGGCCAAGGAGGCGGAACAACAGGGCCGCAGCCGCGATGTCGCGTACCCACATCGGGCATGACCCCGTTTGTTTCCCGCCATAATGCGCGCCGAAACCCGGGATTCGATGTGACTTACGCGACGATGGCCACGCCCGGCCTGCACGTTCAGGCCCGGGGGGCGTAGCCTTAATCTCCGCTGTCCATCACCTTGTGAAGCGGAAGAGGGCGGTTAGCGCCGTGTCGTCTCAGTCCCCCAGTAACTCGAGCATCTCGACCGGCCCGGACGGACAGGGCACGAACCCTGCCACGGCCTTCGGTCCCAATGAGTGGCTCGTCGACGAGATCTACCAGCAGTACCTCCAGGACCCGAATTCGGTCGATCGTGCCTGGTGGGACTTCTTCGCCGACTACAAGCCGGGCACCACCGGCACGGCCGAAGCCCCCAAGGCCGGTACCGCAGCCACGGGGGCTGCGGGCACCATCACTCCGCCCGCGCAGGCGGCCCCGCCCGCGGCGCCGCAAGCCGCGGCCAAGCCGGCGCCCGCCCCGGCTGCTCCCGCCCAGGTACCCGCACCCGCCGCCAGGCCCGCCTCCGCACCCGCCGCTCCCGCACAGACGGCCGGCGCGAAGGCCGCTCCGGCGAAGGCCGCCGCGAAGCCCGCGGCCGAGGCCCCCGAGGGCCCGGAGTACCTCACCCTGCGTGGCCCCTCCGCGGCCGTCGCCAAGAACATGAACGCCTCGCTGGAGCTGCCCACGGCCACGTCCGTGCGTGCCGTCCCGGTGAAGCTGCTGTTCGACAACCGCATCGTCATCAACAACCACCTCAAGCGGGCCCGGGGCGGGAAGATCTCCTTCACCCACCTCATCGGCTACGCGATGGTGCAGGCCATCAAGGCCATGCCGGCGATGAACAACTCCTTCGCGGAGAAGGACGGCAAGCCCACCCTGGTCAAGCCGCCGCACGTGAACCTGGGCCTCGCCATCGACCTGGTGAAGCCGAGCGGTGAGCGCCAGCTGGTCGTCGCGGCCATCAAGAAGGCCGAGACCCTGAACTTCTTCGAGTTCTGGCAGGCCTACGAGGACATCGTCCGCCGCGCCCGCGCGAACAAGCTGACGATGGACGACTTCACCGGTGTCACCGTCTCGCTGACCAACCCGGGCGGCATCGGCACCGTCCACTCCGTGCCGCGTCTGATGCCCGGGCAGTCGGTCATCATGGGCGTCGGCGCCATGGAGTACCCCGCCGAGTTCCAGGGCACCTCCCAGGACACCCTGAACAAGCTGGGCATCTCCAAGGTCATGACGCTGACCTCGACGTACGACCACCGGGTCATCCAGGGCGCCGCCTCCGGCGAGTTCCTGCGGATCGTCTCCCACCTTCTCCTCGGCGAGAACGGCTTCTACGACGACGTCTTCGAGTCGCTGCGCATCCCCTACGAGCCGGTGCGCTGGTTCCGGGACATCGACACCTCGCACGACGACGACGTCACCAAGGCCGCCCGTGTCTTCGAGCTGATCCACTCCTACCGGGTCCGCGGCCATGTCATGGCCGACACCGACCCGCTGGAGTACCGCCAGCGCAAGCACCCCGACCTCGACATCACCGAGCACGGCCTCACCCTGTGGGACCTGGAGCGCGAGTTCGCCGTCGGCGGCTTCGCCGGCAAGACGATGATGAAGCTGCGCGACATCCTCGGCGTGCTGCGCGACTCGTACTGCCGCACCACCGGCATCGAGTTCATGCACATCCAGGACCCCAAGCAGCGCAAGTGGATCCAGGACCGGGTGGAGCGCGCGCACTCCAAGCCGGAGCGTGACGAGCAGCTGCGCATCCTGCGCCGTCTGAACGCCGCCGAGGCCTTCGAGACCTTCCTGCAGACGAAGTACGTCGGCCAGAAGCGCTTCTCGCTGGAGGGCGGCGAGTCCGTCATCCCGCTGCTCGACGCGGTCATCGACTCGGCGGCCGAGGCCCGCCTGGACGAGGTCGTCATCGGCATGGCCCACCGTGGCCGCCTCAACGTCCTCGCCAACATCGTCGGCAAGTCGTACGCGCAGATCTTCCGCGAGTTCGAGGGCAACCTCGACCCGAAGTCGATGCACGGCTCCGGCGACGTGAAGTACCACCTGGGCGCCGAGGGCACCTTCACCGGCCTGGACGGCGAGCAGATCGCGGTCTCGCTGGTCGCCAACCCCTCCCACCTGGAGGCCGTCGACCCGGTCCTGGAGGGTGTCGCCCGCGCCAAGCAGGACGTCATCGGCAAGGCCGGCACGGACTTCACCGTCCTGCCCGTCGCCCTGCACGGCGACGCGGCCTTCGCCGGCCAGGGTGTCGTCGCCGAGACGCTGAACATGTCGCAGCTGCGCGGCTACCGCACCGGCGGCACCGTGCACATCGTGATCAACAACCAGGTCGGCTTCACCGCCGCCCCGGCGTCGTCGCGCTCCTCCATGTACGCCACCGACGTGGCCCGCATGATCGAGGCGCCGATCTTCCACGTCAACGGTGACGACCCGGAGGCCGTGGTCCGCGTCGCGCGGCTCGCCTTCGAGTTCCGCCAGGCGTTCAACAAGGACGTCGTCATCGACCTCATCTGCTACCGCCGCCGCGGTCACAACGAGGCCGACAACCCGTCCTTCACCCAGCCGCTGATGTACGACCTGATCGACAAGAAGCGCTCGGTGCGCAAGCTCTACACCGAGTCCCTCATCGGTCGCGGCGACATCACCCTGGAAGAGGCCGAGCAGGCCCTGCAGGACTACCAGGGCCAGCTGGAGAAGGTCTTCACGGAGGTCCGCGAGGCCACCGCCGAGGCCCCCTCCGAGCTGCCGGTCCCGACCGCCCCGCAGGACGGCTTCCCGGTGGCCGTCCCCACGGCGATCTCCCAGGAGACCGTCAAGCGGATCGCGCAGTCCCAGGTCAACGTCCCGGACCACATCACCGTCCACCCGCGTCTGCTGCCGCAGCTGCAGCGCCGCGCCGCGATGATCGACGACGGCACGATCGACTGGGCGATGGGCGAGACCCTGGCCTTCGGCTCGCTGCTGCTCGAGGGCACCCCGGTGCGCCTGTCCGGCCAGGACTCCCGCCGCGGCACCTTCGGCCAGCGCCACGCGGTGCTGGTGGACCGGGAGACCGGCGAGGACTACACCCCGCTGCTCTACCTGTCGGACGAACAGGCCCGCTACAACGTCTACGACTCGCTGCTCAGCGAGTACGCGGCGATGGGCTTCGAGTACGGCTACTCCCTGGCCCGTCCGGAATCGCTCGTCCTGTGGGAGGCCCAGTTCGGCGACTTCGTCAACGGCGCCCAGACCGTCGTCGACGAGTTCATCTCCTCGGCCGAGCAGAAGTGGGGCCAGACCTCCGGCGTCACCCTGCTCCTGCCGCACGGCTACGAAGGCCAGGGCCCGGACCACTCGTCCGCCCGCCCGGAGCGCTTCCTCCAGCTGTGCGCGCAGAACAACATGACGGTCGCCATGCCGACCCTGCCGTCGAACTACTTCCACCTCCTGCGCTGGCAGGTGCACAACCCGCACCACAAGCCGCTGGTCGTCTTCACCCCGAAGTCGATGCTGCGTCTGAAGGCGGCGGCGTCGAAGGCGGAGGAGTTCACGAGCGGCCAGTTCCGTCCGGTCATCGGCGACGAGCACGTCGACCCGAACGCGGTCCGCAAGCTCGTCTTCTGCGCCGGCAAGGTCTACTACGACCTGGAGGCCGAGCGTCAGAAGCGGGGCATCACGGACACCGCGATCATCCGCCTCGAGCGCCTGTACCCGCTGCCGGGTGCGGAGCTCCAGGCCGAGATCGCCAAGTACCCGAACGCCGCGAAGTACATCTGGGCCCAGGAGGAGCCGGCGAACCAGGGTGCCTGGCCGTTCATCGCGCTCAACCTGATCGACCACCTCGACCTGGCGGTCGGCGCCGACCTCCCGCCGGCCGAGCGCCTGCGCCGCATCTCGCGCCCGCACGGCTCGTCCCCGGCGGTCGGCTCCGCCAAGCGCCACCAGGCCGAGCAGGCCCAGCTGGTCAACGAGGTCTTCGAGGCCTGAGCCACTGCCTGACCGGCGCTCGTACGAACCAGAGGGCCCGGCCCCGCGATCACCGCGGGCCGGGCCCTCCGGCGTTGTGCGTGCTATGCGTTCTCTTCGGGGCCGGGGCTCTCCTCCTCGTCCGGCTTCTGCCGCGACGCCGCGGAAAGCCGGATCACCACGCTCCCACTGCTCAGATCTATCGGCCCCCGCCCGGGATCGGCGTCGCCGGCCTCCTCGAGGACGAGTTCCTGGCGGCGGCGCTCCTCTTCGGTATGGCGCCGGCTCGGAGCGAAGAGCTGGTCGAAGGCGCCGAACATCGCGTACCCCCTGGGACGGACTGGTGAACTGACGGCGAACGCCCTTGCCGGACGACTGTCCGGCAAGGGCGTTCGGCCCTGCAACCCTACGCCTCTGGCTCGGGCGGAGCGACGGTCACACCGCTGATGGGTGTGCCCTCCGGCAGATCGCGGATCTGGAGGGCGATCTGGGTGGACAGTTCGAAGTACACCCTGCGAGCGGTGAGCTCCATATTCGCGACCGAGTCCTCGCCGCCCAGCGACAGCGGCACCTTGTAGCCGACCACCTGGTCGAACCCGAGCAGTCCCGATCCGGGGTCGGTGGCCCGCCACTCCTCGAAATAGGGGAAGGCGAGCGCGTCCTCGTCCTCGTCGGCGACCGCCACGAAGAACTCGTCCAGGCTCAGGTCGGTACGCAGGTACTCACCCTCGGCCGGATCGACGGCGATCACGTACCGGGGCCGCCGGCCCGGCTCACGGATGTCGAACAGCAGCTCGCGGCCCATCCAGTCGAACGCAAAGGGGAAGTAGCGCCCCTCCAGCCCTTCGATCATCCTGGCGCATGCCGCGTACGACTCATGAGCCGAGTCCGGCGTGTGGAACCGGAGAAAGCCGTTCGCGAGGGTCCTCCCCGCCATCCTCTCGAAGACACCCGCCAGCGGTTCGGGCACATCACGCCCGCCGCTGCCCGGCTCGGGGGTTCCCGTCTCCGGAAAGCGGTGAAGGAGGACCTCAAGCGACATTCTTCTCTCCTGCTCGATTCTGACGGACCACGCTGCCGCTGCCGACGCTATGCAAGGACGACCCGCTTGTCCGCGTGCCGGAAGCAGCCGAGGATCATCTCCATGTAGGAGGCCGAGTCGCCCTCGTAGTGCACCCGCCGTGCGAGGTGCTCCCGGGCGATCACGGAGTCGTTCCACCGTTCGTTCCCGGGCCCCGGCCTCAGCGCCTTTCTACTTGCCTCGCAGACCAGCCAAGTAGGCGTTGAGCCGCTGCTTGTCGGTCTCGATCCGCTCCAGGACGGCCTCGGCCGATTCGCGGCGTCGGGTGCCCAATTCCCGGTAGATCGGCCACAGTCCGCTGCGCGCACTGTCCCGGCACCGGTCGCCCAGATCGCTGTTGCCCCGGGCCGCCTCCTCCTCGTCGGCCTCGCCCGCGACGATCTGGTAGATCAACTCCATGACCAGGTCACGGGCATCCACCGAGAGATCGTCGAGAAGTGCGGCCAGCAGCACCGAGAGCGTCGGCAGGGCCGCGCTGTACAACTGCCCCTGCACGACCACGACGTTCTCGAGCTCCCAGTAGGCGCCCATGGCCTCATCCTCGGTCCCTGCTGCCAGCAGGCGCCGCAAAGCCCCCGGAACGTTCTCGGACCGATCACCCAGCGTGTGGAAGTCGCTCCACCCGATACGCGAAATCTCGATCTCCGCCAGGCTCTCGCTCACCTGGCACCTCCCTTGCCCTTCGTCGCTGCGACCATTTGCCACCCGGACCATAGGTGACGTCCGGCGGGAACTGGTTCTTCCCGTACCGCGCTTGGCATTTCACGCAGACGGGAATCTCGACCCACATCTTGGCCCGCCATCCGAACGCCCTGGTGAAGACCACCGCTCGCGGGCCCCGGCCCACCTGGCGCTCCACATCCCGCTCGGCACACCCGTCCGGATTGGACGAACAGCCGGCGGCCTTGGTGTTGCGGACGTAGCTGGTGGTGGTACACATCCGCTTGCCACCGGGCGTCGTCTCGTCCACCTCGTCCGGCAGGCCGTAGCGGTCGTACTTGGTCGTCTCCGTCCGGGTCCGCCAGGACTCGTCCTTGACCTGCTCACGCGTCCTGACGGTCTTCGGACACGTCACCCACGCCTCGAGAGCCGGGGTGCCCGTGCGAGCGCGCGAGGCGGTCTTCACCGACCACGGGGTGGTCGGGGCGGCCGGGCGTGCTCAGCAGACCGGGGCGGGGTGCGACGCGCTATCCCAACATTCGATCCTCATCGAACCCGAGTTCCTCTTCAATCTCCAGTTCGACAGCGGCGTGCCATCGGACAGCGTCGGGCCATGGCGAGGCTGTCATGCGGCGAATGCGCTCGAGTGCCTCTGGCGTGCCAATCTCGCCCAGAGAGGAGATCACCTTCTGGCACAGCCAGTACGCCGGCGCATCCTTGCTTGCCGAACGTTCCGCTACGCGAAACAGGCAGGCCACTGCGTCTGCCGCCTGGATCTCACCCAAAATATCCACGAGATCTTCTTCGTTGGATCCCTGCACATCTGAATCAAAGATCTCTTGAAGAACTCCACCAAGGCCCACCACCCGCAGAGGAGCGGCCAAGTTGGCGAACCTCCCAACCCTGGCCCAGTTTCCCATGTGAGCGGCTTCGCGAATCCAGGAAACAATGGAGCCAGCGACCTCGGGATACTGGGCCGCAATGGACCTGGCATCTTGTTCCGCGAGGAACCCGTTCACAAGTGATTCCACTAGATCGACCTGAGAGTTTTCGTCTTTCGGGAAATTCACCGGTCGCCCATCCTTCCAAATCGGGCTATTCTCTAATTGATGCGCAGCGTTCAACTTCGAAGACCCGGAATACTGCGGGTCCCGCCTCCCACAGGAGGCGGGACCCGGATGCCGTCCTTGCCTCCCTGATCCGGGCCTGCCGAGCGTGACGACCTCGGCACCGGACGGCTGGCTCAAAGGGCATTCGGACAGTTCCCATACCCGACGCCGCCATTACACGTGAGGCTCCGCCTCCAGCGCCAGGCCATCGACACCCTCGGCAACGCCCTCGGCCCGACCGACGACGACCCCGACAACCCACCCACCGCAGCAGTCGTCCGCTGACGTTGCCGTCACCGTTGCCGTCAAACGCCTCTGGGGCCCATCGCATAGCGGTGGGCCCCAGAGGCGTTTGACTCAGAATGAAAGCCGCAGACTCTGCGACTCCAAGCACCCCGTGCGGCGAATCGCGGGCCCATCAAGAATTGGCGTGCGCCTCAACCCATGCGCGCTCAGTCGTGTTCCCACGCGACCTTTACGCACCTCACCTCTAGTCGCTCCCGGAGCTTAGCCAAGTGCCGACTCGATCCAAAACATCCAAGTCACCTTCAAAGGAGACCACCACAATCCACGCTCGATCCCCTGCGAGGAAGTAGTGATGCTCCGGCACCTCAAGAAGTGCAGCCGTGACCGAAGCGGCCTCACCCCCAGTAAAACGCACGCCGTAGGGCGAAAGCCCGTCTCCCACATGCTCAACTGCAGAGCCTGGCCTGATTCGTGCACAGATTTCCCTGGATGCACTCGCTGCGAGCAGCTGCTCATCATCGATTCTCCAATGCTTGTGCCTCCCACCCACGCGACGCCAATCGATCTTCCCTCCCGTGAAAGGGAAATGGAGCTCCAGCCAATCAAATACATCTGACGCGTTTGTTTTCCTCAGGGCAGCTAGAGGCGGCACGGAAAATACCTCTTCTTCCCAATAATCACCAGACAAACCATTCCTCCATCAACCGCATCCGTGCAGACCCTGAAGTTTCGTCACGGTCGTCTCAGTGGCATTGAACTGGAAGTGCGGACCCTTCTCCTTGCCTGCCCACACGTTGATGTGAGCCCCACTTCGATCATCGAATTCGATCCGGAATCCCATCTTTCCGTTAGCCGTCACGGCTGCTCTGGTTCGCACCGGGCCGCCATCGCGGACCAGATCAGCAAGCCGCCGGCCTCTGCGTGGAGGGGTCGACCGCAGGTCCGCCCCGCGCATCGGGTTCCCCGGTACTGCGAGGTGAGGTGATCGGGCCGGTCCGCCCGTACCTGGTCGCGCACGAGCGCCGGGAGCAACGGCGCCGACGGGCACGGCGACGCATGGTGCGGCTGGCCGTGCACAGCATCGACATCGATGCCCAGCTGGTCAACGCAATGGAGCTACGGGCATGGTGAACCCGGGCCTCGACGGTCCAGTGCCCTCGGATCAGTCGGGCGAGCTGAGCCGGGCTGGCCTGCTCGGCGGTGAGGCTGGTGACCGCGTAGACGGTCTTGAGGCTGATCTTCCCGGTCTTGCGGTGGACGCGGCGGCGGACGATCTGGACGGCCTGGCGGGCGCCGGGGAAGAGCAAGTTGTTGACCGTGCACACCTTCAGCCGGCGGATCTCCTGGCGGCCGTGACCGGTCGCACAGGTCCTGTCCTGCAGTGGGATCTGCGTCCAGGGAAGGGACTTGAGCTGCCGACGGAGCTTCTTCGTGTTGCGCTTGGCGATCACGATGTAGTGGGCCTGCCGGTCGAGCAGGTAGACGGCGTGGTCATGCTGGGTGTGCATCGCGTGGCTGGTGACGACTGTGCCGGCCAGATCCTCGAGGGTGTCGAGCAGAGGCCGGAAGCGGGTGATCTCGTTGGTCTTCTCACCGACATCCATCTGGGCCAGGACCAGTGCGTTCACGTGGTCGCAGGCGGCCAGGAGGTGAATCTTCCGTCCCTTCGCGCGGGCCGCACCCCGCAGCGACCCCCCGTCGACCGCGAGCCCTCGCAGCCCTTGTCCCCTGGTCTGCCGGTCCGCGAGCCAGGCTCCGACCGCCCGGTCCAGGGCGTCCGCGTCAATTCTGGCGAGCAGTCGCCGGATCGTGGATTCCGCGGGCCAGGACCGTTTCGGGACCAGCGGGTCGACGGCGCCGAGCCGTTCGAGCAGGGCCGGCGGTGCGTCGGCCACCCATTCACTCACCGCGAGCAGGGATCGCGCTCCGGCGAGGACCGCGCGGGCCGTCAGTGCCATGAGCGTCACGAGAGGGTGCCGTACTCCCCGCGGATCCCGCGGGTCCGGGACCTGCGCGAGGCGTTCCAGCAGATCCGGAAGATCGCTCCCGGACACTTTTGGATGCGGTCTGAGCTGTTCAAAGGCAGGGGAGATCAGAGATGACGCGTCGGCAGGCACGGGCAGTCCAAGGTCACAGAGCGTAGAGAAATCCATGATCGCGGACGTCCGTGCCTGCTGTGTACCGAACCCCGCCCAACATGACGAGACGTCAGCAACTGGGCGTCATCCGACTACGCCGAAGTCCTGACCGAAGAGGGCGCGGTAGTACGCGACTTCCGGTTCGCGCTCCATGCAGATGTTGCCGGTGAGGGTCTCCGTTGTTGCGTTGTCGGACCATCCGGTTGGTTTCCGCTGCACTCTTCGAGATGCACGACGAATGGATCGCCTTACCTCGCCACCACCTCCCCGAAGGCGATATGGGTGATATCTACCGTAAGCTCTCTTTTGGTTCCTCCGCGCTACCCAACGCACCGAAATGCAACCGCCAGTTGATCCCCAACACCATGACGAGGGACACTACCTGGCGGATGCGTGTTCCCGACCGAGTGGCACTCGCTTCGGTATCCTCCCGTGCAGGTCGTCGGAGGCCATTTACCCAAAGATTACTGGGCAGTTGACCTCAGGGTTTCGTGGTAGCGTCCTTGTTCGGAGGGACAGTGCAACCTGAAAGGGAAATCGTGAACACGGAGAAGATCGCCGCTCGCCGCCTCTCACTGGAAGAGGTGACGAAGCTCGGCGTGAAGGACAGGCTCTTCGTTTCCGCCGAAACGGCAGAACTCAAGCTTCCCGACTGCTATGTCCCTGCTTTTCTGACCAAGTCCGGTGAGGATTTCGAGGGCGGCTCGATCACGGCGAGAACCGTATTCCAGGAAGAGGTCTCCTGCCTTCCCGACGACGAAAATGAAGCCGGAATCTACTTGGCCGACGAGAACGGCTCGGTGACCATCGAGGTCCTCCAGTCCGCCGGTGTCGTGCTGGACCTGGCACTTTTCGTCCCTGGTGGGGACAAGGGGGCCCTCACGGCCCTTTACGCTGCGGCCCGGCAGGCGTTCGGCGCCGACATCGTGCAGATCTGGCGCCAGAGCCTCAAGGAGGTTCCCGACGTGAAGGTCGACATCTTCGAGGAGCAGATTCCCCGGGGGCGCAAGGGGAGCGACAGCCCCAAGCGTGACCGTCGCGCGATCGACACCTACCCCACCCGTGCAGACTTCATCGAGTTCTCCGCGGGGTGGAAGCCGGTCGTTGAGATTCACAGGCCGATTGTTGACGACACCCCGACCATCTGAGGCGGCGTTAACTCTCGGTCTCGGCCTGAGAGAACGCCGAGAACGCATGCCGATATCAAATCTGTCGACGCGCCCGGTGTAGTTGCTCCCGAAATTCAGAGGATCTTTCGGCCCGCGTACATTACGCCCTCCTGCATTGTGGACGAGGACCGGCGTAGCCCCCGCCAGCACATGGTACGTGTGCTAGGCAGCGCCCCTCTACCTGCTTTTTCGCAGGTCAACGCCGTTCGGTGAGTCCGTGGAAGTCCGCTGGTGTACGCCATTGACGGATCCGGTTGCCGTCAGCGTTGCCGTCAGACGGCAACTACTGGCGAGAGAGTCCGGCCGGATCGATTGCAACAGGGAACGGGGCATCCAGGTGGGTGGTCGCATCCGCGAGTGCGGTGGTCCGCTCCACGTACTGGCCGCCGTCCAGTTCGTGGCTGCCCCGGGTCGCGATGTGGCCGACGCCGGCGCGTTCGAGCGCCTTGGCGATCTCGGTGCCGACCAGGCCGTGGGGGACGGCGGGGCTCATGCGACGCGGACTTCCACCGGCGCGGTGATCACGTCGGCGACGCCTTCGGGGGCGGGGGCGTCCTCGAAGTACAGCTCCAGCGCCTCGCGGAGGTTGGCCAGGGCCTCTTCGATGCTCTCCCCCTGGCTGGTGACCTCCACCTGGAGACAGCGGGCCACGTACTACTCATCCTCACGGATGACCGCGGCGGTCAGATGCAGTGCGTGCGTCATAGATGAAAGTCTGGCATGCCGGGTGGCGGCGTCAGAGGTTTTCCGGCCGCGGACCGCCGCACGTGGTGAGCCCCTCGCGACGCGCGGTCGGGGACGACTCCCCGCCGGAGGCGACGCCGGCCGCCGCCCTCGACCAGCCCGGCGACGGGCGTGAGGGGCGGCCCCCTGGCCGGCCCTGTGCCTGCGATCCGGCCGTAGGACGGTCGTAGGCGACAACTTGCTCCGTCAGGAGTCCACCTCCGCCTGCACCAATGGACCCACATGCTCGGCTTCCGAGCCCCGCACCCGCCACTACTCCACCACCCTCGCCCACCTCCGAGCCGAACGCACCGCCTGGCGAACCGGTCGACCCGACACCCAGACCCCAGCCCCGGCTCAGACGCAGGCCGGTCAAACGGACGGCAGTCCGGTCGGTGACCGCGCTGGACACTCCACCGACCTGGCCCCCGGTCACCGCAACATCGCAGGTCAGCGCGTGGACTCGGACAAAACGCTGGTCATCTCCCACTGGCAGTACGCCGGAGCCGGCCTTCTGCCCGAACTCGAACACCTCGCCGACCTCCTGGCCGCGACGCGACAGACCCGACCCGAACAACCGACCCGAACCCGGTGCTCGGAACACTCTGGTGACCACGCCGGTCACCCGGTCGGTCACTCCACTGATCGGCTGACCAGTGCTGTCCGGGCGGGGGCCGTCGCGTGACCGCCGGTACCGAACTCCTCACCGTCACCCAGGTCATGGAACGCCTCCAACTCGGCCGCACCGCCATCTATGACCTCATTCGCACCCGGCAACTCGCCTCCATCGCCCTCGGCCGCGCCCGCCGCATCCCCACCCACGCGCTCACCGACTTCATCCGCACTGCCTGGAACAGGAAGCCGCCTGATGACCACCTCCCGCCCCGCTCCGCCCCGCCGCTCCCGCGCCCGTGCCAACGGGGACGGGAGCGTCTACCAGCGCAAGGACGGACGCTGGGAAGCCGCCGGATACGTGCTGGCCCTCGGCAACACCCGCAAGCGCGTCCGCGTCTACGGCACCACCCGTAAAGAAGCGCTGACCAAGCTCACCGAAAAGATCGCCGCCAGCAACCGCGGCCTCCCTGTCGCAGCGGCCGACAGCACCGTGAGCGCCTACCTCACGTACTGGCTGGACGGCGTCGCCGTTCACCACCTTCGGGAGAACACCCTCACCCGCTACGAGACCTCCATCCGCCTCCACCTCAACCCCGGCCTCGGGGCAAAGAAGCTCGCCCGGCTCACCACCCGCGACGTCCGCACCTTCCTCGACGGACTCCGCACCACCTGCCAGTGCTGCGCCCAGGAACGGGACGCGGACCGGCGGCGCTGCTGTGCCATCGGCCTGTGCTGCGAAAAGCGCCTGTCTCCGCTGACCGTGACGTACGTCCATGCGGTCCTCAAGTCCGCCCTGGAACACGCTGTCCGCGAGGACGAACTGCCGCGCAACGTCGCCCGCAACGTCAAGACGACCACGCCCCGCCCCAGACGCTTCCAGCCCCTCACCGCCGCCGAAGCCCGGCGGTTCCTCCAGTCGGCCAGCGACGACCGTCTGCACTCCCTGTACGAACTCACCCTGCGCACCGGGCTCCGTAAGGGGGAACTCCTCGGGGTGCACTGGGAAGACCTCGAGCTCGACGGCGGCACCGCCAGCGTCCAGCGCACCCCCACCGGCGGCCTGACCATCCTTCACACCAAGACCCGCGCTTCCGAACGCCGCATCGCTCTCCCCACCGAATGCATCAACTCCCTCAAGACCCACCAGGAACGACAGCAGGAAGAACGCAGGGCAACCGGAACAGGCTGGACAGGCAGCGGCCCCGTTTTCACCACCCCCACCGATAGAGCTCTCGATCCCACGAACCTCACCCGCAGCTTCCGCCGGCTCCTCCACCGCTCGCAGCTCCGGACCATCCGCTTCCACGACCTACGGCATTCGACCGCGACTCTGCTCCTGGAACAGGGCGTCGAGCTCGTCGTGATCAAGGAACTCCTCGGCCACGCCCACATCGGGGTCACCGCCACCGTCTACACCCACGTCCGACTCCATCTCCGCCTCCGCCTCCGCCTCCGCCTCCGCCTCCAGCGAGACGCCATCGACACCCTCAGCACCGCCCTCGACGGCCCGGTGATCGCCAAGACGGCCAGTGCCGACGGCGGCGAACCGCCGTCCTGCGCAGCAGTCGTCCGCTGACGTTGCCGTCAACTACTGCCGTCACCCCACGCAGAAGCCCCGCCAGGTACCACCTGGCGGGGCTTCAAAATTGCACAAGCGCACTACTGTGCGGCGCTTAGCACCTGGGCCGGATCGTGGAACTCGACAAGGAGCCTTGGTCCCCGTGATGCCGACGAAGCATCCCGCCGAAACTCCGGGGGACCCTCCCTGACGTTACGGCCGTCTACCGCTCGGAGGTCCATAGTTGGCGGTCAGGGCTGCGGCGTACGTGTCCGGAACAGGCCGCCCGCCGAAAGCCATCGGAAGATACGACTCCAACGCGCCTGACACGTCCAGGAAGGGTCCAAACCGAGCGCACCATTCACTGCGCGCGGCCGCGTCGGGGAATCCCTGGAATACCGCCACCTCGGGATCCCTATCACCCCAGCACCCCCACTTTGCGGATGCTCCGGTCAGCGCGACGACATTCGCCGAGATCGCGATCGACCCCAGGGCGTCGCCGTCCGGCTCGAAGCCGATCGCAGCCCAGTAGTCGTCCTCACCGGCCTCGACGGACAGAGACACCGCCGGGTATCCCAGCCCCTCGGAGACATAGAAATCGTCACAGTCCGGCTCGAGAACTAGCAGTTCGATATGGTCGTCTCCGTGCCACCGGGCCATCATGCAGAGCGCTGGCCAGATTTCCGGAGCGAGAACCACGTCGAACTCACAGAACAACGAGTCTCCCGCGCGCTCCCTGAAAACCTGGTCAGGGAACCTGGCATCAAGATCGAAGGTCACCGCGCTACGGGAGCGGATGGCAAGATACCCGTCACGGTCCGGCATGAGCGAACCCTCGCCTAGCATCAGTCATCCCCCAGTCTGATCTTGATGTCGGCCTTTTTCGATCCCGGTCTGTAGTAGTCCGCTGTCCACCCTTCGACAGTCTTGGCCTTGCTTCGCAGGAAGTACCGTGCTCCACCCTTCTGATATTCAATGTTCGGCCCCCTTTCGAGGCGGGTCCATCCGTTAGCCTCAAGGTTCTCTCCGAATTCCGCGGGACCGACGTCCGTCCGCACATTCTTCATGCGGGCCTTGGGTTCTGTGATGTCCTCTTATTTCGATGCGGTCCTGCAGTTGCTGTTGTGAACGAGGACCGGCGTCGCCCACGCCAGCACACAGCACGTGTGCGTGTCGGTGACCGTGAGGTTGATAGACGGTGGTTCGCTCGGTCCATTCGTTGATACCGGCGATCCGTACCTCGGCGCCCGAACGGGACCGGAGCGCGATGTCGGACTTGAGCTCTCCGACCTTCACCCACTCCTTCAAATTCGGGCACCCAGAAGGGGTGTCCGTCGGCTGGTCATCCGGCTGGGGTGCGGTCGGAGCCTCGGGCTGGCGAGTGCGGAGCCCTCGGCCATCCAGGGTGATCGCTGTTCGGCTGATCCAGGGCGGTCTGGTGGGGGTACCGTCTGAGTGTTGCCGCAGAACGGAGTTCGCCGTGTCGCAAAGCACCGCACCTCCCGGGCCTGTGGAACCCGGCGCAGCCGCAGCAACACGCGAAGACCCCGCCCGACACTCGTCGGAACAAACCGGGGTGAACCCATCACCTCACACAGCAGCGATCACCGCTGAAGAATCGGGGCCAACCTTGATCTCACCGGAACGGGTTGCCGAAACAAAGGCGATCATCGGCCGTGTCACACACTGGGCTGCAGCCCGCCACGACGTCGTCGGTCTCCTCCTTGTCGGATCATGCGCTCGCAATGCCGCACGGCCCGACTCCGACATCGACCTCGTCCTTCTCACGACAGACGAGTCCCAGTACTCCGACAACACGTGGGCCGACAAGCTCGCCCTCGGCAAACTGATCAGAACCCAGTCGTGGGGACCAATCAGCGAACGACGCTTTGCCACAGCATCAGGCTTGGAAGTCGAGATCAACATCGGGTCTCCCGACTGGGCACAGACGGACCCGGTGGATCCTGGCACACGCCGAGTCGTCACCGACGGCGCCCGCCCCCTGCACGACCCGGACACTGTCCTTGCTCTCTGATCCGGGCCTGCCGATCGTGACGACCCCGGCGGCGAACAGCCGACTCAAGAGGCATTCGGACAGTTCCAATACCCGACGTCGCCATTACACGTCCGACTCCGCCTCCAACGCCAAGCCATCGACACATTAGGCCATGCCCTGGGCCAGAACGACGACAGCCCCGATACCCCACCCGCCACAGCCGTCGTCCGCTGACGTTGCCGTCAGCGTTGCCGTCAAAGCACTCGGGAGTCCTCGCCTGTTGCACATTGGCGAGGACTCCCGATATTTACTGCTGCACGCCACAATCAGCTAGGGCAGCATTCCCCCGTAACTTTCATTGAAATCGTGAGCAACTTCCTGGATTTCCAGATCACTGCTCTCGAGGGCCCTCTGAATCACCACGCCCAGCGTTTCCCATGCCTCCACGTGGGCCAGCATGTCGGCGAGCCTGAGATAGTCCTCGGCATCACCATCAGGCAGATGCCCTACTACCATCTCGGCGAGTCGAGAGGGATCAATTTCCCTGCGCGCCGCTCGGATTGCTTCACCGGCTGGTTGCGCCCACCCAATCGACAGGGACAATCCGACCAGCAGTTCGAGCAGTTCCGGCACATCTTCAGGGAAGAGGCGCAAGAACGTCAGAGCGGTCGACCGATCCCACGCCGAGCTGCCTGACATCGCTTTCGTCAGCAACTCCACACGTGAGGGCAACTGGTTTACCTCGGCACGACACCGGGCTACCTCTTGCTCAGCCGCCACCAAGGCACGCCACTTATCCATCCCGCCGTCGCTCATTCCCGTTTTCATAGCTTCTTTCCGATATTCTCCCAATTCATGCCCTTGATTAGCCCCACGTATTCATCAAACGACATTCGCCGCGTGGGATAGATGGTGTGGTGACCAACCGCTCGTGGACCTCCCACCCCTCTGCCGTCGGCAATGATGCCCAACCCGTCCGAAAGGGGTCCCGTAGGAGTACGAACCTGCCCCTTCAATCCGACCCGACTGGCATTTGCCACCGTGTCAAATGTTGAGAGGCCTTGCACATCCAGAGACTTCAATTCCGCGGCGGTGGGTGCATTGACGAAGCCATCCGCATCCACATCGATGTCTTTCCCGGGACGGACCCTCGGCCCACCTACCGTATAGACGGGGCAGTTGGAATTGTGAACCAGTACCGGCGTGACCCCAGCCAGCACATAGTACGTGTGGGTGTCGGTGACCGTCAGGTTGTGGACGGTCGCCTCACGCGTCCACTCCTGAACGTCGGAGACACGCAACTCGGTTCCGTCACGCGCCCACAGCGACTCGCCCGGGTCGAGGTCCCCGGCGTCCACCCATTCGCGAAGGGCGGGCACCCAGAACGGGTGACCTTCGGTGGCGACGACCGACGACGAGGCGCCGTCCTTCGCGCCCCCGAGGACGGTGACCTTGACCAAGCGCTTCTTGCCCTGGCCGACGATCGTGGCGGAGACGGTCTCGACCCGCGTCCTGCCGGTCTTCGGGTCCGTGGCGACGACCTTGTCGCCGACCTTGACCTTCTCGATCGGCTTCTTCTTGCCATCGGCCATCAGCACCATGGTCCCGGGAACGAAACTGTTCCCGGTCTCCGTCGGGCACGAGCCGGACACCTGCTGCTGGATGGCGTCCGACGCCTGTTCCTGGGCCTCGGACCTGGCCTCCTCGGCTGCCTTGCGCGCCGGCTTCTTGGCCTGCGACGGCTTCGGCTTCGGCTTCGGCTGGCTCCTGGGCTTCGCCCTGGGCTTCGGCCTGGCTGCTGCCTTGCGTGCCGACGCTCGCCTGGCCGCCGCCTTCTTCGCCGCGGCACGCTGGGTACGCGCCCGGGCCTGGGCCGCTGCTCTGCGCTGGGCGGCGCGCTTGGCTGCCGCACGCTGAGCGGCGCGCTTGGCTGCCGCTCGCTGGGCCGCGGCGCGCTTACGGGCCTCCTCGCGCGCACGCTTGATCGCTGCACGGCGAGCACGCTCCGCGGCGCGCTTACGCGCGAGCGCCGCCGCCCGGCGGGCCGCCGCCTGGGCCGCCTTGCGGGCCGCGATCTGGGCCGCACGGCGGGCCGCCGCACGGATCGCCATCCGGATCGCGACACGGGCCGCGATACCGACCACGACCCCGAAGAACAGCCCCTCCGGGTCGGAGAACGTCGCCGGGGCGTTGTTGCTGTAGGCGTACGGGTTCATCGTGGCCGGCTGGCTGTAGTCGACCATGGGGTCGACCGAGATGAACCGTCCCGTCGCCGGGTCGTAGTCACGGGCACCGAGCCTGGTCAGACCGGTGTCCCTGTCCACAGTTCCGCCGACGAAGCCACGCTGTCCGGGCCAGGCCGGTGGCTGCGTGCCTCGCTCCTCGCCGAAGGGCATCGACTTGCGGCGGGTCACCGGCATGCCGGTCGACACCATGTCCACCAACGTGCTGGAGGTGCCATGGTGGTCGGAAAGGATCATCTGCCGCACACCGCCGGTGGCGCGCACGGTGACGGCACCATCGGGGTGAGCGTAGAACCGCTCGGCCTTCACCTGGGTCAGGTCGGCGCTGACGGTCAGTTCGGCCTCGCCGAGGTAGAGCGTCTTGCTGCCGTCCGCACCCGTGCGAATGAGCCGCTCACCGTCCGCCCCGTACAGGTAGGACGTGGTCCTGGTGCCGCCGCCTTCGACGGGCTCGGAGACCTTGCTCAGCTGGCCTTCGACGTCCCACTCCAGGGTCTGGGTGGTGCCGCCGTGCTCCCGCGTGGTGGTGTTGCCGGCCTTGTCATAGGCGAACGTGTTCAGCCGCTCGCCCTGCGGACTGGCCGACTTGACTTCCGCCAGCGCGTTCGGTCCGCCGATGCCCGCCTTGCCGTAGGTGTAGGTACGGGTGACGTCCTTGGCCGTGTCACCGGCCGGGTCGTGCTCGACGAGCTTGGTGCGGTTGCCCGCAGCGTCGAACTCGAAGGACTGCCAGTACGCATCCGGCCCGCCCACGGTCGCCGCGGAAGGCGCCGCCTCGCAGTCGTCCGTGGCCGTCCAGGCCGAGGTCGTCTGACGCAGCTGGTCGTAAACGAAGCACTGGGTGTCCGTCTTGCCCGCATCCGGTGCGGCGTCACCCGGAGTGTCCTTGATCTTGGTGACGTTGCCCACGGTGTCGTAGGTGTACTGGGTGTCGCTGATCCGCCCCGGGGCCACCGAACGGTCCCAGATCACCTGCGACATGCGGCGGGTGAACTCGTCGAAGTAGTACGAGCCGTAGACCTTCTTGCCCAGCGGACCGGACTCGGTGCGCAGAATGTCACCGAAGGCCGAGTAGTCGACATTGCTGAGGTACGTCGACGCACCCGTGATCGAAATCGGCAGGTCATCCGAGTTGTACCGGAAGACCACCCGCTCCGTGGTCAAGCCGCCCATACCGGGCACCTGGACCCAGGCGAGATTGCCGGTCGGCGTGTACGAGTAGTCGTACGCGTACGTACCCCCCAGACCCGTCTCCTCGGCAGGAATGACCGTCTTCGTCTTCTTGACCCTGTAGGCGGTGTCGTACGCGGTGATTTCGTTCCGGTACTCACGGCCGTTGGCATAGCGGATCGACGCCACCGGCAGGCCCTTGCCGAGGGTGTCGTAGGTCCACTCGACCCGCTTCGGGCCGGTGTCACCGCCCTCGCGCAACGAGGTGGGACGTCCACCCGCGTCATAGGTGGTGACCAACGTGTTGCCGCGTGAATCGGTCGTCGACACCACGTTGTCGGTGTTGTCGTACGTGTAGGTGATCCGTCCGCCGTCGGGGTCGACGGCGGCGGTCTGCCTTCCTCGACCGTCGTATTCGAACTCGGTGACCGCACCGCCGGGGGCGGTGATCTTCACCAGCTGGTCGTACACGTCGTACTCGTACGTCGTGTCACGCCACGTGGTGCGTGCGTCGTTGGTGTACTCACGCAGACGCGTGGTGCGGCCCTCGGCGTCCTCGAAGGCCGCCGTGACCGTGTCGCCCTTCGGCGGCACGGTGGTCGAGACGTCGCCGTCCCGCTCCGTCATGGTGCGGAACTTCTCCACGCCCTTGTGGTAGCTGACCTCGACGACTTCCTCACCGAGACCGTTGAAGGTCGTGCGGTTCTGCGAGGAGACCTCGTTGTCGCCGACCTGAAGCAGCGCGGGTGCCGGCTCCTGGTCGTTGAAGTAGCCGTCGTTCGACTTCCACTCACGACCGACACTGTCGTAGAAGGTGTCGTTGACGATACGTCCGGCGCCTGCCACGGCCTCGTCCTGGGTCTGCCGCTCGCGCAGCAGGCCGTCGAGGATCTCGTAGGAGATCGCGTACTGGCCGTTGTCCTTCAGCGTCCGGGTGGTGACGATCGTGGGACCGTCACGCCGCACGGTGTAGTCGTACATCGCGTTCGGCGTCTGGGTCGCCGGATCACGGTCGATCTCCCAGACCTTCAGCAGCCGGCCCAGCGGGTCGTACTGCATGGTCGCACGCTTGCCGTTGGGGTCGATCTCGGCCAGCGGCAGACCCCGGACGTCGTCGAACTCGGTGGTCTCGGTGAACCCGAGGGGGTCCGTCGAGGTTATCGAGGTCGGACGGGCCATCGTCGCCGGCGTGTACGTGACCGAGGTCTTGTGGTTCTCGCCGTCGTAGGTCGCGGTCTCGCGGCCGTGGACGTCGTACTCGGTCCTGTCGATGGTGATGTAGCCGTTGCCGTCGGCGTTGAGTTCCTGCACCTCGGTCGGCAGACCCTTGGTGGGCGCGACGCCGAACTCGAGTCCGTCGAAGAGGGTGCGGGTGTCCTCGACGACCTCACCGCCGGTGGTGCCGCAGGCGCCCAGCTTGGTCAGCTTGCGGGACTCCGACTCCAGCAGATACGCCTTGGTGTTGCGGACGTAGCTGGTGGTGGTGCACATCCGCTTGCCACCGGGCGTCGTCTCGTCCACCTCGTAGGGCAGGCCGTAGCTGTCGTACTTGGTCGTCTCCGTCGAGGTCCGCCAGATCTCGTCCTTGACCCGCTCACGCGTCCTGACCGTCTCCGGAAGCGTCATCCACGCCTCGAGAGCCGTGGTGCCCGTGCGAGCACGCGAGGCCGTCTTCACCGACCACGGGGTGGTCAGCGTCGCCGAGTCGATGGCGCCGCCGTCCGACTCGTAGACGATCTGCTCACGCAACTGCCCCTGATACTGCGGCAGGTCGGTGTAGGTACCGCCCTCGGAGTCCTCGACGACCGAGGTGCGCGTGCCGGACGGCAGCTTGTCGCCGTGCATGCCGCGGAAGTACCGGTGCTCGGTCAGCTGCTTGACATCCGTGCCCTCACCCAGACGGGTGCGGACCTGCTCGTAGCCGCGGTACTGCGACCAGGTGCGGTGCTTGTTCTCGGTGAACTCGCTGTCGTCGTAGGCCCAGGCGGCTCCGCCCAGGTACTCGTACGACGTCACCTTGTCCGAAGCGTCCGTCACCAGGTCGTCCTCGCGGACCTGGGTGACCACGTACTTGTGGAACCAGTCCTTGACCGGGTTCAGCGCACCCTTCGGCGTCCAGTACTGCGGGAAGCAGCGCAGCGTGTTCGTCTCGGGCGAGGCCGGCATCTTGACCGGAGCCAGGGCCGAGCATTCGCGCGGCGAGTACGTCACCCCGATGCGGCCACCGGTCTCGGTGTCGATGGCGTGAATGCGGTAACGGGAGAAGGGCGGCAGGCCCTCCACGCCGTCGACGCGGTTGGCCATCTGCAGACCGGCGAAGCTGACCTTCGGCATGCTCGCCGAAGATCCGGCGCCGTAACCGGTGCGGGTGATCGACTCGAGCCAGAGGGCAGGCGACGTACCGTCACCGGTGGCCGGGTAGGACTGCTCCAGCGCCCAGGAGTCGACATTCTTCAGCGCGGTCCCGGACAGCACCTGCGTGGTGATCTTCACCAGCCGCTTCGTCGTCCAGAACGTCGGCGAGAACTTGTCCGTGCAGTTCACACTCGCCGTGCACTCCTGGTCCAGCGGCGTGTCCGGCCAGTACTTCGCGTTCGCCGCCGTCCGCTTGGACTCCGCACAGTCGAACGCCGCATCCGGAATACACCGCTCCGCGACCGTGAACGCCACACGCCCCGCAGGCTGCGCGGTGAACAGGGTGGTGGAACGCTGACCGTAGTCGATACGGTCCAGATAGGCGGCCCGGGTGTAGAGAGCCTTCTGGTCGGCCTTCATGTTCTGGCCGTAGTAGTTGGTCTCCTTCTTCCACCACAGCGTCATCGCGTCACCCAGCGGGTCCACGACATAGTCGAGGTTCCACCGGTATGCCTGGTAGCAGTCCGAGTCGACGAACGCCGTGGCGTGGCACGGCTCACCCGGGTGGTTGCCGAACACCGGAACCGTCAGCGCCGAGTTCGTCACCGTACCCGCCGGTGCATTCGGCAGCGTGTTCAGACCGAAGTGGTACTGCACACCGTCGGTGCCCGTGACGACCCAGTACTCGCCGTCCTTCGTGCCGTTGACCGCACCCGTCCTGCGCTCGATACGCGTACCGTCATCGTCCGCCGGACGCCACTCGCCGGTCTTGTCGTCCTTGACCAGCTCGGTGCTGTTGCCCCCCAGCGACATCACCACCTGGTCCGAACCCCAGCACAGGTCACCGGAGTCACCCGTGTTGTTCGCACCATTGCCCTTGTCGTCCGAGCACGAACGGTACTTGCGCTCGATGAAACCGGGCTCGTAATCCCAGCCCTCGGCAATCCACGACGACTGAGCATTCGTCGAGGCGGTACGACCGTCCACGGCCTGCGACGAGTACGACAGCTCGATCTCCGGCTGCGGCCCGCCAGGAACCTCGGCCGCCTCGACCGGGTACGTCCAGGAGAACCCACCCGAAGAGCTGCCCGCCATCCACGAACCCGACGGCGACAGCGAGGTGGCCTCATGGCTGCCACCCGGACCCGAAGCAGCCGCGGTGGCCGCAAGCACCATCGGAGCAGAAGCCGAAACGGCAGGCGTGGCCATACCGGACGGATCCCGATCAAGGTCCACCGTGGCGGAGACGGTCGAGCCCGCCGCGTCGTTCCGGCTCTGCAGATCGGTCCGCTCGCGGCAGGCGGGCTTCTCCGGCGTGGTCAGCGCACACGCGGGAAGCTGCACCAGACGAAGCCGCGAACCCCAGTCACCACCGTAGATGTCCTTGAAGCCCGAGTAGTCGAGCTCCAGCTCGACGGAGCCGGACACCGGCGAGGCCGTGGGAGCCTCGACGGGCGCCGCAGTGAACAGCACACCCGTCACACCCGCCTTGCGGGCAGCAGCGGGGTCCTTCATCACCACACGCGCAGCGGTCCCGACCGGAGCCGTCCTGCCCTTCGCCGCCTTGGCGTCGGCCTTGCCGGCCGCCACCTGACGCAGCTTCACCGGAGACGGAGCCAGCGGGGCAGGGTCCTGGCCCAGCCCGCTCCCCGACCCGGCGATCAGCGGACTCGTCTGTGTCTTGCGGGAGTTCTCGTCCCGAGCACCCGTGACCTGGACCACGAAGTCGCCGGCCGGAACCTTGGCCTGGGACGGCCGCCAGTCCTTCGCCGCCTCATCCTTGACCGCGCGACGCTCGGCCTTGAAGGAACGGCCGGAGACCGAGCGTTCCTGATGCAGCTCCTCCAGCCGCATCTTGCCCGTGCCGGCCGCAGCCGGATCATCGGGCACAAAATTGATCAGCAGCGCCATGAACACCACAAACGACACAGATCTGTGCCAGTGTCCCAAATGGCGCAACTGACGCATCAGTTGTTGCACCTGTTCTTCCTGATCTGGAGTAGGAAAAGTTGATCATCGGGACACTAAATGACCGTCAACCTCTTGAACAAGTCAGCAAACAGTCAGTCACAAGGCATGGGATGGCTATGACTTGGCAAATTCTGACCAGTCATATACGTGTACTGTTCGCCCGAACACGTCATCGAACAGAAGGGATCGGGGGAAACCCCGGCACATGTCGCACAGATCCAGAGGAAGACGAAAGGCGGGGAGTCGCTCCACGCGCACCGCACTCGCAGCGCTTCTCGTCGGCGGAACGCTCGGGCTGACGCCGCTCGGCACGGCGTACGCCAAGGACAACACCCCTGCAGCTCCGGCCGGTTCGGAGGAACACGCGCTGGAGACGGCACAGCGCACCGGCGAACCCGTCGAAGTCACGTCCGCCCGCAGCGAGACGAGCGAGCTGTACGCCCAGCCCAACGGGACGCTGAAGCTGACTCAGCACACGCTTCCGGTCCGGGTGAAGCGCGAGGGCAAGTGGACGCCCGTCGACACCACCCTCGCCCCGGCCGGCGACCGTATCGCCCCCAAGGCCGCCGCCGGGAACGTGACGTTCTCCGCCGGCGGCGAGGCGCCGCTCGTGGTCCTCAAGGACCAGGGCAGGGAGCTCTCGCTGAGCTGGCCGGAGCCGCTGCCCGAGCCGGTGCTCGACGGTTCCAAGGCCACATACCCGGAGGTCTTCCCGGGAGTCGACCTGTCCGTCGCCGCGAGCGTGGACGGGTTCAGCCAGGTCCTGACGGTCAAGACGCCGCAGGCCGCGGAGAACCCGGAGCTCGCGGCCATCGACTTCGGGCTGCGGGCCGACGGTCTGGAGCTGAAGAAGGACCCGGAGAGCGGCTCGCTCACGGCGGTCAACCCGGCGGGCCAGACCGTGTTCGCGACCTCGACGGCCCGGATGTGGGACTCCTCCACCATCCCCATGCCCCCGAGCGGTGTGCCCGCGAGCCGTAGCTCTGCCGCGCCCGCCGACGGCTCATCCGCCGATCTCGGTGCCGGTGCCAAGGTCAGTGAAGTGGACGTGGCGGTGACCGACACGAAGCTGCAGCTCGTGCCGGACCAGGCACTGCTCGACTCGCCGTCGACGACCTACCCGGTGTACATCGACCCGTACTTCACCGGACAGCGTCAGGCATGGACCATCGCCTACAAGCCGTACCCGACCCAGAGTTACTGGAACGGGACGAACTGGGGCGGCGGCACCACGAGCGAGGCCCGCGTGGGCTACGAGTCGTCCACCGGCGGCACGGCCCGCTCGTTCTTCCGTATCGACTCGACGGCCCTGGCCGGTGTCAAGGTCATCGACGCCCAGTTCCAGATCACCGAGACGCACTCCTGGTCCTGCACCGCGAAGCCCGTCGAGCTCTATCTGACGGGCTCCATCAGCTCCTCGACCACATGGAACAACCAGCCGGCCTGGTCCACGCGGCAGGACAGCAGGAACTACGCCCACGGCAACGAGTCGTACGGCTGCCCGGACAAGGCAGTGGACTTCACCGCCACGGATGCGGCCGTCAAGGCCGCCGCGAACAAGTGGTCCAACATCACCTTCGGTCTGCGTGCCCCGCAGACGGCCGAGGACAACAAGGACACGTACAGCTGGAAGAAGTTCAAGCCGGACGCCAAGCTGATCGTCGAGTTCGAGCGGAAGCCCAACCCCCCGTGGTCGCTGGACACCATCCCCAGCACCAAGACCGCCAGTAACGACTGTGGCAACGGCAGCACGTATGTGACCGTCGGCAACACCGATGTGACCCTCAAGGCCCAGGTCTGGGACCCGGACGGCGGCGACGTCAACGTCCAGTTCCACCTGTGGGCCACCGGCAAGCACGATGTGTCGCCCGGCATCATCTTCGACGTGAAGAAGAAGGTCCGCGTTCTGGCGTCGGACCCCAAGGGTGCGACGGCCAGCGTGGTGGTCCCGAAGACACTGCTGGACCAGCACAAGGGCGCCAGCGGTGGCCAGTTCTCCTGGAAGGCCCAGGCCGAGGACCCGCTGGACGCCTCCTTCGCCTCGGACTGGACCCCGACGACGGGCGCTTCGGGCTGCCGCTTCGGCTTCGACCCCGCCGGACCGACCGTCATGCCCACGGTGTCCTCGACCGATTACCCGGAGAACACCGAGGGCGCCCTGGCGCGTACCCCGGGCAACTTCACGCTGGGCTCGGGCGGTGTCGCCGACGTCACCAAGTACAAGTACTCGCTGGACCGCACGCCGCCGATCACCGAGGCGAAGCCGACCTCCGCGGGAGGCGGTGTCACCGTCTCGGTGACACCGCTGACGCCCGGTCCGCACACGCTGTACGTGCAGAGCTTCGACGCCGCAGGCAACCCGGGCCTGATCTATCCGTACCGGTTCTACGTCAAGAGCCTGGGCATCGCGGACAAGCCCGGTGACGTCAACGGCGACGGCATGCCCGACTTCTTCGCCGTCACCGGAGGCAACAACCTGCTGCTGTACGGCGGTACGGGCAACGGCGCCGTCGCCACGAACGTCGTCCTCAGCTCCAACGGCAGCTGGGACGGCGCGCTGCTGACCCACCGTGGCGACTGGACCGAGGACGGCTACGAGGACCTGGTCGTCCGCAAGTCCGACGGGAAGCTCTACTACTACCCGAACGACGGCATCGGCCAGTTCACGGAGGACACCAAGCAGGAGGTGATCATCTTCCCGGACGCCGAGGACAACCTCCTCGACCCGGCGACGATCAAGCAGATCATCTCCGTCGGCGACCTGACGCCGGACACCGAGGGCTACACACCCGACTTCGTCGCGGTCGTCGGCGACCAGCTGTGGTTCCTGCCCGGTTACACCGGTGGCACCGTCGAGACCGGCTACCCGATCGGCAACGGCGGCTGGGGCGTGATGACCCTGGCGTCCCCGGGTGACGTGGACGGTGACGGTTTCACCGACATCATCGCGCGCAACACCTCCACCGGTGACCTGTGGATCTACCACGGCCGGAGCCGTGGTGACGCGGACGGCGACGGCGTCCCGGACGGCGGCACCGACCCCGCCGCCTTCGGCGATCCGGCGAACCGCACCGCGTACGCCACCGGCTGGACCACCACGGCACGTCCCCTGATCACCGCCTCCGGTGACTCCAACGCGGACGGTGTGCCGGACCTGTGGAGCACCACGGCCAACACCACGGCCGGCCTGGAGTTCGTCCCGGGCCGCGCGACCGGTCTCGTCGGCACGCCCAGCGTGGTCGGCACCGGCGGCTGGCAGGCGATGAAGGCGATCTCCTGATTCATGCCGAACCGGAGGCCCGGCACCCGCCGTGTGGAGGTGCCGGGCCTCCGGCCTGCCCCGACCTGTGTGTCACGGCGCGGCCCCGCGATGCGGATCAGGACCGTCCCTCGACCGGCGCCGCGGTACGTACGATGTGTGGGGACCGGCCACCACGGCTCGGTCCCCCACACCGTTGCACCAGGAGCACCGACAAGATGTACTTCACGGATCGTGGCATCGAGGAGCTGGAGAAGCGCCGCGGCGAGGAGGAGGTCACCTTCGAGTGGCTCGCCGAGCAGCTGCGTACGTTCGTCGATCTGAACCCGGACTTCGAGGTGCCGGTCGAGCGACTCGCCACCTGGCTGGCACGGCTCGACGACGAGGACGACGACGTCTGATGGCACGGCGGCCGACTCCTGCGCCCCGCAGACGATGTCAGCGGGAAGCTGACAGCCGGCCGTAAGCCATGGCCAGCGCGCCGTGCGCGATCAGGAGCGCGCCCGCGCAGGTCCAGCCGGGGTTCCGGCGGACCAGGGCCCATGCCAGGAGCGGGATGCCCACCGCGACTTCCGCCGCGCTCAGGAGGCGGAGGTCCGGGGCGGGCACCGCATGCCGGGGTTCGAGCCGGCTCGCGCCAGGCTGGACGACCGCCTCCTGGTGCAGGTGGTCGGCGGGATCACCCGGGGTGAGGCCCGTCGGCAGGCTGAGGCCGCCGCGGGTCAGGACCGCGATCAGGCCGAGCAGCCGGGCGCGGGCGTCGGCCTGCACGTCGGGCCGGGCCAGGTCCTCCAGGGCGGCCATGTCGAGGACGGGATCCAGGCCGAGCCGGGCCGCGAAGGTGCGCATCGCCTCGTCCTCCCCCGCCGGGGTGCCGTCGGCGAGCCAGACGTAGCCGACGGGGCGGCGGAAGCCGGACGCCAGGATGTAGCCGGCCCGGTCGCGGTCCCACCACAGCGCGAGAACCGGCTGCTTCGCCGAGACGGCGAGGGCCGTCACCCAGCCGGTGAGCACCCGGTCGACCGGTTCCGAGCCGCTCTGCCAGGCCCTTCCCTCGGGAACCAGCACGCTCCAGTCGTCGCCCGCCGGGGCGAGGACCATGCGCTCGTGCAGCAGCTGAGCCGCGGGCCGGACCTCGGCCGGTTCGGCGCGGCAGAGCAACAGGGCTCCGGACACGATCCTTACGGTAGGGCAATTCGTCCGCTTTCACATACTGCCCTTGACTTGACGTGACCGAGATATATCGTGTCTATCGAAAGACGCGATATGTTGCGTCATGATTCGACAGGGGGCAGCACGATGACTGAATCGACGTGGTCCGTCGCGGAGCCGCAGAAACTCACCTTCGACGGCCCGGTGACGGCTCTCCATGTGCGCATCGTCAACGGAACGGTCAACGTCGTCGGCACCGACGAGGACTCGGCACGGCTGGAGGTCTCCGACCTCGACGGTCCGCCCCTGACCGTCACCCAGGAGAACGGCACCCTCACCGTCGCCTACGACGACCTGCCCTGGAAGGGCTTCCTCAAGTGGCTGGACCGCAAGGGCTGGCAGCGCGGCGCGGTGGTCTCCCTCGCCGTCCCGGCCGACGCCCGGGTCGAGGTCGGCGTGGTCGGCGCCGGAGCCGTGGTCTCCGGCATCCGGGGGCGTACGGACGTACGCGGCGTCAGCGGCGACACCACCCTCGTCCGGCTCTCCGGCCCCACCCGGGCCGACACCGTCTCCGGCAATCTCGAGGCCCAGGCCGTCACCGGTGAGCTGCACTTCACATCGGTCTCCGGCGACCTGACCGTCATCGACGGCGCGGGCGCCGCCGTACGGGCCGAATCGGTCAGCGGCGACATGGTCGTCGACATCGACCCGGCGGGCTCCCCCACCCACATCGGACTCACCACCGTCTCCGGCGAGATCGCCATCCGGCTGCCGCACCCGGCCGACGCCCGCGTCGAGGCCAACACCGCCGGCGGCGCCGTCTCCAATGCCTTCGACGACCTCAAGGTCAGCGGCCAGTGGGGCGCCAAGAAGATCACCGGCACGCTGGGGACCGGCACCGGCACCCTGAAGGCGACCACCGTCTCGGGCTCGATCGCACTGCTGCGCAGGCCGGCCGACACCTACGCCGACACCGTCGGCACGGAAGGAAAGGTGCTCTGACATGCCGCCCGTCTTCGCCCACGGACGCCTCCGCCTCTACCTGCTGAAGCTGCTCGACGAAGCACCCCGCCACGGCTACGAGGTGATCCGGCTGCTCGAGGAGCGCTTCCAGGGCCTGTACGCGCCGAGCGCCGGAACCGTCTACCCGCGCCTCGCCAAACTGGAGGCCGAGGGCCTGGTCACCCACGCCTCGGAGGGCGGCCGCAAGGTCTACTCCCTCACCGACGCGGGCCGCGCCGAACTCGCCGACCGCCAGGGCGAACTGGCCGAACTCGAGATCGAGATCCGTGAGTCGGTCTCCGAACTGGCCGCGGAGATCCGCGCCGACGTCAGCGGCTCGGCAAGCGATCTACGACGGGAGATCCGCCAGGCCGCGAAGGAGGCCCGCGCGTCCGCGGCGTCCGGAGTTCCCGGCGGAGACAAGGAGGCATGGCGGCTGGCCAAGCAGGAGTTCATGCGGGCGAAGCAGGAGTGGAGGGAGCAGGCCCTCCGTGCCAAGGACGAGTCGCGCCGGGCCCGCGACGACGCCGAGCAGGCCCGCGAGCAGATGCAGCGCATCGCCCGACAGGTCCAGGAACAGGTCCAGGACCATGTGACACGGGGCGACTGGCCCGCGGCCGTACGGGACGGCCTGGCCGAGATCACCAAGGAGTTCGGCCGGTTCGGCCGCCCCACGCCCCCGGAACACCCCGCCAGGACCCCGACCACGCCCGGCCCCGAACCGGAGTGGGCGCACACGGCCCCGACCGGCGATCCGGCCCGCGACCTCGACCGGCTGCTGGACCGCTTCCGCGACGACATCCGCGACGCCGCGCGCGACCACGGTGTGACGGAGTCCCAGCTCACCGAGGCCCGACGTCACCTTTCCGCTGCCGCGGCGCATATCGGCGAGATCCTGCGCACGAGTAAGGACTCTTGACGTACGCATGGGCAGGCACCCTCCGGCACGGCACGGGTCATGACGTGCCGGAGCTCCGAACAGGCCTACTGACAAGGCATCAAGGGTTCGTCAGTACAACCTTTCCGAAGAGACCGCCCGCCTCCATCTTCGCGAAGCCCTCGCGGGCCCGGTCCAGCGGCAGCACCTCGTCGATGACCGGGCGCACACCGGTCGCCGCGCAGAAGGACAGCAGGTCCTCCAGCTCGTCCTTCGAGCCCATGGTCGAGCCGACGACCTTCAGCTCCAGGAAGAAGATCCGCGTGAGCTCGGCGTGCGAGGGCCGGTCACCGCTGGTCGCACCCGAGATGACCAGCGTGCCGCCGGGGCGCAGCGACTTGACGGAGTGCGACCAGGTGGCCGCGCCGACCGTCTCGATGACCGCGTCCACCCGCTGCGGCAGCCGCGCACCGGGCTCGAAGGCGTCCACGGCGCCGAGCTCGACGGCCCGCTTGCGCTTGGACTCGTCACGGCTCGTGGCGTACACACGCAGCCCGGCCGCCTTGCCCAGCACGATCGCGGCAGTCGCGACACCGCCGCCCGCGCCCTGGACGAGGACCGAGTCACCGGGGCGCACACCCGCGTTGGTGAACAGCATCCGGTACGCGGTGAGCCAGGCGGTCGGCAGGCAGGCGGCCTCCTCGAAGCTCAGCTCCTTGGGCTTGGGGAGGATGTTCCATGTGGGAACGGCGACCTGCTCGGCGAAGGTGCCCTGGTAGCGCTCGGTCAGGATCGACCGCGGCTCGTTCGGCCCCACACCGTGGCCGGTCTGGCCGATCACGGAGTGGATGACGACCTCGTTGCCGTCCTGGTCGGTGCCGGCCGCGTCGCAGCCGAGGATCATGGGCAGCTTGTCCTCGCTCAGGCCCACCCCGCGGAGGGACCAGAGGTCATGGTGGTTGAGGGAGGCGGCCTTCACATCGATCAGGCTCCAGCCGGGACGCACCTCGGGAGCCGGACGCTCCCCCAGCTCAAGGCCGTTGAGCGGCTGGTCGCGGTCGATTCGGGCGGCGTAGGCAGCGAACATGACCATGAAGATAGGACGGACACGGGACGCGACGGAACCGTCCCCGGGTGTGACACGTCCCGCAATCCGCCGCGCGGTGCGGCGGGGGGGGCGACCCCGGTGTCGACGCCCATCGCGAGGCGGACCTGGGGGCAGCACCCCTGGGGGCCCCCTGGGGGCACCCCTGGGGGCAGCACTCCTGGGGGCACCCCTGGGGGCACCCCCAACGGTAGCTGGGGGAGGTAGCTGGGGGCGTGCCCGTCCTCGAACGCCGGACAGGCTGAAGGCCACCGCCCACCGCGGGGCGGGCCGGAGTGTCCGGACAGGCTCAAGGCCACCACCCACCGCGGCAGGGCGGCCGCGGTGCCGGCCCTCTCGGGGCGGGGACCCCGCTCTGCGGTCCCTCGCCGTCCCCCGGGGGGCTCGGGGTGTGTCCTCAGTCCCCGGCAAGGGCGGAACGGGGAGCACCCTCGCAACGCGAACGGGCCGGGCCGTCCCCCACGTGGGGGACGGCCCGGCCCGTACTGCGGAGAACGCTATGCCCGGGCGACGCCCTCCGCACGGGCCGCCGCGGCGACCGCCGCCGTCACCGCGGGGGCGACCCGCTCGTCGAACGGCGAGGGGATCACCTTGTCGGCGGCGAGCTCGTCGCCGACGACATCGGCCAGCGCGGTCGCCGCAGCGATCTTCATGCCCTCGGTGATCCGGGTGGCGCGCACCTGGAGTGCGCCCGCGAAGATGCCGGGGAATGCGAGGACGTTGTTGATCTGGTTCGGGAAGTCGCTACGACCCGTGGCCACGACCGCCGCGTACTTGTGCGCGATGTCGGGGTGGACCTCCGGGTTCGGGTTGGCCATGGCGAACACGAACGCGTTCGGGGCCATGGAGGCGACGGCCTCCTCGGCGACCGTACCGCCGGAGACGCCGATGAAGACGTCGGCGCCGGCCAGGGCGGACTCCAGGGTGCCGCTGATTCCCGCCTTGTTCGTGATCTCGGCCAGCTCGCGCTTGACGTCCGTGAGGTCGTCGCGGTCGCGGCTGACGATGCCCTTGCGGTCGGCGACCGCGACATCGCCGAGGCCGGCCTCCAGCAGGAACTTGGCGATGGCCACACCGGCGGCGCCCGCACCGGAGATGACGGCGCGCAGCTCGCCCAGGGTGCGCCCGGTCAGCTTCGCGGCGTTACGGAGCGCCGCGAGAGTGACGATGGCGGTGCCGTGCTGGTCGTCGTGGAAGACCGGGATGTCGAGGCGCTCCTGGAGCTTGCGCTCGATCTCGAAGCAGCGCGGGGCCGAGATGTCCTCGAGGTTCACTCCGCCGAACGAGGGAGCGAGGCGGACGACGGTCTCCACGATCTCGTCCGCGTCGGTCGTGGCGAGCGCGATCGGCACCGCGTCCACTCCGCCGAACTGCTTGAACAGAATCGCCTTGCCCTCCATCACGGGGAGGGAGGCTTCCGGGCCGATGTCGCCGAGCCCGAGAACGGCCGTGCCGTCGGTGACGACGGCGACGACGTTCGACTTCCACGTGTAGTCGTTGACGAGTTCGGGCCGCTCGGCGATCGCGCTGCACACCTTGGCGACGCCCGGCGTGTAGGCGAGGGACAGGTCGTCCTTGTTACGGACCGGGACGGTCGCCTGGACGGCCATCTTGCCGCCGCGGTGGAGCGCGAAAGCCGGATCGAAGGGCTCACCCGGAGCCTCTTCGCCCGTATTGCTGTCGCTGTGAGGATTGACGATCTCCGCTGCCACTTTGTTGACCCCTTAAGTCTTGAACAGTTGAGGGTAACCACTCCCGGTGAGGGGTGGGCGGGCCGCGTCCGCGCCCGCGATTGGAGGCACGTACGCGCGGGTGCGCCGCACGCGCACCCTGAGCCCCTGATGAGGGGTGTAAGGGTCTTTCTTACCTGACGGACGGTGTCATCAGCGAGTCCATCCAGCGGCCGTGACATGACTCATAGCCGAATGAACTGGACAACTGCGGTACGGGAAACGAAATCCGTCCACATGGCGAGACGTGCCGAAGATTTTGCGGCGGAGCGACCGCTACTCCGCAATAGATCCGGCCTCGATGTGGCCCTGATGTACCGGCATGTCGGGGTTCGAGGATCACCCGTTATCCGATTTTGACATGCGAGGCAGTCTGCTTGCCGGGGTCCGAATGGCAAGATGCCGGTACTCGCACACGGTCACGGCACCCGAAGGTGCGTACCGAATCCCCTCTGTCTCCCCCATCCGCTCTGTCTCCCCCATCCGCCGGAGGAACCACACCATGACCGCAAGCACCACCCGCCGCTCGACCGCCGCCAAGTCCCGACTTGCTGCGGTCGGCGCCCTCGCGGTCGCCGGCGCCGTACTGCTGACCGCCTGCGGCAACCAGACCGAGGAAGGCTCCAAGAAGACCGGCGGCGAGTCGGCAGCGGCCTCCAAGGCACCCCTCTTCGCCAAGCTGCCGAAGTCGATCCAGGACTCGGGCGTCATCAAGGTCGGCTCCGACATCGCCTACGCCCCCGTCGAGTTCAAGGACGGCTCCGGCAAGACCGTCGGCATCGACCCGGACATCGCGGACGCGCTCGGCAAGGAGCTGGGGGTGAAGTTCGAGTTCCAGAACGGCACCTTCGACACCCTGATCACCGGTCTGCGTTCCAAGCGGTACGACATGGCCATGTCCGCCATGACGGACACCAAGGACCGCCAGGAGGGTGTCGACTCCGCGACCGGCAAGAAGGTCGGCGAGGGCGTCGACTTCGTCGACTACTTCACCGCCGGTGTGTCGATCTACACCAGGAAGGGTGACGACAAGGGCATCACCACCTGGGCCGACCTGTGCGGCAAGAAGATCGTCGTCCAGCGCGGCACCGTCTCGCACGACCTCGCCAAGGCCGAGGACGCCAAGTGCCAGAAGGCCAAGAAGGGCAAGATCTCCATCGAGGCCTTCGACACCGACCAGCAGGCCCAGACCCGGCTGCGCTCCGGTGGCGCCGACGCCGGCTCCTCGGACTTCCCGGTCGCCGCGTACGCCGTGCAGACCTCCGGCGGCGGCAAGGACTTCCAGCTGGTCGGCGAGCAGGTCGACGCCGCTCCGTACGGCATCGCCGTCGCCAAGTCCAACACCCAGCTGCGCGACGCGCTGCAGGCCGCTCTCGACGCGATCGTCAAGAACGGCGAGTACAAGAAGATCCTCGACAAGTGGGGTGTCCCGGCCGGTGCCGTGACCGAGGCCAAGATCAACGGCGGCTCCTGATCCAGCCGGTCTCCGAAAGGCACCACTGTGACTGACATCAAGAAGACGGACAGGCCGTCACCTGCCGCGCCGGAGAGCATAAGGGCCATCCCGGTCCGGCACTACGGGCGCTATGTCGCGGCGCTCGTCGCCATCGCCCTGTTCGCCGCGATCGTCTCCGCCTTCGCGGGGGGCAAGATCAACTGGGGTGCGGTCCCCGATTACTTCTTCGACAAGCGCATCCTCGACGGTGTGGGCCAGACCCTCCTGCTCACCCTGCTGTCCATGGCCATCGGTGTGGCCGGCGGCGTCGTCCTCGCGGTGATGCGTCTGTCGAAGAACCCGGTGACCTCGTCGATCGCCTGGTTCTACATCTGGTTCTTCCGCGGTACCCCGGTCCTCGTCCAGTTGTTCGTCTGGTTCAACCTCGGCCTGGTCTTCGAGTACATCAACCTCGGTCCGATCTACAAGGACGAGTGGTCCGACTTCATGACGCCGTTCCTGACGGCGCTGCTCGGACTCGGCCTCAACGAGGCCGCCTACATGGCCGAGATCTGCCGGGCCGGCCTGCTGGCCGTCGACGAGGGTCAGACCGAGGCCGCCCACGCCCTCGGCATGAGCCACGGCAAGACCCTGCGCCGCATCGTGATCCCGCAGGCGATGCGCGTGATCGTGCCGCCCACGGGCAACGAGGTCATCAATATGCTGAAGACGACCTCCCTTGTCTCCGCGGTGCAGTACTACGAACTGCTCCGCTACGCCCAGGACATCGGCCAGACCTCGGGTTCCCCGGTGGAGATGCTGTTCCTCGCGGCCGCCTGGTACCTGATCCTGACCTCGGTCCTCAGCGTCGGCCAGTACTACCTGGAGCGTTACTACGCACGCGGCTCGACCCGCAGCCTGCCGCCCACACCCTGGCAGAAAGTCACGTCGACCCTCGGTACGTTCCGTCGCCCGGAGGTGGCCCGATGACCCCGATGGTGAAGGCCGAAGGCGTCCACAAGTCCTACGGCGCAGCCCACATCCTCAAGGGCATCGACCTCGAGGTGAACAACGGAGAGGTGTTCTGCCTGATCGGCCCGTCCGGTTCCGGCAAGTCCACCTTCCTCCGGTGCATCAACCACCTGGAGAAGATCAACGGCGGTCGGCTCTACGTCGACGGCGAGCTGGTCGGGTACCGCCAGAAGGGCGACAAGCTCTACGAGCTCAAGGACAGCGAGGTCGCCCTGAAGCGCCGGGACATCGGCATGGTCTTCCAGCGCTTCAACCTCTTCCCGCACATGACGGCCCTCGCGAACGTCATGGAAGCCCCGATGCAGGTGAAGGGCGAGACCAAGGCCGTTGCCCGAGAGCGGGCGCTGAAGCTGCTCGACCGGGTCGGCCTGGGCGACAAGGCCGGGAACTACCCGTCCCAGCTCTCCGGCGGCCAGCAGCAGCGCGTCGCGATCGCCCGTGCGCTCGCGATGCAGCCGAAGCTGATGCTGTTCGACGAGCCGACCTCGGCGCTCGACCCGGAGCTCGTCGGTGACGTCCTCGACGTCATGCGCGACCTCGCGGAGGACGGCATGACGATGGTCGTGGTCACCCACGAGATGGGCTTCGCCCGTGAGGTCGGCGACTCGCTGGTCTTCATGGACGGCGGCGTGGTGGTCGAGTCCGGCCACCCGCGTGACGTTCTGACGAACCCGCAGCACGACCGCACGAAGGCGTTCCTGTCGAAGGTCCTCTGAGGGCATGACGAAGGGGCGGTACGGGCCATCTCGGCCCGTACCGCCCCTTCGCGCACTCCGCGGCTTTTTCTGGGTCCGGGGCAGCAGCTCCGACCGCAGGGCCGGCTCGCGCAGCTGGTCCCGGCCGAGCGGCGGCTACGGTGGGCCGCCCCGGAGGTTGCAGCGCACGCAAAAGCGGCACGGAAGGCAAGTTCCGTGCCGCTTCGCGGAGGGCGGGTTACTTGACCGCCAGCACCAGCGCGTCCGAGGGCGAGCGCCACACCGTGCGCGCCTCGTCGAAGCCCGCCTCGCGAAGGGTCCGCGCGTGCCAGTCCGCGGACGGGGTCTCGCCGTCCGCGTGCTCACCGTAGATCTCGAAGCGCCTGGCCGTGGGCTCCGCCAGCACCGGGTCCTTCGCGGCCAGCTGCCACCACTCGGCCCAGTCGAGCGCGCCCGCGGCCTTGGCCCGGTCCCTGCCGGCGTGCCGGTGGGCACGCTCGGCCGCGTTGATCCGGGGGGTGCCCTCGTCCTTCATATGGTCGGCGTTCATGAAGACGCCGCCGTCCCGGACCAGGCCCGCCACCTGGCCGTAGAGGACCGCGAGCGGCTCATTACGCAGCCAGTGCAGCGCGGTGGCGGTGAGTACGGCGTCGTACGAGCCGTACGGCAGCTTCGAGGCCCACTCCGGGTCCTTCAGATCCGCCGTGACGAAGCTGACCCGGTCGTCACCTTCGAAGGTGCCCTCGGCGATGGCCAGCAGGGCCGGGTCCAGGTCGACTCCGGTGCTCGTCGCCTTCGGGAACCGGCGGAGCAGCCGGTCCGTGATACTTCCCGTACCGCACGCGAGGTCGAGGACCCTCGGCTCGGGGCCGACGAAGGACTCGACCATGTCGAGCATCACCCGGAACCGCTCCTCGCGGTCGGGCATGTACCACTCCTGCTGCCGGTCCCAGCTCTGCTGCCAGGCCTGCCAGTCGGTGCTTACCGTTGTCTCCGCCATCTCGCACCCCTCCGTAATACCCTGGAAAGCAAGTCGGCTGTTACTCCGACAGCTGTGACCCTAGCTCTCCTCACGTAAGGACTGCAAGTGGAACTGGCCCATTACTCGGACTATGCAGTGCGTCTGGTCAACAGCGAGGAGCCGACCCGGGGCAAGGACTCCCTCACCTCCGTCGAGGCGGTCCGCGCCCTCTTCGGCGCCTCCTCCCAGGCCGCGCGCCGCGCCACGGACGCGGACGTCACCCGCTTCCGGAACGTACGGACCCGTCTTCGGGCGGTGTTCGAAGCCGCCGACGGCGGGGACGAGACCCTCGCCGTCGACCTGCTGAACTCACTCCTGCTCGAGTTCCCGGTCAGCCCGCAGGTCGCCGGCCACGACTACCGGGACGATGACGGACGCCCCATCTGGCACATGCACCTCGCCGAGCACCCCTCCAACGCCACCGCCGGCTATGCCGCCATAGCGGCCATGGGACTCGCCTTCCACCTCACCGAACACGGTGTGGACCGGCTCGGCCTGTGCCAGGCAGCACCCTGCCGCAACGCCTACCTCGACACCTCGACGAACCGCTCGCGCCGCTACTGCTCCGACCGCTGCGCCACCCGCGCCAACGTCGCCGCCTACCGCGCCCGCAAGCGCCTCGAGACCGAACGGTCCGCGAGCACCGGCCGCACCGCCGACACCGCCCACGAGATGACCGTAGGCACCGACCGCTGACCCTTCACGGGCAGCGGCCGGTACCGCCCCCGCACCCGCCCCAGCAGCAGCTCGTCGGGAACGGTCCCGAACACCCTGCTGTCCCCCTCGGCGTAAGGGTTGTCCCCCAGTACCCACCAGCCGCCCTCGCGCCGCTCCATCAGCCGCTTCACGATGAGCAGATCCTGCTGCAGCGGGTGCCGCAGCACCGCCACGTCCCCGGCCCGCAGCGCGGCCCCGTAATGCACCAGCAGCTGGTCCCCGTGCCGCAGCGTCGGCACCATCGATGCGCCCGTCACCTCGGCGACCCCGAACAAAGCGCTCGGCTCCCGTCCCTGATCCGTCATCGCCACCTCCCGGTCCGTTCCGTGCTGTCCCGTGCGTCGCCGTGCCGTACGTTCGGCCACTCGTCCCATCCTGGCCCCGGACTTTCGTCCTAAGCCCATGGGGGCACTCGCGAAATCGGCTCTCTCACCGAGTAATCTCCCACCTGAGAAGACGATCACGAGGAAGGACAGCTCCATGCTCTCCCGCCTGTTTGCCCCCAAGGTGAAGGTCAGCGCCCACTGCGACCTCCCCTGCGGCGTGTACGACCCGGCCCAGGCCCGCATCGAGGCCGAGTCGGTCAAGGCCGTCCAGGAGAAGATGGCCGCCAACGAGGACCCGCACTTCCAGGCCCGCGCCACGGTCATCAAGGAGCAGCGCGCCGAGCTCGCCAAGCACCACGTCTCGGTGCTCTGGAGCGACTACTTCAAGGCCCCGCACTTCGAGAAGTACCCGGAGCTGCACCAGTTGGTCAACGACACCCTGAAGGCGCTGTCGGCGGCCAAGGCCTCCACCGACCCGAAGACCGGTGAGAAGGCGCTCGAGCTCATCGCCGAGATCGACCGCATCTTCTGGGAGACCAAGAAGGCCTGATCTTCGATCATGCCCTCTGACCTGCAACTTCCTTGGTTGCTTGGTCTTCCTGTCCGCACCCGGTCCGCAGGCCGCCGAGCACGGCGTCCATGACGGCCCGGGTGCGGTCTTCCTCTCCCCGGCCACAGGTGCGCGTAGATCCGCAGCGTGATGACGGCGCCTGTCGCGCGCGTCCTCCGGGCATTCATGATGGGAGTACGGCCGAACACGCGGAGCTGATCATGACGGGCTGGCGGGTCAGGGACTACACCCAGGACGATCTCGAGGCGCTGATCCGAGTCGACATGGAGAGCGGCACGACCGAGGAGCCGCCGCTGTTCCCGCTCTCGGACGCCGTGACGGCTCTCCAGGCCCGCCACCCGGCTGTGGTGGCCACGGCCGACGACGTGCTGATCGGCGCCGCGGTGAGCCGGGTGGAGGGCGAACGGGCATGGATCCTGCGCATCTGCATGGCGCCCGGCTGGCGGCAGCGCGGGCTGGGCAGTGCCCTGATCACCGCCCTTGAGCAACGGCTTTTCGCCGCTGGCGTCCAGGCAGTGCACGCCGTCCTGCCCGAGGGCGAGACCGGTGCCGCCGCTCTCCGCAACTGCGACTTCGGCGCCCGCCCCGGGCTGGTCTTCTTCGAAAAGCGCGGGTCGGTGGCTCCGCAGTCGGCCGGCACGCTGTCCTCGCTCGGAGCGGAGCTGCCGCCGGGGGGACTGTGGCAGAAGGTCGCGGGCATGCAACGGGAGAAGCAGCTCATCGAGCGGCGCCTGGTCCTGCCGCTGGCCCATCCCGAACTGGCCGCCCAGCACGGAGTGGAACTGCCACGGGCGGTGATACTGTTCGGCCCGCCCGGGACCGGCAAGAGCACGTTCGCGCACGCGATCGCCAGCCGCCTGGGATGGCCCTTCCTCGAACTGTTCCCCGCCCGTCTGGCCGCCGAGTACGGCCTGGCGACCGGGCTGAACCGGCGCTTCGACGAGATCGCCCGGCTCGACCACGTCCTCGTCTTCATCGACGAGGTCGAGGAGATCGCCGGCGAACGCGGCGGCGCGGACGCGACCGCTGTCGGCGTCGTCAACGAACTGCTCAAGGCGATCGTCCGGTTCCGAAGCCAGGACGGACGGCTGCTCGTCTGCGCCACGAACAACGTGACCACGCTCGACTCCGCGTTCCTGCGACACGGCCGCTTCGACTACGTGCTGCCGATCGGCCCTCCCGACCGCACCGCCAGGACCGCGCTGTGGGAGAGCTACCTGGCCCGAGCGGGCGCCCGAGCCGACAGCGCGGTTCTTGCGTCTGCCAGCGAGGGGTTCACCCCCGCCGACATCGCCCATGCGGCGCGAACCGTCTCCCAGGCCCAGTTCGAGCGCACCTTCGACACCGGAACCCGGACCGCCCCCACCACCGACGACTACCTGGACACGATCCGCGACACCAAGCCCACGGTCAGCGCCGCCATGGCCCAGGAATTCGCCCAGCAGACGGAGAAGTTCGCCCGCATCTAGCCCGGCAACGTTTGCCCCGTCGCGACGCTCCCCCAGCTACCTCCCCCAGCTACCTCCCCCAGCTACCTCCCCCAGCTACCTCCCCCAGCTACCTCCCCCAGCTACCTCCCCCAGCTACCTCCCCCAGCTACCGCTGGGGGTGCCCCCAGGGGTGCCCCCAGGGGTGCCCCCAGGGGTGCCCCCAGGCACGCACGCTCGCTGCGTAGGCCGAAAACCCAAGGAGCGCTGCTACGAGGGCCTTCGGCCGCCTTGCGATCACGCACCGGACGCCGCTCCTTGCCGGGCAAACGTTGCCGGTCGCGGCACTAGCGTCCAGGCCGACGGGGAGTCGATCTGCGACGGAGGTTTCAGGTCGGCGCAGGTGGCGTGTCGCTGCCCGTATCGATGAGGATCTGTTTGGCCTCGGTGACGTTGTCGGCCCGTACGGCCCTGGCCATCGCGGCGCGCGCCGCGTCGGAGGACGTGTCCGGAGGGACCAGCATCAGGGAGAAATGGTCCTGTTCGCCCCGGGTGATGAGGACGGTGTCGTCACCGACCGGGAAGGAGTCGATGTGGACGACTCGGCCGTCGACCATCACCCGGGTCGGCAGTTCGTCCCAGGCACTGCCGTCCAGACCGACCCGGGTGACAGGTCCGAGATGATCGGTCAACGCGGAGATCAGCGAGGGGAGCTCGGCACCGATGTCCCGGGACCGCGGCCACCACGCGCCGTCCAGGATTCCCTCGCGTGAGTGTGTCGTCTCCAGGCGCAGCAGGGCCGTGCCGGGTTTCACCGACCGGTGGACGGCGTCCGGCAGGAGCCTGGGGAGGTCGGGGGTGTCTGAGTCGGCCATGGTGTCCGCCCGTCCGCAGAGAGCAGTGCGACCGCAGAGCGTGCGACCGCGATACGACCCTCCTAGCTCACCGTACTCCGCACGACGCTCGCGCGAGCGCTCGCCGCAGAGCGCGGTTACGGAAACAGGCAACGGCTCCGGCGTATACCCGCCGGAGCCGCCCTTCCGGGTCATTGCACGTGAGCGTGCGCCGACCCGCATTCCACGTTACGCCAAAGGGATTAATCCGACACGAACAATCCTTGCGGAGGTTCACTTCGGTCCGAGAAGCCGACGCGGCGGCTCAGCCACGCCCTTCCTCTTCTGTCTCCATCTGCCGGATCCCCTGGTGCGTCGGCGTGATCATCGCGGGGCCCGGGCCGGGGCATCGATACCGTCGCCGGCCATCAACTGCGCGGCGGCATCCGCACCGGTTTCCGGATCACCAGCACGTCCCGGCGGCCATCGGTGGAGAGAAAGGCCAGTCTGTGCGGATCCTGCTCCTCGGTGGACCAGCCCATATGCACCATGCGCCCGGCTACGGACACCCAACGCGGGATGACGGGCCAGTAGGCCGGGGCCACCGTGATACGCGTGATGCGACCCCAGAGGTCGCCCAGTGCGGCCGTCAAGGGTGGCAGCTCACGAGTGAGGGCACGGGAGCGCGGCCACCACGTGCCGTCCAGCCGCCGGGCGCCGGCGTCAGGGACAGCGAACCGGCAGCGACGGCGCGCGCCTGCTCGATGTCGTACGGTCAATGGTCACGGGCATGGCGCGGACCTGTCCCCGGGCTCGTGGGTGCACGCGGCCCGCGTTGTCCGCCAAGCCGCCGCGCCCGTCCTGGCGGGCCTCACCCGACGCGCGCCACCGCCATCCGCCGCTTCGAACAGAACCTCCGCATGGCCGTCCCCGACCATGCCATCCGCATCCTCACCGACCCCGCCCAGGCCGCCCTGGCCACCGCTCATGCCCGCTCACTGGTTCGCCGCATTCACGCCATTGGCTTGTTCTCAGCGATTCATCGAAGATCCGTAGCGTCTCGGATCGTCGCTGGTCCGCCCCTGTGAGGCGGTTCCGGCCTCGTATCGAGGGAGCACTACATGCAATTTCCGGAACATTCCGTCAGCCGTCGCTCGATCCTCGCGGCCGGCGTCGCTGCGGCAACCGCGGTCGCGCTGGACTCATCCCGCGCCACGGCCGCCACCGTGCCGCCCGCCTCTGCTGCCGAGACCGGCTGGGTGAACGCCACGCTGCACCGGATGACGCTGGAGGAGAAGGTCGGCCAGCTGTTCACCACCCGTGTGTACGGCGAGACCGCGGACACCACCGACCCGGACGCGGTCAGCATGAACCAGTCCTTCCTCGGGGTGGACAACGCGGCACAGGCCGTGGCCCGCTACCACCTCGGCGGCTTCGTGTACTTCGCCTACGCCGGCAACACCCGCGCGCCCGAGCAGGTCGCCGGGCTGTCCAACGGCATCCAGCGGGTGGCTCTCGATCAGCCGTCGGAAGTGCCGCTGCTGCTGAGCATCGATCAGGAGGGCGGCGCGGTCGTACGGCTGGGGCCGCCGGCCACCCAGTTCCCCGGCAACATGGCCCTCGCCGCCGGGCGCAGTGTCCCGGACGCGGGCACCGCTGCCGGCATCAGCGGGCAGGAGTTGCGGTCCGTCGGCGTCAACCAGAACCTGGCGCCGGTGGCCGATGTCAACATCAACCCGGCCAACCCGGTGATCGGGGTGCGGTCGTTCGGCGAATCCCCCGAGCTGGCCGCCGATATGGTGGCCGCGCAGGTGCGCGCCTACCAGGACGCCGGTGTCGCCGCGACCCTCAAGCACTTCCCCGGCCACGGCGACACAGCGGTCGACAGCCACACCGGACTGCCGGTCATCAGCCACTCCCGCGAGGAGCTGGACCAGATCGACCTGCCGCCGTTCCGGGCCGCCATCGCCGCGGGCGCCGATTCGATCATGACCGCCCACATCGTGGTGCCCGCGCTCGACCCGTCCGGCGATCCCGCCACCCTGTCCTACCCGATCCTCACCGGGCTGCTGCGCGAGGAGCTCGGCTACGACGGCGTCGTGGTGACCGACTCGCTCGGGATGGCCGGCGTGCGGAACAAGTACGGCGACGAGCGGGTGCCGGTGCTCGCGCTCAAGGCGGGCGTCGACGTACTCGTCAACCCGCCGAAGATGAAGGTCGCCTATGACGCGGTCCTGGCCGCGGTGCGCAACGGTGAGCTCACCGAGCGCCGCATCAATGAGTCGGTGACCCGAGTACTGCGGCTGAAGTGGCGTCGTGGAATCGTTCACTCGCCCTTCGTCGACACCGCGGCTGTCGCAGGAACGGTCGGCACGCCGGACCACCTGGCCGTCGCGCAGCGGATCACCGACCGCACCACGACGCTGCTGCGCGACGAGCCGGGGGCGCTCCCGCTCGGGCCGGCGGGCAAGGTGCTCGTCACCGGATGGGACGACTCGGCGGCGCCGATCACCACCGCGGCCCTGGGCCGTGCGCTCACCGAGCGGGGCCTGACGGTGGACGTCCTGAGCACTGGGGCGAAGCCTTCCCAGGCACGCATCAACGCCGCTGTCGCGGCCGCGCTGTCGCATGACACCACGGTGGTGCTCACCAACCGCGCGGCCGGCGATTCCGGCCAGCAGAAGCTGGTCAAGGCGCTGCTGGCGTCCGGCGCGCGGGTCGTCACCGTGGCCGTCCGCGATCCGTACGACCTCATGTACTTCCCCGAGGCGCCCACCTACCTCACCACATACGCGTTCAACGAGGTGTCGATGCGTTCCCTCGCCGGGGTGCTGACCGGAGCGATCCAGCCCGCCGGACGCCTTCCCGTGACCATCCCCGACCCCGCCGACCCGGGAACTCCCCTGTTCCCGTTCGGTGCCGGCCTCACCACCGTCTGATCTGGAGTAGTCATGAAGCTCATTTCCCGACGTCCCGCCCGCGGCAACCGCGCCGCCGCCGCCGTGCTCGCCGCCGCCGCCGTGCTCGCCACCGCGGGGTCGGCGACGGCCGCGACCGCCAACATCCCCGGTTCGGAGGCCCCGGCGGTGCCGCTGCGGGTCGCGACCTACAACATCCATGCCGGTGCCGGCGAGGACAACGTCTTCGACCTGGACCGCACCGCGGCGGCGATCCGCGATCTGAACGCTGACGTGATCGGCCTCCAGGAGGTCGACGTGCACTGGAGCTCCCGTAGCGACTTCGTCGACGAGGCCCAGGCGCTGGCCGAGGAACTCGGCATGAACGTGTTCTTCGCACCGATCTACGACAACCCCCCGGCCACCGAGGGCGGCGACCGGGCTCAGTACGGCACCGCCGTGCTGAGCAGCTACCCGATTCTCGACGCCGAGAACCACGACATCACGCGGCTCTCCACCCAGACGCCCAACCCGGTGCCGGCTCCCGCGCCCGGCTTCGCCGAGGTGACGGTCAACGTCAAGGGCTCGCACGTGCACGTCTACTCCACGCACCTGGACTACCGGGCCAACCCGTCGGTCCGCAGCGCCCAGGTGACGGACATGCTCAATGTGCTTGCCGAGGACTCCGGACCGAAGGTCCTGGTCGGTGACTTCAACGCCACGCCGAACGCCCTGGAGCTGGCGCCGTTGTGGAAGGAGCTGAAGGACGCCGACCCGAACGGCGGCAAAACGTACCCGGCGGTCAACCCGACCAAGCGCATCGACTATGTGACCGTCTCCCCGGACATCACCGTGGTCGGTGCCCAGGACGTTGCGACGGACGCTTCGGACCACCGCCCCGTGGTCGCGGACCTGGAGCTCCACCAGCGCGGCGCCTGAACCGCCGGAGGCCAGGCGATGCCACAGCCGGGGAGCCCGCCACGGCCCTGTGCACGCCCCCTCCCGCCCGGCGAACCGGGCGGGAGGGGGCGTCGGGTCCGCGAAGGGAACTTCGTGTGCGTCTTCTGCAACGGCGGCCTGCCCGGGGAGTGGAACGTCGGCCTGCCCTGACAGCGCCGTGCGCCGTGGAGGCGCCCGCGCGCCGGGTGCTGAATACTGCGCCCGTGACGCTTGAGAACGCCCCCGCCACGCACCGGCGGCTGCTCGCCGACGTACTCGACCTGGGGCACGACCACGGGCTCGCCCTCGGCGGCGGGTACGCCGTGCTGGCGCACGGGCTGGTCGCCCTCCCCCAAGCTCTCGGCTGCGCTCGAGCTCGGGGGAGGGATCTGGACTTCGTGACCGAGCGCCCGGTGTCCGCGGCGGAGATCGTCGGGCATCTGACGGCCGGCCTGCGGGCCCGGGGATGGCTGGTCGGTGAGACCGACGTGTCTCCGCTCATGGCGCGGATGACCGTCGCCGACCCGGACACGGAGGAGATGTGCGAAGTCGTCGTGGCCAAGGAGGTGCTGTGGCGACCGCCGGTCGTCCTGGAGGGCGTCGGTCCGGTGCTCGCCGTCGAGGACCTGGCGGGTACGAAGGTGCGGGCGCTGGTGGACCGTGGGCTGCCGCGGGACATGGTCGACGTGTACGCGGCGGGCGGCCGGTTCAGCACGGCCGAGCTGGAGCATCTCGGTGCCCGGCACGACGAGGACTTCGACCTGCGGGAGCTGCGCGACCGGCTCGAGGGCCTGGAGTGGGTGAGCGACGGCGAGTTCCAGGCATACGGGCTGGCCGGGGACCAGGTGCGGGACCTGCGCGGATGGGCGGGCGCCTGGGCGCAGGACATCGCCGAGCGGCTGGCGGAGCCGTACGAGGAGCCCGACGAGGAGCCGGACGAGGATGCGTACGAGGAGCCGGGCGCGCAGCCCGGGGGCGACGGCTGACGGGCCGCCGCCCCGGCGCGGGTCGACTACACGGGCCGGCCCAGCCCCAGCCGCTCGTCCGAGAAAAGCGCGCCCGCCGGAAGCTGCCGCCGGATCTGCGCCAGGCCCGCCTCGAGGTCGCATCCGGGGCGCCCCGAGGTGTAGACCGCGCCGCCGAAGTGCAGGGTGAGGCCGAGGTCGGCGCGTGCGGCGGCGGAGCCGGGGAGCCGGCGACCGAGGGTCAGCAGGCAGCTGAGCGTGGCCTGGTGGACCGTGTCGTCGACGGCGACCGGGAGAGGCAGGTCCCACTCCAGTACGCAGTCGGCCAGTGAACCTTCGGCGAGTGCGTCGAGGCTCACGCCCGAGAACTCCACTCCCCGTATCGTCGTACGGAGCCCTGCCCCGTCCGTCGTTATCGTGATCGCTTCCGCACCCTGGCGGTCCCGGTACCAACCGGTCCAGGCTTCCACTTCCGTTGACATGGCGCGGACTGTAGCGGTCCCGGCGCATCGGCGGCACCGCAGGTCACCCGCTGGATTCACTCCGGTCGGCCGCGGGGGCGTCATCGCCCCCGGCCTCCTCCGTGCCGGCTCCGGTGGCGGGCTCCTCGGGCAGTTCCCCGGTGTACTCGGAGCACTTCGGATTCCGGCACGGACCGGGCGCCCATATCGGAACATAGGTCCCGAGGGTCTTGTGCCGATGAACGGTCGTTTCCACGGCCTGTCCGCAGGCCGGGCAGACGAACCCGCCCTGCGGGGGACCGGTCAGGCGCTGACGCGCCCGCGCACTGGCCATACGTCCAAGCGTAAGGCTGCACGGGCGACTCCGCCCCGCGCTGTCGCGCACCGAGCCCGGGACGACAGGCCCTCGGCCGCCCTGCGCCGCAGCCACTGTGGATGGAGTGACGGGGGGCGGATGACGCCCGGCGGCCGTTCCGGAGCTGCGCCTGGGGGCCACCCGGCGCCCGGTGCTCTGCGCGGAGCCCGTCCAGGGCGTCCGTGCCGCACTGGACGGTAGCGTCCGGTCCCTGCCCGGGGCACTCTCGGGCGGGGAGCCGGCCGACCCGGTCGAGCCGATCGTCACACGTCCCGTTCCCGCGGCTCCCGCCACATCGGAAACATCTGCGGCCCGTCCGGGAGCTCCACGGCCGTACCCATGAAGACGAAACCGAGCCGCTCGTAGAGCCGGCGGCTGCGCGCGCTGCTCGCCTCCAGATAGGCCGGTAGGCCGTCCCGGTCGCAGCGCTCCAGTACGGACTCGATGAGCGCCGCACCCACTCCCTGCCCCTGGCGCTCGGGGGTGACGCCGATCAGCAGCAGATACTCGTGCGCCCGGTCGTGCGGATGGACCGCACCCGTCAGCCGGCCGACCAGCTCGGCGCGCTCATTGTCCGGGTCGGCGATCTCCCGCATACGGGCCGGGGTGTCGTCCTCCTCCTCGGGCTCCCCCGCCGGCACGTGATGCCACAGGGCGCAGGCCGTGCCGTCCTCGACGATGTCGACCCGGCCCTCGGCGAGCGTGAGGTCGAGGAAGACACCGAGGAAGGTGCGGTGCTTCCCGCGACGCTGTTCCGCGTCGGGGAAGACCCAGTTGCTCACCGGGTCGTCGAAGAAGGCCGTGTCCAGCAGGTCCGCCACCGTCTCGCGGTCACTCAGGTCAGCCTGCCGTATTCGTGCACCCACGCCGTGAACCTTTCCCTGGTCCGTCAACTGGCGTAGGTGATACTAGAGTTGACAGGACCGGCCCGGCACGCAGCCGCCCCGCCGCACTGGGCCCGCGGGGCGTCACCTCGCGCGGCGGGTGACGAACTCCGCCAGGGCCAGCAGGTCACCCCCCGCCGCGGGGTCCGGCACCGCGCGTGCCAGGTGGTGGACGGCGCGGGACATCCGGTCGGCCGCCTGCGTCTGCGCCCAGTCGCGGCCACCCGCCCGGTCGACGGCCTCCGCCGCTCGGCGGACGGCCGGGCCGTCCATGGGCCCCTCGTACAGCTCGGCCAGCTCCGCGGCAGCCGGCGTACCCGAGGTCAGCGCCGCGACGACCGGGAGCGACTTCTTGTGGGCGGCCAGATCCGCGCCGACCGGTTTACCGGTGAGTTCCGGGTCGCCCCAGATGCCGATCAGGTCGTCGATGAGCTGGAAGGCGAGGCCGGCTTCCCGGCCGAAGGAGTCCATGGCCTCGACCTGGGCCTCCCCCGCACCGGCGTAGAGAGCGCCGATCGCGCAGGCACACCCCAGCAGGGCGCCCGTCTTGGCCTCGGCCATGGTGAGGCATTCGTCGAGGGTGACGTCGAGGGGGCCGCGTTCCTCGAAGGCGCAGTCCGCCTGCCGGCCGGCGCACAGGTCGATGACACAGGCCGCGAGGCGTGCGGAGGCGGCGGAAGCGACCGGATCGGGGTCCTCGGCGAGCAGCCGCAGCGCGAGGGCGAGCATCGCGTCACCGACGACGATCGCGTCCGGGGTGCCGAACACCGTCCAGACGGTGGGGCGGTGATGCCGTGTCGGGTCCTCGCCGAGGACGTCGTCGTGGATGAGCGTGAAGTTGTGGGCGAGCTCCACCGCCGCGGCGGCGCGTACGGCCCGCTGCGGGTCGCCGCCCAGGGCGCCGGCCGCGGCCAGCACCAGCGCGGGCCTGATGGCCTTGCCGACCCGGCCCGCGGCCGGGGTGCCGTCGGGGTGCTCCCAGCCGAAGTGGTACATGGCCACGCTCCGTATGGAGCCGGGCAGCGACTCGACGGTACGGCGCAGCCGGGGGAGGACGGCGGCACGGGTGCGCTCCAGGAGGGCCGCGGCCTCCTGGCCTTCGGTCGTGGCTTGGGTACGCGTCATGGCCATGGTCACTCCAAGAGGGGGGCGGGCCCACCGCTGCCGGTGGGCCCGAATGAACCCGGTGCGCCTCCGGGGCTCACCGCCAGCGGCTGACTTCCACGTTCTCCAGCACACCCAGCGCGTCCGGCACCAGCACCGCGGCCGAGTAGTAGGCGGTGACGAGGTAGGAGATGATCGCCTGCTCGTCGATGCCCATGAAGCGGACCGACAGGCTCGGCTCGATCTCGTCGGGGATGCCGCTCTGCTGGAGCCCGATGACGCCCTGTTCCGACTCGCCCGTACGCATACAGATGATCGAGGTGGTCCGCGCGTCACTGACCGGGATCTTGTTGCAGGGGAAGATCGGCACACCGCGCCATGCGGGGATCTGGTTGCCCGCGATGTCGACGCTGCCCGGGACGAGGCCGCGCTTGTTGCATTCCCGGCCGAAGGCCGCGATGGCACGCGGATGGGCGAGGAAGAGCTTGGAGCCGCGCCGCCTGCTGAGCAGCTCGTCCATGTCGTCGGGGGTGGGGGCCCCGTCGTGGGGCTGGAGCCGCTGGCCGTAGTCGCAGTTGGCGAGCAGTCCGAATTCGCGGTTGTTGATCAGCTCGTGCTCCTGGCGCTCGCGCAGCGCCTCGACCGTGAGCCGCAACTGCTGCTCGGTCTGGTTCATCGGCTGGTTGTAGAGATCGGCGACCCTGCTGTGGACCTTCAGCACGGTCTGGGCGACGCTCAGTTCGTACTCGCGTGGCTTTGCCTCGTAGTCGACGAAGGTGTGCGGCACGACGGCCTCACCGACATGGCCGGCCGACAGCTCGATGGCCGCCTCACCGTGGGCATTGGTGCGCTGGCCGGGCAGCGAGCGCGCCCCGGCCAGATGGGCGCGCAGCGAGTCCACCCGGTCGGCCAGCGTCAGCACGTCCCGCCGGGACAGGACGAGCGCGACGCAGTGCGTCGCGGCACGGGCGGTGTGGTCCCAGACCGCCTCTTCGTCGAGCAGGGCCTGGTCACCGAAGTACGCCCCGTCCGCGAGGACTCCGAGCACCGCCTCGTCGCCGTACGGCCCCGAGCCGATCTTCTCCACCCTGCCGTGCGCCAGCAGAAAGACCTTGTCCGCGGCGCGTCCGGCGGCGGCGAGCACTTCTCCGGGCTCGAACTCCCGCTGGGTGCACCGCTGCGCCAGCTCCGCCAGCGCCTCGTCGTCCTCGTAACCGCGCAGGGCCGGAAGTTCACCGAGCTCGGCAGGGATGACCTCCACCCGGTCGCCGGTCTGCACGAACGTCACCCGACCGTCGCCCACGGCATAGCTCAGCCGGCGGTTGACCCGGTAGGTGCCGCCCTGCACCTGCACCCATGGCAGCATCCGCAGCAGCCACCTGGAGCTGATCTCCTGCATCTGCGGAACGGACTTGGTGGTGGTCGCCAAGTTCCGCGCGGCTGCCGTGCTCAGACTCTGCTGCGGCGACGTGTGCCCGTCGCGGATCTCGGAACCTGCCTCGATCGACATCTCTGATGTCCCTCCGACCTTCGATCAATGGCTGACCTGCGGGAAGAAGCCTTCCAGTACGGAGAGCAGCGGCGCCATTACACAAACGAGCGAGACTGGATCGCGGACCGCGGGGCATTCTGCGCGCCCTGGAGTGGCGCACACCACTTAACTTGCCTTTGAGATTCAAGTTTTCTAGCGTGGCCTCATGCGGCTGACGAGATTCACGGATGTGGCGCTTCGCGTCCTCATGCGACTGGCCGTCGCCGAGGGCGACGCACCCACGACCCGTGACGTGGCCGCGGCCATGGCGGTCCCGTACACCCATACCGCCAAGGTCGTCTCCAGACTCCAGCACCTCGGCCTCGTCGAGGCCAGGCGCGGGCGGGGCGGCGGGCTCGCGCTGACCGAGGCGGGCAGGGCGGCCTCCATCGGCGGGCTCGTACGTGAACTGGAGGGCGCCGGCGATGTCGTCGAATGCGAGGGCACCACACCGTGCCCGCTGAATTCGGCCTGCGTACTGCGCGGCGCGCTGCGCCGGGCCCAGGAGGCGTTCTTCGCCACTCTCGATCCCCTGACGGTGGGTGACCTCGTCCATTCCCCCACCGGCCCACTGCTGCTCAGCATCAGCCGCAGCAGACCCGGAGTCGCCTGACCCCACCAATGGGGCCACATGGCCCTATGCGGCTCGTTTCGCACAGACAAAAATGCGACTGTCACATACCAATTAAGGAGCCCCATGCTGTCCGAGCAGTCGGCAACGACCGTACGTGCCACCCTCCCCGCCGTCGGCGCTGCCATCGGCGACATCACCGAGCTCTTCTACCGCCGCCTCTTCGAAGCCCACCCCGAGCTGCTCCGCAACCTCTTCAACCGCGGCCACCAGGCCGACGGCACCCAGCGCCAGGCCCTCGCCGGCTCCATCGCCGCCTTCGCCACGCACCTCGTGGAGCACCCCGACACCCGCCCGGACGTGATGCTCGGCCGCATCGCCCACAAGCACGCCTCCCTGGGCGTCACGCCCGAGCAGTACCACGTCGTGTACGAGCACCTCTTCGCCGCCATCGCCGAGGTCCTCGGCGACGCGGTCACCCCCGAGGTCGCCGAGGCCTGGACCGAGGTCTACTGGCTGATGGCCAACGCGCTGATCGCCATCGAGGCCCGCCTCTACGCCGAGCGCGGCCTCACCGCCGCCGACAGCTGGAGCGAATGGGTGGTCGAATCCCGCACGGAGGAGACGGCGGATGTGGCCACCTTCCGGCTGCGGCCCGCCGACGGCTCCCCCGTCCCCGCCTTCAAGGCCGGCCAGTACGTCTCCGTCCAGGTCGAACTCCCGGACGGCGCCCGCCAGATCCGCCAGTACAGCCTCACCGGCGCCCCCGGCTCGCCCCTGCTCTCCCTCACCGTCAAGCGCGAGCGCGGTGCCGAGGGCCGCCCCGACGGAGAGGTGTCCAACCACCTCCACGCCCGGATCCACGAGGGCGACCGGCTGCGCGTCTCCGCCCCCTACGGCGACCTCGTCCTCGACAGCGCGGACGCGCCGCTGCTGCTGGCCTCCGCCGGCATCGGCGTGACCCCCATCCTCGCGATGCTGGAGCAGCTCGTGGCCGACGACCACCGCGGCCCGGTCACCGTCGTGCACGCCGACCGCTCCCCGGCCGACCACGCGCTGCGCGCCGACCAGGAGGCGCTGGCCGGCAAACTGCCCGATGCCGACGCCCACTTCTGGTACGAGTCCGCGGACGCCGACCACCCCGCCGACCGCATCGGTTACGCCGACCTCTCCGCCATCACCGTCGCGCCCGGCACGCACGCGTACCTGTGCGGCCCGCTGCCCTTCATGCGGTCCGTACGAACCCAGCTGCTGGCCAAGGGTGTTCCCGCCGCCGACATCCACTACGAGGTCTTCGGCCCCGACCTCTGGCTGGCCTCGAACTGACCGGATCGGATCGCACGCCGTACGAATCGGATGGTCAGTACGGCGTGCGATCCGCTACAACCGGCCAAGCGGTACAAGACGATCCGCGACCGGAGCGCAACCAGGCAAGGAGGCGGCCATGGCCCCACCCATGTCCGCGGGAAGCTTTCTGGACGTACTGACGAACGAAGGGCTGACCGTTGTCCACGTCGGCGACTGGCGCACCCACAACCGCAATCACAAAGGCCCCTGGGGACCGGTGCACGGCGTGATGATCCACCACACCGTCACCAAGGGCACCGCCAACACCGTGCGTATCTGCCGTGACGGCTACGAGGGCCTGCCGGGCCCGCTCTGCCACGGCGTGATCGCCAAGGACGGCGCGGTCCATCTGGTCGGCTACGGCCGCGCCAACCACGCGGGACTCGGCGACGACGACGTCCTGCGGGCCGTCATCGCGGAAAGACGCCTCCCACCCGACAACGAGGCCAACACCGACGGCAACCGCTATTTCTACGGCTTCGAGTGCGAGAACCTCGGCGACGGGCACGACCCCTGGCCCGAGGTGCAGCTGGCGGCCATCGAAAAGGCCGCCGCCGCGGTCTGCCGGCACCACGGCTGGACCGCGCGCTCGGTCATCGGCCACCTGGAGTGGCAGCCCGGAAAGATCGACCCGTGCGGGTTCTCCATGGAGACAATGCGAGGCCGGATCGCCGAGCGACTGAAGTGACAATGGGAGCGTGACTCCCGAAGCGCTCGCCCTCACCGCCCTGCGGCCACGGCTGCCGTCGCCGCTGCAACCGGTGGAGGACGAGCGCTTCGCGCGCCACGGGGTACGGCTGCTGCTGAAGCGGGACGACCTGATCCACCCCTCCCTGCCCGGCAACAAATGGCGCAAGCTGGCCCCGAACCTGCGTGCCGCGGCCGCCGCCGGCCATGGCACGCTGCTCACCTTCGGCGGCGCCTACTCCAACCACCTGCGCGCGACGGCCGCCGCGGGCCGGCTCCTCGGCTTCACGACGATCGGCGTCGTCCGCGGCGACGAGCTGGCGGAGCGCCCGCTCAACCCGTCGCTCGCGCAGTGCGCGGCGGACGGGATGCGGCTGGTTTTCGTCTCCCGCGCGCTCTACCGCCGCAAGGGCGAGCCGCAGGGGCTGGCGGAGATCCTGGACGTGGCTGGGCACCCGAGCCCGCTCGGCGGCGTAACGGCTTCCCACGACCGGTGCGACCGCCGAGCCCGTCCGGCGATCGAGGAGCGGAGTCCGGGGCCGCGCCCCGGCGGGGACTGGGGCAGCGCCCCGGTTTCGGGAAGGGTCGGTGCGGGGGACTGCTTCCTCGTCCCCGAGGGCGGCAGCAACGACCTCGCCGTGCGCGGCTGCGCCGAGCTGGGGCAGGAGCTGCGCGGGCAGGCCGGCTTCGTCGGGGTTGCCTGCGGGACCGGCGGAACCCTGGCCGGGCTGGCCGCGGGACTGGAGGCCGGGCAACGGGCGATCGGCTTCCCCGTCCTCAAGGGAGGCTTCCTGGAAGAGGAGATACGTTCCCTCCAGGCCGCCGCCCTCGGCGGGCCGGCCGGGCACTGGTCGCTCGACGACCGTTTCCACTCCGGCGGTTACGCCCGTACGACGCCGGAGCTGGACGCCTTCGCCACGGACTTCGAGGACCGCCACGGACTGCCCGTGGAGCGGCTCTATGTCGCCAAAATGCTGTACGGGCTCACCACCCTCGCCACCGAGGGCGCCTTCCCTCCGGGCAGCGTCATAGCCGCTGTGATCACCGGTCAGCCGGAACCCTCCCGGTAGGCGGCCGCCTCCTCCAGGTCGAGCCGGCGCAGCAGCGTCCGCATCATCTCGTCGTCGATACGCCGCTCGTCCCGCAGCCGGACGAAGACCTCCCGCTCGGCCTCGATCACGTCCCCCGCCAGCCGTCGGTAAGTGTCGTCCACGGTCTCGCCGGTCAGCTCGTTGACCGCGCCGAGCCGCTCCCACACCGCGTTGCGCCGCCGTTCCAGCACGGTGCGCAGCCGGTCCGCGAGAGGCCCCGGCAGCGCGTTGCGCTCGTCCGTGAGCAGCGCCTCCAGCCGCTCCTCCGCCGCCCGGGACGCCTCGCTCTGCGCCTGCGCCTCGGCGAGCGTCTCGGCCTGCGCGTCGCGCCCGGGAAGCTTCAGCACCCGGATCAGCGGCGGCAGGGTCAGCCCTTGCACGACCAGGGTGCCGATGACGGTCGTGAAGGTGAGGAAGAGGATCAGATTGCGCCCGGGGAACGGTCCGCCCCCTGCCACGGTCGCCGGGATGGAGAAGGCGATCGCCAGCGACACCACCCCGCGCATCCCGGCCCAGCTGACGATCAGGGGGCCGGTCCAGCCCGGGTCGGGCTCGCGCTCTCTGATCCGCTGCGACAGCAGCCTCGGCACGTAGGTCGCCGGGTAGACCCATACGAACCGGACCACGACCACCGCGGCGAAGACGCCCACGGCATACAGCGCGGCGCTCTCGCCCGCGTACGCACCGAGCCCGCGCAGCACCACCGGCAGTTGGAGGCCGATCAGCGCGAAGACCGCCGACTCCAGGATGAACGCCACCATCTTCCACACCGCCTCCTCCTGAAGCCTGGTCGCGAAGTCGACCTGCCAGGAGCGATGGCCGAGATAGAGAGCGACCACCACGACCGCGAGGACGCCCGACGCGCCGACCTCCTCGGCCGCGGCGTAGGCGACGAAGGGGATGAGCAGCGACAGCGTGTTCTGCAGCAGCGGCTCCTTCAGATGCGTACGCAGCCAGTGCAGCGGGACCATCAGCGCCAGGCCCACACCGACACCGCCGACCGAAGCCAGCACGAACTCGCCGATGCCCTCGGTCCAGCTCCAGCCGACGCCGGCGGCCGCGGCGAGCGCCACCTTGTAGGCGGTGATCGCGGTGGCGTCGTTCACCAGCGACTCCCCCTGCAGGATCGTGGTGATCCGGTGCGGCAGCCCGAGCCGGCGTGCGATGGCCGTGGCCGCCACCGCGTCCGGCGGCGCGACGACCGCGCCCAGCACCAGCGCGGCGGCCGGCGGCAGTCCGGGTACCAGCAGATGGGCGAGCCAGCCCACGGCGAGCGTCGCGAAGAGCACATAGCCGACGGAGAGCAGCGCCACGGGCCGGATGTTGGCGCGCAGATCCAGGTACGAGGCGTCCAGCGCGGACGTGTGCAGCAGCGGCGGCAACAGCAGCGGCAGCACGACGTGCGGGTCGAGGGTGTACTCCGGAACCCCCGGCACGTACGAGGCGATCAGCCCCGCCGCGACCAGCAACAGCGGCGCCGGGACCGGTGTCCTGCGCGCCGCCCCCGCGACCGCGGCACTCACCGCGGCCAGCGCCACCAATGACAAAGTCTCCATCCGCCCGAACCGTCCTCTCCCCGTGGCCGCGCCGTACTCTGGCAATCATGAGCGAGTGCCCGCACCTGTCCGAAATGCCGCGCCCCGAGCCCGCGCCGCTGTCGGAGACCTGCCTGGAGTGCCTGGCGGCCGACACGGATCCGGTGCAGCTGCGGCTCTGCCTGACGTGCGGGCACGTGGGATGCTGCGATTCGTCGCCGCTGCGGCACGCGACACAGCATCACAAGGACACCGGACATCCGGTCATGCGCAGCCTGGAACCCGGAATGCCCTGGCGGTGGTGCTTCGTGGACGGTTCGATCGTCTGACACCGGGGTACGTCACAGCGGCGCGATGTCTTTCCCATTGCCGCCCAATTGGGAGCCACAGACCCCTACCCACCGTCCGTACTCATGGGCTTACCATGAGTGACAGACGCCGGACCGTCCCGGTGAGGGGCCCGGCGACACGGCACCATGGATCGCGATAGCGTCACCGGCGGAAAGGTACGGACTGCGTACCTCACGGATCCGGGGGTCGTCTCCCTTACCCCGGACCCCCGAAAGAGCATGTGCCACCTTGGAGGTGAGGGTGTCCCAGATCGCAGGCGAGCCCGGGACCCAGGACTTCGTGGAAGTCCGGCTGCCCGCTGCGGGTGCCTACCTGTCAGTGCTGCGTACGGCCACGGCCGGCCTCGCGGCACGCTTGGACTTCACGCTCGACGAGATCGAGGACCTGCGCATCGCTGTCGACGAGGCCTGCGCGATCCTGCTCCAGCAGGCCGTCACCGGATCCGTCCTCAGCTGCGTGTTCCGGCTCATCGACGATTCCCTGGAGGTGACGGTGTCCGCCCCCACCACCGACGGCCGCGCCCCGGAGCGCGACACCTTCGCCTGGACGGTCCTCTCGGCGCTCGCCGGCAAGGTCGACTCCTCGGTCGCGGACGACCGTACGGTCAGCATCAGCCTGCACAAACAGCGCGGCGCGGGACCCGGGCCGGCGTGAGGAACGGGGACGGTCCGGTGCGGAACGAGGAGCGCATCCCACGGATGCTGCACGCGGAGGGCGCTCCGGGTTTCCCGGAGCAGGCCCGGCCGCACCCGGTGGACGGCCTTTTGGACGCGGCGGAGCAGATGGCCGATATGAGCGAGCACGAGCAGCACTCACATCATGACCGCAGTGGCGCGCGGGCGATGTTCATCGAGCTGCGCACGCTGCCGGAAGGTTCGCCGGAACGGGCGGAACTCCGCAACCAACTGGTGCGGATGCACCTGCCGCTGGTGGAGCACCTGGCCCGCCGGTTCCGCAACCGCGGCGAGCCGCTGGACGACCTGACGCAGGTCGCCACGATCGGCCTGATCAAGTCGGTGGACCGGTTCGACCCGGAGCGCGGCGTGGAGTTCTCCACATACGCCACACCGACCGTCGTGGGCGAGATCAAGCGCCACTTCCGCGACAAGGGCTGGGCGGTGCGGGTGCCGCGCCGCCTCCAGGAACTGCGGCTCGCCCTGACCACGGCCACCGCGGAGCTGTCCCAGCAGCACGGCCGCTCCCCGACGGTCCACGAGCTGGCCGAGAAGCTCGGCATCTCGGAAGAAGAGGTGCTGGAGGGCCTGGAATCCGCCAACGCCTACTCCACGCTCTCCCTGGACGTCCCCGACACGGACGACGAGTCGCCGGCGGTGGCGGACACGCTGGGCGCGGAGGACGAGGCGCTGGAGGGCGTCGAGTACCGCGAGTCGCTGAAGCCGCTGCTGGAGGATCTTCCGCCGCGAGAGAAGCGGATCCTGCTCCTCCGATTCTTCGGCAACATGACCCAGTCGCAGATCGCACAGGAGGTCGGCATCTCACAGATGCACGTCTCCCGCCTGCTGGCGAGAACCCTGGCCCAGCTCCGCGAGAAGCTCCTGGTGGAGGAGTAACGGCCCACCGGCCGAACCTGCGTCCGCTGCGCCCGGGGGGTGCTGTTCCGGGCCCGGGGTTGCCGCTCTCCGCACACTCGACGGGGGCGGCAACCCCGGTCCTTGCGCGCCGCAGGCGCGCTACGCGTCACGCGCCCCCGGGCGGAGCCCAAGCGCATCGGTCGTCGTCGGGTGGAACAGCATCACCAGTGCCGTCACGGCCACCCCCGCCAGCGCGATCCCCGCCGGGATGAACCCGCCCTGCGAGCGGAGCAGAGTCCAGGCGACCGGCAGCGCCATGATCTGTGTGACGAAGGCCGGCCCGCGGCTCCAGCGGCGGCGGTGCAGCAGCCCGCGCGCCGCCAGCAACGGCAGGAGCGCGAGGACGATCAGCGTCAGGCCGCCCGTCTCCGCCTGCTGGGAGCTCTCGGGGCTGCCAACGACCCCCATGACGAGCATGTACACGCCACCCGCCACCAGGGCCAGGCCCTCCAGTGCGACGAACGCCGCCGCGGCGGTCAGTCGGGCGGGACGCGGGGCGGGGGTCTGCTCAGTGCTGCTCACCCTGAAAGGGTAGCCGCCGGTGCCGGGCCGGGCCTGAGCCCGGGTATGGGCCAGGTACCCCCCGGTAGGTACGCTGCATCGCATGCGTGCACTCCTCGTGGTCAACCCGGCGGCAACCACCACCAGCGCGCGCACGCGCGACGTGCTCATCCACGCCCTCGCGAGCGAGATGAAGCTGGAGGCCGTCACCACGGAGTACCGGGGGCACGCCCGGGACCTCGGCCGCCGCGCCGCGGACAGCGAGGACATCGACCTGATCGTCGCGCTCGGCGGCGACGGCACGGTCAATGAAGTGGTCAACGGCCTCCTCCACAACGGCCCCGCCCCGGACCGGCTGCCGCGCCTCGCGGTCGTACCGGGCGGCTCGACCAATGTGTTCGCCCGCGCCCTGGGTCTGCCGAACGACCCGGTGGAGGCGACCAGCGTGATCCTGGACGCCCTGAGCGAGCGCCGGGAGCGCACGGTGGGGCTCGGTCTCGCGGCCGGCGCACCCGGCACCGAGGACGAGGGAGTCCCGGCCCGTTGGTTCACCTTCTGCGCGGGGCTCGGCTTCGACGCCGGCGTGGTCGGCCGGGTCGAGCAGCAGCGCGAACGCGGCAAGACGTCGACGCATGCCCTCTATGTACGTCAGGCACTGCGTCAGTTCCTGGAGGAGCCGAACCGGCGGCACGGCACGATCACACTGGAGCGTCCCGGCCGGGAACCAATTCACGAGCTCGCATTCTCGATAATCTGCAACACCGCCCCTTGGACCTACCTCGGCAATCGCCCGGTGTACGCGTCCCCCTCGGCGTCATTCGACACGGCTCTGGACGTGCTCGGGCTGCGCAAGCTTTCTGCCGCGGCCGTGGCTCGTTACGCGACGCAGCTACTGATGTCCACTCCTGAGCGCGGCCCGCACGGTCGACACGCAGTGTCATTCCATGATCTGACCGATTTCACCTTGCATTCGAAGGTGCCGCTTCCCTTCCAGATGGACGGCGACCATCTCGGGGTGCGCACCAGCGTGAGGTTCACAGGCGTTCGCCGTGCACTGCGTGTGATTGTGTGACCAGAAAGGCCAAAACTCCTTTCACTCGAACGTTTAGGCGGCGGTCCACCCCCTAGAAGTACGGCTGTGACCTACCCGACACCGAAGAATCAAAAAAAACTTTCCGGAAGGGGTTGTGTCCGCCGCCGAGGTTTGCGAATCTCTACATGGCGATCGGAGCGGCCCGCAAGATGGCCTCCTGAGAGCCCGAAACCCCCCTCAATCCACAGGACCACACCAGGCGACTGGGCGTCGGCCCTTCCCTTGCGGGGGGATTCGTGAAAGCGTTCACATTCACAAGCACCCTGCACGTAACACCAAGAGAGGTAGCAGCCATGGACTGGCGTCACAACGCCGTTTGCCGCGAGGAAGACCCCGAGCTGTTCTTCCCCATCGGCAACACCGGTCCTGCGCTGCTGCAGATCGAGGAAGCCAAGGCCGTCTGCCGCCGCTGCCCCGTGATGGAGCAGTGCCTGCAGTGGGCGCTCGAGTCCGGCCAGGACTCCGGCGTCTGGGGTGGCCTCAGCGAGGACGAGCGCCGCGCCATGAAGCGCCGCGCCGCTCGCAACCGGGCGCGCAACGCCAGCGCCTGACGCCCCCGAGCCTGAGCCCGGCGGCGCGTACACCGCGTACGTAATACCCGCCCCCGAGCCGCAGCGCGCAGCAGTACCCCACAGCATTCGAGCCCCGGGCCGTGCATCACGGTCCGGGGCTCGCTGCTGTTCCCGCGCTGTCGTTCTGTTGCCCCTACTGTGTGCCGGAGCCGCGGCTCCGCCGCTATTTCGCCGCGCTCACCGGGATGTCGAGCACCACCCGGGTGCCTCGCTCCGGGGCCGGCACCATGTCGAAGGCTCCCCCGAGCTCACCCTCGACCAGCGCCCTCACGATCTGCAGGCCAAGGTTGCCCGTGCTCTGCGGATCGAAGCCCTCCGGAAGTCCGCGGCCGTCATCCTGCACAGTGATCAGCAGCCGGGTATCGGACCGCGAACCGCCCCGCACCGCCGAGACGTCCACCGTGCCCTGCTCCCCCGGCGCGAAGGCGTGCTCCAGGGCGTTCTGCAGCACCTCGGTGAGCACCATCGACAGGGGCGTCGCCACCTCCGCGTCGAGGATGCCGAAGCGGCCGCTGCGCCGGCAGGTGACCTTGCCGGGCGCGATCTCGGCGACCATCGCCAGCACCCGGTCGGCGATCTCGTCGAACTCCACCCGCTCGTCCAGATTCTGGGAGAGCGTCTCATGGACGATCGCGATCGAACCGACGCGGCGCACAGCTTCGTTGAGTGCCTCCCGGGCCGGCGCGGAGTCCATCCGGCGGGCCTGGAGGCGCAGCAGCGCCGCGACCGTCTGGAGATTGTTCTTCACCCGGTGGTGAATCTCCCGGATGGTCGCATCCTTGGTGATCAACTCCCGCTCCCGGCGGCGCAGTTCGGTGACATCCCGGAGAAGCACCAGCGAACCGATGCGGGTGCCCTTCGGCTTGAGCGGAATCGCGCGCAGCTGGATCACCCCGCCGCTGCCCTCGACCTCGAACTCACGCGGGGCGTAACCGCTGGCCATCGTGACCAGCGCCTCGTCGACCGGCCCGCGGGACGGCGCGAGTTCCGCGGTGATCTGCCCGAGGTGCTGTCCGACGAGATCGGAGGCGAGACCGAGCCGGTGGTAGGCCGAGAGGGCGTTCGGCGAGGCGTACTGGACCGTACCCTCCGCGTCGAGCCGGATCAGCCCGTCGCCAACGCGCGGCGAAGCATCCATGTCGACCTGCTGACCGGGAAACGGAAACGCCCCGACCGCGATCATCTGGGCCAGGTCGGAGGCACTCTGCAGGTACGTCAGCTCCAGCCGGGAGGGTGTGCGGACGGTCAGCAGATTCGTGTTGCGGGCGATGACACCGAGTACGCGGCCTTCGCGGCGCACAGGGATGGACTCGACCCGGACCGGCACCTCCTCGCGCCACTCGGGATCGCCCTCGCGCACTATCCGCCCCTCGTCGAGCGCCGCGTCGAGCAGCGGCCGACGGCCGCGCGGCACGAGGTGGCCGACCATGTCGTTCTGGTAGGAGGTGGGGCCGGTGTTCGGCCGCATCTGGGCGACGGAGACATAGCGCGAGCCGTCGAGCGTGGGGATCCAGAGGACGAGGTCCGCGAAGGACAGGTCGGAGAGCAGCTGCCACTCCGAAACCAGCAGATGGAGCCACTCCAGGTCGGTTTCGCTGAGAGCGGTGTGCTGGCGTACGAGGTCGTTCATGGAGGGCACGTGTGCGAGCGTACCTTTTGACCGATGCTTGACGGCGGGGCGGAATACCAGAGAGTCTTTGCCGGGCATCCCATGGACACGACCGATTGGTCCAGCCCACAATGCATGTGTAAAGCCACCGCCCTCCCCCGCACAGAGGGCGGGAAGAGGTGCCCGGCGCTCTCTGCCCTGACTGCGCCGGGACCTCGCACGGCCGCAGGACCGCACACCTGCAGGCCGGATGCTCCGGGCTGCGGTGCCGGGCGGGCCGAGGGTCCCGCCACGGCGCCGCGGCCCGCGGGTGGCTCGCGCTGCGGTGCGCTGCACGATGCGGTGCGCTGCGTTGCGCGATGCGGTGTTGCCGGTCTCCGTCTCGGTTGACCGGCGTTTCCGTCCTCGAACTCCCCCAGCTACCGCTGGGAGGTGCCCCCAGGAAGCGCTGGTGGAGCTGCCGCCGGGTGCCGGGTGCGATTCCTGCCGCGCGTACCGGGGGCTGCTGCCGGGTGCCGGGCGCCGCTCCTGGCGCCGGGTGCCGGGTGCGACTCCTGCCGGGCGTACCGGGGGCTGCTGCCGGTTGCCGGGTGCCGCTCCTGGCGCCGGGTGCACCGGGGGCTGCCGCCGGGTGCCGGGTGCCGCTCCGGGGCTACTGTCCGGGCCGGGCATGATTTACGCCGCGCGGACTCGGAGTCCGTAAGGCCGACCGGCACGTTCGCGCGTCACACATCACGTTTTACGGCCCGGCCAGCACCCCCTGCGCGACCCCCTTCGACTGCCGGCTGCGGGCACAACCGGACCACCGGCCCGCACCCCAACAAGCCCGTCCTGGGGCACCCCTGGGGGCACCCCCAGCGGTAGCTGGGGGAGGTAGGTGGGGGAGGTAGGTGGGGGAGATCGAGGACAGAGACCCCGGCCACGTGCACGGAGCGCAGCAGCCCCGGGTCCGGACAGCACCCCCTGCGCGCCCCCCTTCGGCTGATGCCCGGTTGTGGGCAGGCGTTCGTCCCCCGGTCGCTGGACGCGCGCGGCACGTCCAGGCGTGCATCGACAGGTCCGCGGACTCTGCTGCGCAATTCCCGGGTGGTTCCGACGCGCGGACCGCGACCTGCGGCTACGAGGTCGTCGGTGCTGCCCTCGTAGCCGGTCCCTGCTGCTCAGCCGAATTGAGCAGCAGAGTCTCCGCGATGTCCTGCCGAATCCGCTCCTCGGTGCTCGCGGAACGAGCCGGTTGACGCAGGGACGAGAGGGTGTCACTCTGCTAAATTGGTCTAGTCCACTCCCTCCAGAACGGCAGGCCCAGCGTGGAAGTTGTCATCGTCCCGGATGCCAGGGCAGGCGGCGAACTCATCGCGGAGGCCATGGCCTCCCTCGTGTGCCGCAAGCCCGGCGCCCTGCTCGGTGTGGCCACCGGCTCCACCCCGCTGCCCGTCTACGAGGCGCTGTCGGCAAAGGTCCGCTCCGGTGCCGTGGACATGTCGCGGGCGCGTATATACCAGCTCGACGAGTACGTCGGCCTGCCGGCCGGGCACCCCGAGTCCTACCGCTCGACCGTCCTGCGCGAGGTCGTGGAACCACTCGGCCTGACCGAGGACTCGTTCTTCGGCCCCGACGGCACCGCCGAGGACGTCCAGGCCGCCTGCGAGGCGTACGACCGTGCGCTGGCCGAGGCCGGCGGGGTGGACCTCCAGCTGCTCGGCATCGGCACCGACGGGCACATCGGCTTCAACGAACCCTGCTCGTCGCTCGCCTCCCGCACCCGGATCAAGACACTGACCGAGCAGACCCGCGTCGACAACGCGCGCTTCTTCGACAACGACATCGAACAGGTGCCGCACCACGTCATCACCCAGGGCATCGGAACCATCCTGGAGGCCCGCCACCTGGTGCTGCTGGCCACCGGCGAGGCCAAGGCCGATGCGGTGGCGCATTCCGTGGAGGGCCCGGTCTCGGCGTTCGTGCCGGCCTCGGCACTGCAGCTGCATCCGCACGCGACGGTCGTCGTCGACGAGGCGGCCGCGTCGAAGCTGAAGCTCGCGGAGTACTTCCGCGCCACATACGCGGCGAAGCCGGCCTGGCAGGGGCTGTAGGTCGCGCCTGCGGCGCGCCTTTCGGGCGCTGCCCTCGAACGCCGGACGGGCTGGATTTTCCAGCCCGTCCTGGGGGCATCTCTGGGGGCACCCTTCGGTGCCCCCAGGGGTAGCTGGGGGAGTTCGAGGACGGACACAGATCAACCAGCCGAGAAAGCTACGAGCACGTCCCGCGATGGGTCCGGGGCGAAGCCCGGGGCGGGGGCCATGTGGGCCCCGGCCCCGCCTCAGCAGCCTGCGATGACCTCCGCCGCCGCGCGGCCGCAGACCCTGGCCGCGCCGTGGGTGGCGATGTGCGGGGCGCCGGCCGGGGGCGCCTGGGGGACGCCCATCTCGACCACGGCCGTGTCCGGCCGGGCGGCGAGCAGCGCGTCCAGGGCAGCCGTCATCCAGGCGTGGCGGTGGGCGTCGCGCACGACGGCGACGATCCTGCGGTCCCCCGCGTCGGCGAGCACACGGGCCGCGGAGCCGTTCTCGCTGCCGTACGTGCCGGCCTCCGTCCCCGGCAGGAGCCGGGCCAGCTCCGCAGCGACGCCCCAGGGCGTCTCGTCGCCCACGGCGAAGTTCGCGACGGGGGTGAAGGCGGCGACGTAGGGGGCCCCGTCGAACGACTCGTACACGTTCGTCACGCGCAGCGCGCGGCGGGCCGCGGTCAGGCCGATGCCCTCCGCCGGGACGGACACAGCCGGGGTCGACCGGGTCCAGGCCGCCAGGGCGCGGACCCTGGCGGCCGCGTCGGCCAGGCGTTCCTCGGACAGTTCACCGGCCCGTACCGCCGCGATCAGGGCGTCGCGCAGCCGCAGCACGGTCTCCTCGTCGGCGAGTCCGCCGCCGACGCAGATCGCGTCGGCGCCCGCCGCGACGGCGAGGACACTGCCTCGTTCGATGCCGTAGGTCGCGGCGACCGCCTGCATTTCCATGCCGTCGGTGACGATGAGCCCGTCGTAGCCCAGCTCTTCGCGCAGCAGTCCGGTGAGGATGCGGCGGCTGAGCGTGGCGGGACGGGTGGGGTCGAGCGCGGGCAGCAGGATGTGGGCGCTCATCACGGCCCGGGTCCCGGCGGCGAAGGCGGCGCGAAACGGCACCAGTTCGCGGGCGTGCAGGGTATCGGTGTCCGCGTCGATGCGCGGCAGGGCGTGGTGCGAGTCGACGGCCGTGTCGCCGTGGCCGGGGAAGTGCTTGGTGCAGGCGGCGACTCCGGCGGCCTGAAGTCCCTCGACGTACGCGGCGGTGTGACGGGCCGCCAGGTGCGGGTCGGCACCGAAGGAGCGTACGCCGATAACGGGGTTGCCGGGGTCGGAGTTGACGTCGGCGGAGGGCGCCCAGTTGAGGTTGACGCCGCACTCGGCCAGGCGTCGGCCCAACTCCCGCGCAACGGCGCGGGTGAGGTCCGGGTCGTCGACGGCGCCAAGAGCAAGGTTGCCGGGGAAGGAGGAGCCTGTGCGCACTTCGAGGCGGGTGACATCGCCGCCCTCCTCGTCGATGGCGACGACGATGTCGTCACGCTCGGCGCGCAGCTGTGCGGTGAGTGCGGCGAGCTGCTCGGGGGAGGCGATGTTGCGGCCGAACAGGCCTACGGAGGCGAGGCCTTCACCGATGCGGCGCAGCAGCCAGCCGGGGGCACTGGTGCCCACAAAGCCGGGCTGGAGTACGGCGAGCGCATCACGAGTCAGAGTGTCAGTGCCCTGTGCCATCAAGAACTCCTTGGATGGATAACCGCGAGAATGAGGTCGCTCCTGCGAGTGCTCACACCCGGCGTGCGGAACGACTGCCCACAACCGGTGGCGTGTGAAGGGGGCCGTGCGAGGGGTGCCGTCCGGGCCGTAGAACGTGATGTGTGACGCGCGAACGTGCCGGTCGATCAATCTGTCCACGAGAACGCGCGGCATACGGGGGTCCGGGGGGTGTCCCCCGGAAAACACAGCATGCCCGGCCCGGACGGTATCCCCGGAACGGCCACCGGCAACCGACAGCAACCACCCAGCCCGTCCGGCGCCTGAGGACGGACACACGGGCCGACCTGGACGGAGGGCGTCACCCGGCCTGGACGTGGCGCGCGTCAGCGACTCGCAGCAACCACCCAGCCCGTCCGGCGCCTGAGGACGGACACACCGGCCGACCTGGACGGAGGGCGTCACCCGGCCTGGACGTGGCGCGCGTCAGCGACTCGCAGCAACCACCCAGCCCGTCCGGCGCCTGAGGACGGACACACGGGCCGACCCGGACGGAGACCGGCAACCACGGAGGGCGTCACCACTGCAGCCCGTCCGGCGCCTGAGGACGGACACACCGGCCAACCTGAATCGCCGCGATGATCTTGCGCTTCACGCCACCCTCCTCAGGGATGCCTGCCCACCCCCCGGCCCCCCGCGAGGACAAACCGCGTGCTGACGCGTACTCCCTGTAGGGCTGGAACTTGGTCTTTAATGGTTTAGACCAGTACGGGGAGCTTGACCTGGACCTTTAGGGGTGTCAAGGGTGCACAAGACGGCAGTCGCGTCCGTGATCGGACCGACACCTGGGACAGGGCAACGGCCCGTCAGGCGCCCGTGCCACCATGTGAGCCGCGACAGACGGAGGAGCCGGTGACGGCAGCAGCACAGGAGTCGGGAAGGCGGAGCATGACCACGGACGCGGGCACCACGGACAACGAGGCGGGACCGGGCACCCGCACAGCCCGTGTGCCCAAGTACTACCGCTTGAAAAGGCACTTGCTCGACATGACGGAGACCATGCCGCCCGGCACCCCGGTGCCGCCGGAGCGGACGCTCGCCGCCGAGTTCGACACCTCGCGCACCACCGTGCGCCAGGCGCTCCAGGAACTGGTCGTCGAGGGCCGCCTGGAGCGCATCCAGGGCAAGGGCACCTTTGTCGCCAAACCGAAGGTCTCCCAGGCCCTCCAGCTCACCTCGTACACCGAGGACATGAAGGCCCAGGGCCTGGAGCCGACCTCCCAGCTGCTCGACATCGGCTATGTGACCGCGGACGACACCCTGGCCGAACTGCTCGACATCTCCCCCGGGGGGAGGGTGCTGCGCATCGAACGGCTCCGGCTGGCCAGCGGCGAGCCGATGGCGATCGAGACCACCCATCTGTCCGCGAAGCGCTTCCCCGCACTGCGTCGCTCGCTGGTCAAGTACACCTCCCTCTACACGGCACTGGCCGAGGTGTACGACGTACATCTGGCAGAGGCCGAGGAGACCATCGAGACCTCGCTGGCCACCCCGCGCGAGGCCGGGCTGCTCGGTACGGACGTCGGCCTGCCGATGCTGATGCTCTCCCGGCACTCCCTCGACGCCGACGGCGCGCCGGTGGAGTGGGTGCGTTCCGTGTACCGCGGCGACCGCTACAAGTTCGTGGCGAGACTTCAGCGGCCCGCCGTCTGAGCGATGTCGACGAACCGGCATCCGAACGGGGGGTTCCGTAAGCGGAGGGCGCTGCCCTAGATTTCCGGCACACGTCACACCGGTGATCAGTGAGGGGACGGTAGCCGCGCCATGCCGGAAACGCCGGAAGAGAAAGCACCACCTCGGATCACGCCGGTGCGCGTGGTCGTAGCCCTCTGCCTCGTCGCGCCGTTCGTCGCGATGCTCTGGGTCGGCTCGTACGCCAAGGTCGAGCCGGCCGTCGCGGGCATCCCCTTCTTCTACTGGTACCAGATGATGTGGGTGGTGCTCTCGGCAGCACTGACGACGCTCGCCTACAAGCTGTGGCGTCGCGATGAAGCCGCCCGCGCCTCCCGTCGGGGAGGTGCGTCGCGGTGAAGGACGGTGTGAACGGCGTCGCCCTTGGTGTCTTCGTCTTCTTCTTCCTCGCCGTCACGGTCATGGGCTTCCTGGCCGCACGCTGGCGCAAGCCCGAGAACGAGCACAGCCTCGACGAATGGGGCCTCGGCGGCCGCTCCTTCGGCACCTGGATCACCTGGTTCCTGCTCGGCGGCGACCTCTACACCGCGTACACCTTCGTCGCCGTCCCGGCGGCGATCTACGCGGCGGGCGCGGCCGGCTTCTTCGCGGTGCCGTACACGATCCTGGTCTACCCGCTGATCTTCACCTTCCTGCCGCGCCTGTGGTCGGTCTCGCACAGGCACGGGTACGTCACCACCTCGGACTTCGTCCGTGGCCGCTTCGGCTCCAAGGGCCTGTCGCTGGCCGTCGCGATCACCGGAATCCTCGCCACCATGCCGTACATCGCGCTCCAGCTCGTCGGCATCCAGGCGGTGCTGGACGTCATGGGCGTCGGTGGCGGCGAGAACACGAACTGGTTCGTCAAGGACCTGCCGCTGCTCATCGCCTTCGGCGTACTGGCCGCGTACACGTACTCGTCGGGGCTGCGGGCACCCGCGCTGATCGCCTTCGTCAAGGACACGCTGATCTACATCGTCATCGCGGTGGCGATCATCTACATCCCGATCAAGCTCGGCGGCTTCGACGACGTCTTCGCCAAGGCGCATGAGGCCTTCGCCCAGACCAACCCGGCGACCGGCAAGCCCCGCGGCACCCTCGCGCCCGGAGAGGCCGGCCAGTGGGCGTACGCCACGCTCGCGCTCGGCTCGGCGCTGGCGCTCTTCATGTACCCGCACTCGATCACGGCGACGCTGTCCTCGCGCAGCCGCGACGTGATCCGGCGCAACACCACGATCCTGCCGCTGTACTCCCTGATGCTGGGCCTGCTCGCCCTGCTCGGCTTCATGGCCGTCGCGGCCGGTGTGAAGGTGCAGAACGGCCAGCTGGCGATCCCCCAGCTCTTCGAGAACATGTTCCCCGACTGGTTCGCGGGTGTGGCCTTCGCCGCCATCGGCATCGGCGCGCTGGTGCCCGCGGCCATCATGTCCATCGCCGCGGCCAACCTGTTCACACGGAACATCTACAAGGACTTCCTGAAGCCGGACGCCACTCCGGAACAGGAGACCAAGGTCTCCAAGCTCGTCTCGCTGCTGGTGAAGGTGGGCGCGCTGGTCTTCGTCCTCACGATGGACAAGACGGTGGCCATCAACTTCCAACTGCTGGGCGGCATCTGGATCCTGCAGACCTTCCCGTCCCTGGTCGGCGGCCTCTTCACCCGCTGGTTCCACCGCTGGGCCCTCCTCGCCGGCTGGGCGGTCGGCATGATCTACGGCACCTGGACCGCGTACGGAGTCGCGAGCCCCACGCAGAAGCACTTCGGCGGCTCCGCCGACGTCATCCCCGGCATCGGCGAGATCGGCTACATCGGTCTCACGGCCTTCGGACTGAACGTGGCAGTGGTCGTGGTCCTCACACTGATCCTGCGGGCGACGAAGGCGCCGGAGGGCGTGGACGAGACGTCGCCGTCGGACTACACCGCAGACGCGGGCGGGCCGGGCGTGGCGACGGAGCTCCCGAAGGCGGGAGTCCCTGCAGGCCGCTGAACCGGCTGACCACGCGATGGGCCGCCGGGTTCCCTCACGGGAACCCGGCGGCCCGTCGGCCGTTCAGCGCACCCAGTCCTTCAGGGGCTCGGTCTGGAGGGTGATGCCGACGGGGTCGGGGAGCGTGACCTCCTTGCCGAATTCCAGTCGCAGCCCCTCCGTCTCGCGGGCTGCTATGCGCGCCAGGTGCTCGAACTCTTCGGTCGTCATGTGGGGACGCTCAGTCATGACGGTCATGCCTCGCTCGCCTTCCTCGACGGTGCTGTCTCCGACGATAGCGGAGAGGTACGACGTGCGAACTCCCCGTCGCTGGCGACACAACATCTAGGGGGTCACTCAGAGGGACGCCCCCACATGTATGCTCATGCTCGCTGTCGCCGCAGGGGAATCCGGTGCGAATCCGGAACTGTCCCGCAACGGTGTACCTGGTGCGCTTTCGCCCGCCCGTGAGTCCGACGACCTGCCGACAGCGCGTCCGGTCCCACCGTTCCGGACGCCGAGACGTCCGGGCCTCGCGGTTGGGCCGGTGGACGCCGTGCGGAGTGCTGCCTTCTTCCTGGCTGCCGTATGCCCGCGCGCGCCCACACTCCTGCCGCCGGGCCCCCCGAGCGAGGAGAGCCCCACGTGACCATCGCGCCCGCCGACCCGGCAACGGCGACGGAGAACGACGGCCCCGGGACCGCGCTGCTGCGCACCCTGACCGACCTCACCTCCGACCTGCCCGACACCGACCCCGGGCGGGTCGCCGCCGCCGCGCTGCGCGGCCGGCACGCGGGCTCGGACACGGCCGAACTCCGCGGGCTCGCCACCGAGGCCGCCGCGGGGCTGATCTCCGAGGACCCGGCGTACTCCAAGCTCGCCGCCCGGCTGCTGACCATCACCATCGCCGAGGAGGCCGCCTCGCAGGGGGTGCGCTCCTTCTCCGAGTCGGTCGGGGTCGGCCACCGTGAGGGCCTGATCGCGGACCGTACGGCCGAGTTCGTACGCATCCACGCGGACCGGCTCGACGCGATCATCGACCCGGCCGCCGACGACCGCTTCGGCTACTTCGGGCTGCGCACCCTCTACAGCCGCTACCTCCTCCGCCACCCGATCACCCGCCAGGTCATCGAGACCCCGCAGCACTTCATGCTGCGCGTCGCCTCCGGCCTCGCCGAGGACACTGCGTCCGATTCAAGGACGGGCGTCCGCTCGCTGGACGAGGTCGCCGCGCTGTACGGCCTGATGAGCCGCCTCGAATACCTTCCCTCCTCGCCGACGCTCTTCAACTCCGGCACCCGGCACCCGCAGATGTCCTCCTGCTATCTGCTGGACTCCCCGCTCGACGAGCTCGACTCGATCTACGACCGCTACCACCAGGTCGCCCGGCTCTCCAAGCACGCCGGCGGCATCGGGCTGTCCTACTCCCGCATCCGCTCGCGCGGTTCGCTGATCCGCGGCACCAACGGCCACTCCAACGGCATCGTGCCGTTCCTGAAGACCCTCGACGCCTCCGTCGCCGCGGTCAACCAGGGCGGCCGCCGCAAGGGCGCCGCCGCCGTCTACCTGGAGACCTGGCACTCCGACATCGAGGAATTCCTCGAGCTGCGCGACAACACCGGCGAGGACGCCCGCCGCACCCACAACCTCAACCTCGCTCACTGGATCCCCGACGAGTTCATGCGCCGCGTCGAGGCGGACACCGAGTGGTCGCTGTTCTCCCCCGCCGACGTCCCCGAGCTGGTCGACCTGTGGGGCGACGAGTTCGACGCCGCGTACCGCAAGGCCGAGGAGGCGGGCCTGGCCCGCAAGACCATCCCGGCCCGCGACCTGTACGGCCGCATGATGCGCACCCTCGCGCAGACCGGCAACGGCTGGATGACCTTCAAGGACGCTTCCAACCGGACCGCCAACCAGACCGCCGAGCCCGGCCACGTCGTCCACTCCTCGAACCTGTGCACCGAGATCCTCGAGGTGACGAACGACGGCGAGACCGCGGTCTGCAACCTGGGCTCGGTCAACCTCGGCGCGTTCGTCCTGCCGACGGGCGAGATGGACTGGGAGCGCCTCGACGCCACCGTTCGTACCGCCGTGACCTTCCTCGACCGCGTCGTCGACATCAACTTCTACCCGACCGAGCAGGCCGGCCGCTCCAACGCCGAGTGGCGCCCCGTGGGCCTCGGCGCGATGGGCCTCCAGGACGTCTTCTTCAAGATGCGCCTGCCCTTCGACTCGGCCGAGGCCAAGGCCCTGTCCACGAGGATCGCCGAGCGGATCATGCTGGCCGCGTACGAGGCCTCCGCGGACCTCGCCGAACGCCCCCAAGCGCCTTCGACAGGCTCCGGTGCAGGGGGGACCCCCATCGGCCCGCTCCCGGCATGGGACAAGACCCGCACCGCGCGCGGTGTCCTGCACCCCGACCACTACGACGTCGAGCTCAACTGGCCCGAGCGCTGGGAGGCCCTGCGCGCCCGTATCGCCTCCGTCGGCATGCGCAACTCGCTGCTCCTCGCCATCGCCCCGACCGCGACCATCGCGTCCATCGCCGGTGTGTACGAGTGCATCGAGCCGCAGGTCTCCAACCTCTTCAAGCGCGAGACGCTGTCGGGCGAGTTCCTCCAGGTCAACTCCTACCTGGTGGAGGAGCTGAAGCAGCTCGGCGTCTGGGACGCCCAGACCCGCGAGGCCCTGCGCGACTCCAACGGCTCGGTCGCCGGCTTCAAGTGGGTCCCGGCCGATGTGCGCGCCCTGTACCGCACGGCCTGGGAGATCCCGCAGCGCGGCCTGATCGACATGGCGGCGGCCCGTACGCCGTTCCTCGACCAGAGCCAGTCGCTGAACCTGTTCCTGGAGACGCCCACCATCGGCAAGCTCAGCTCGATGTACGCGTACGCCTGGAAGCAGGGTCTGAAGACGACGTACTACCTGCGCTCCCGCCCGGCCACCCGAATCGCCCGCGCGGCCGGCGCGCCCGCCGCCACCATCCCCGTGCAGCAGGCCACCCCCGACGCGGACGCGATCGCCTGCTCCCTTGAGAACCCCGAGTCCTGCGAGGCCTGCCAGTGAGCACCCCCCGTAACCAGAATCTGCTCGACCCCGGCTTCGAGCTGACTCTCCGCCCCATGCGCTACCCGGACTTCTACGAGCGCTACCGGGACGCCATCAAGAACACCTGGACGGTGGAGGAGGTCGACCTCCACTCCGACGTGGCCGACCTCGCCAAGCTCACCCCGGGCGAGCAGCACCTGATCGGCCGCCTGGTCGCGTTCTTCGCGACGGGCGACTCGATCGTGGCGAACAACCTGGTGCTGACCCTCTACAAGCACATCAACTCCCCCGAGGCCCGGCTCTACCTCTCGCGCCAGCTCTTCGAGGAGGCCGTGCACGTCCAGTTCTATCTGACCCTGCTGGACACCTACCTCCCCGACCCGGAGGACCGCGCGGCGGCGTTCGCCGCCGTCGAGAACATCCCGTCCATCCGGGAGAAGGCCCAGTTCTGCTTCAAGTGGATGGCTGCGTTGGACGGAGAAGAGGGGGTCGAAAAGATCGACCGCCTGGAGACCAAGGCCGACCGCCGCCGCTTCCTGCTGAACCTGATCTGCTTCGCGGCCTGCATCGAGGGCCTGTTCTTCTACGGCGCCTTCGCGTACGTGTACTGGTTCCGCTCGCGCGGTCTGCTGCACGGTCTGGCCACGGGGACGAACTGGGTATTTCGAGATGAAAGTGCCCACATGGCCTTCGCTTTCGAAGTCATCGACACCGTCCGAAAGGAAGAGCCGGACCTCTTCGACGACGAACTCCAGCAGCAGGTCGTCGACATGCTGAAGGAGGCGGTCGAGGCCGAGCTGCAGTTCGGCCGCGACCTGTGCGGTGACGGCCTGCCCGGCATGAACACCGAGTCGATGCGCGAGTACCTGGAGTGCGTCGCCGACCAGCGCCTGGTCCGCCTGGGCTTCGCCCCGGTGTACGGCTCCCAGAACCCGTTCTCCTTCATGGAGCTGCAGGGCGTCCAGGAGCTGACCAACTTCTTCGAGCGCCGCCCGTCCGCGTACCAGGTCGCGGTCGAGGGCTCGGTCGGCTTCGACGAGGACTTCTGATCCCCGTCGATGAGCGGCTGCCCCCGGTGATGCCGGGGGCAGCCGGCGCGTTCGAGGGCCGTTCGGAGCAGGCACGGCATGGCGGAAGCCGCGCGACGCGATCCTGACAGCGCGGCGGGCTGCCCCACGGTTGCGTCGAGGGCGGCCCGCCTCAGTCACGACACATCGGCAGGGTGAACGGAACGCGGGTTCCGGCACACGTGCATACGCGCTCACCGGGTCACGGCCCTGGACGGCGCCACGGTCCCCTCCAGGCGACGGGGCCGATCACCGCACCCCACACCAGCTGCACTAGCTGCATTGCCTGCATTGCCTGCATTGCAGCTACGCTGGCCGTATGACAGCACTCACCATCCGCGACGTACCGGACGACATCCTGACCGCCGTCAAGGTCCACGCCGCACAAGCCGGAAAATCCCTCCAGGCATACACCCTGGAACTCCTCGCCCGTGATGCCGCTCACCCCCTGGCCATCGGTCACCCCGGCGAGACACGTGGTCAGCGTGCCGTCCGCAGGGCGCGGGGAACCGCTACCAACCCCGAAACACGAGGCATGTCCACCGACGAGATCATGGAGCTGTTGCGGGGTGACTAGGACTCTCGTGGACTCCAGCGTCCTGCTCGACATGTTGCACGACGACCCGAAGTGGGCCGAGTGGTCCGTAGAGAGGATCGCCGACGCCATCGACGGCGACGGCATCGTCGTCAACCCACTCGTCTACGCCGAGGTGTCGATCCAGTACGCGCGCATCGAGGACATGGACGCCGCGCTTCCCCCCGAGGACTTCCAAAGGGAAGGTCTGCCATGGGAAGCCGGGTTCCTCGCGGGCAAAGCGTTCCTCAAGCACAGGAAGGTCGGCGGACAGAAAACCGCGCCCCTGCCCGACTTCTACATCGGAGCCCACGCGGCCGTGAAGGGCTACAAGCTCCTCACCCGCAACAAAAAGGACTTCCGCTCCTACTTCCCCACGCTGGACATCATCGCCCCCGACTGACCAGGTCCTCCCCACGCGCCCCCGAGGGCTCGGTCGGCTTCGACGAGGACTCACACGCCGGTGACCGACCAGAACGGGCGGCTGCGGTATGTTCCGCCGGGCGGGCAGCTCCCCGGGCACGGCAATCCGTTCGCCGGAGGGGTGTAGTACCTCCGCCCACCGCCGGGCCCGTGCCCGGGTGGTGGCGAGGCGGTAGGAGTCGTTACCGCTCTCGATGGCAGACTAGGACGTTGTTCGGTTGAGCATCCCGCTGAAGTGGGTGACCGGACGTTCCCGCCGCTCTCCGTCCACGACAAGGTCGACGGCCTCGTTGTAGAAGGCGACCAGGCCCTTGATCTCATGCACGGCCGGGAGGGGATCGGGATAGCTCCAGGCGACGCCCGGCGGTACGTGGCCGCCGCCCGCCCAGGACCAGTACTCCGACGCCACACCCTTGTACGGGCATCGGGTGTGGAGGGCGGTGGGGGTGAAGAGGTCGAGCCGGACGTCCTCGCGCGGGATGTAGTAGCGCGTCGGGAGGCCCGCCTCGAAGAGGAGCACCGGCCTGCGGGTGTCGGCGACGACCGTGCCCTCGATCTCGACCTGGACGTGCCGGCTGCTGGGGATCGCGTCGACCCGTTTGTGCGGGTCACGCGGGTGGACGAAGATCTCCGTCTCCTCCTCGTACCAGTGGTCGAGGACATGCCGGCCGAACCATTCGAAGGCCACGTACCCGACCAGCAGCTCGCCGGGGAAGGACCAGGCCGCGTTCCTGGTGACCTCACCGCCGAGCTGGAGGTCGTAGAAGACCGTCGCCCCCGAGTGACGCCCCGCCGGGGGCCGCGCCGCCGGACGCAGCAGGTCCATGCGGACGTCGCCCTCCGGGAAGGCGTAGAGCGGCACCGGCCGGCCGGGCTCCCACACGAGCAGCGGCCGTCGGCTGTCGACGACGGTGACGTCTCCCTTCGTGCCGCGTACCCAGCGGTCGCTCGGCTCCCAGATGATGCTGCCGGCCGGGAGAGGCGGGCGGCGGAAGACCGGTGCGGTGCCGCGAGGCTCGCTCTCCGATGACGTACCCAACGTTTCGCCTCCGTCGTCCTCGCTCGGTGCAGACGGATCGCGCACCTCATCTCGATCCTGCTCGCTCGCCGCTCCGGCCGCACGTCGATCGTGGGGCACTGAAGACCCCGCACAGCCTCGTGCAAGACTTCCTGCATGACGGCCAGGCTCACGTCCCTTGTCCCGTCGAGGCATTGGCGCACAAACCACCCTCTGCGACTCGTCGCGGTCCCGACGGCAGCCGTACTCGTGCTGGCGGCCTGCAGCACCGGCGGCAGCGATGGCTCCGGCGGTGCCGAGTCCGTGACCCGCCCGGGCAGTGTTGTCACGAAGGCGGACCGACAGGCCGCACCCCGGCTCGCCGGCGAGACCCTGGACGGCAGGCAGCTGGACGTATCCGACTTCAGGGGCAAGGTCGTCGTACTCAACTTCTGGGCCTCGCACTGCGGGCCGTGCAGGCTCGAAGCACCTCACTTCACGAAGGTGGCAAAGGAGACCAAGGCCAAGGGCGTGGAGTTCGTCGGGATCAACACGCGCAACACCTCCAGAACTGATGCGGTCAACTTCGAGCGGGATTTCGGTGTCGCTTACCCGAGCCTCTACGACCCGGACGGGAAACTCATGCTCCGCTTCCCCAGGGGAAGTCTGAACCCGCAGGCCATCCCGTCGACGATCGTGATCGATCGCGAGGGGAGGATCGCGGCCCGGTACCTGGGGCCCCTGAGCGACAGCGGGCTACGAGAGATGGTCACCGCGGTGGCCGCGGAGCAATGACCCCGCGATCCGTCCCGGTGCCCTCGGGCCCCACGCGGCGCTTCGGCACTCGGTGGCGGGGGCGCGACGTGCTGACCGGCCCTTCTCAGGGGTGATCCAGTTGCTGGAGAAGACGGACGGGACGGTGGACGCTGTCGCGGCACGGGCCGGCTTCGGAACCGCGGCAGCGCTGCGCCACCAGTTCCTGCGCACGCTCGGTACGACGCCGAACGCCTGTCGCCGCACCTTCCGAGGGCCCGCATCGCATGCGCTCGGCTCATGAAAAGGCCCCGCCGGGCGTCCCTCCCCCCACGAGGGGGACGCCCGGCGGAGCCGTTCGCGGTCAGCGCACGTCGTAGGCGCGGACCACGGTCTGGGTGACGGAGTTGCCGTTGGCGTCCGTCAGCTCGGTCTTCAGCGTGACCTGCCTGCCGGAGGCGCCCGCATGGTCCACGGTGGCGCTCCAGGTGCCGTCGTGCTCGGCGACCGGGGCCTCGGTCCAGGTGGTGCCGCCGTCGTATGAGTACGACAGCTTGGCCTCGGTCACGGCGGCCGGGGTGTAGCCGGCGTGGCCGGTGGCGGTCAGGGTGATCTTCTGGCCGTCCGCCGCGGGGAGGGTCTTGTTGCCGTCCTCGGGGAGTCCATAGCGGGGGAAGATCATCGGGATGGCCTGCGAGTAGACGTTCTCGTCGAGCGCGGAGCGGAACTTCCAGACGGTCTTGACGCTGTTGGACCGGTGCCAGACCTTGGCCGGGTACCCGAACTTGCCGGTGTTCTGCTCGAGTTCGTACGTCGCCTCCTCGGCCGGGACCTCGAACACCCCGTACGGGTAGGTCTTGGACCCGATCTTCTCGCCGTTGCGGCGCAGCTGGAGGTTGCCCTCGTCGCCGAACGACCCGTCTGCGGCGTGGTGGGTGTTGTCGCCCCACATCGCGGCGGCGAAGCCGATCAGGTTGCCCTGGCGTTCGGCGGTGAGGAGGGGCTTTCCGTCGGCGTCGCGCGGGGCGACCGGGGCGACCACACCGTCGTACCAGTGCTCCGTGTCTTGCTCGCCTGCCTGGTAAGACCGCGTCCGGCTGATCATGGATTCGCCGAAGGGAAGACTGCTGTTGACGAAGTGCGCCCAGGAGGTGTCGCCGGGAGTGAAGAACTCGGTGCGGGTGCCGGGCACCGGGACGGCGTCGAACCCGCCGCCCACGAACATCCCCGTCCCGTTCGGCCGGGAAGCGACGACGAAGTCGGCGAAGTCGGTGGCCACTCCCATGGCGTGGTACGTCGTGTCCGTGCGGCCGAGCCGGTCGTCTTCGACCCGGTACGTACGGTCCTTGTCGAGCTCGCCCCTCTGGGGGAAGCCGAGGCTGTAGGTGTACGGGCTCTTCGCGGTGGCCTTCCAGCGGAGGGTGACCTCGCCGCCGGACAGCCGGTCCAGCAACGCGGTGGCCTCGGTGGACTCGACAGCGAGTACCGGCACGTCGGCGCTGCCCAGGAGGCCGATCGACGGCAGCCAGCGCCCGGGGGCGGAGTGGTAGGCGAGGACGGCCTTGGCGCCCGCGGCCTTGGCGTCGCGGGCCTTCTGGGCGACGGAGAGATTGCCGTCGGGGATGCGGACCAGGGCGATCCTGTCCTGGACCCCGGCGGCCGCAAGCTCGGCCGGAGTTCCGGTCCCGGCGTCGACGAGCCGGGCCTCACCCGTGCCGTCGAGGTTGACCGCGCCGGTGCCGGCGGTGACCGGGTGCAGGGTCTCGCCGCCGACGACGGCGAGCTCGGAGATCAACGGGGCGGCCGCACGCCAGTAGCTGCCGAACTCGAAGTCACCGTCGGTGGCCTCGCCCTCGACGGAGGCGTAGTAGCCGCGGATCTCGCGTCCGCCGGAGAGGGTTGCGGAGTGCCGCCAGATGTCGTCCCAGGAGCGGGCGAAGGCAAGGGTGGCGGAGCGCACTTCGGTGGGGCGTTCGGTCCGGATCTGCAGCCGGTGGGCGTCGCGGGCGTCCAGGACGACGGTGGTGTCCTTCTTCAGCTCCAGCTGCGGACGGCCCAGGTAGCTGATGGAGTCGGCCGACTGCACGCCCTCACCCGCGTCGGGGGTGACGACGAAGCTGGAGAGGAAGTAGTTGCCGGGGCGCAGGTGGTACACCTGCTCCAGGGCGCCCTTGTTGGAGCGGCGCTCGCCGGTGGCGTCGTCGGTACCGATGACGTCGATCGAGGAGGGGCCGGCGGCCGGCTTGCCGAGGCGGTCGACGAGCTTGACCCGCAGGGTGACGGTCTCCGGCTGGACGTAGAGCGAGAACGGCGTGGAGACATGGACGCCCTCGGCGGTGGCCAGCACCCGGCCGGTGATGTCGCCGTACTGGCTGGGCTCCAGGTGCGCGGCCGGGTCGAGAGCCAGGGGCACCTTGACGGTGGCTCCGGCCGGGACGGTGACGCTCTTGCCGCCCAGCCGGGCGATCTTCGAGCGGATGCCGGTGCCGTCGTTGCCGGTGACGCCCTGGAGCGCGAGGTCCAGCGTGACGGGCTGGTCGCCGGTGTTGGTGTAGGGGATCTCGACGGTGGTGCGGTCGCCGTTGCTCTGCGGCCAGTTGAAGGTGCCGCCCTGGACGGCGGGGGCGCCGAGGACCTGGGCGTCGATCGCCGCCTTGACGTCGAGGCGGCCGCCGCCGGTCTCGCGGGCGTCGCCGGGGATGGAGGTCTTCGCGGAGGAGACGAGCGCGGCCTTGATCTGCTGCGCGGTCCAGTCGGGGTGGCGCTGCTTGACGATGGCGGCGGCGCCCGCGACATGCGGGGTGGCCATGGACGTACCGGACATGGACCGGTACGCGTACGGCCCGCGCCCGCCCGCCGCGGCGGCCGAGATGCCGACACCGGGGGCGGCGATCTCGGGCTTGAGGGTGTGCGAGATGAGGGCCGGGCCGCGGCTGGAGAAGGGCGCCGTGGAGTCGTCACGGTCGACGGCGCCCACGGTGAGCACGCTGGGGGCGCAGCCCGGGGAGGAGACGGAGTTGAGGGACGGGCCGGTGTTTCCGGCGGCGACGACGAACAGCGTGTCCTTGGACTGCGCGAGTTCCTCGGCGGCGGCGCTCAGGGGGTCGGTGCAGTCGGTCGCGGCCGGGTTGCCGAGGCTCATGGAGACGACGTCGGCCTTGTTGTCGACGGCCCACTCCATACCGGCGATGATCCAGGAAGTTGCCCCGGAGCCGTGGTCGTTGAGCACCTTGCCGTTGAGCAGCTCGGTGCCCGGCGCGACGCCCTTCTTCTTTCCGTCGCTCGCCGCGCCCGAGCCGCCCACCGTGGAGATGGTGTGGGTTCCGTGGCCCTGCACGTCGCCGTCGTTGGAGGAGTCGGTGAAGTTCTTGGACGCGACGATCCGGCCCTTGAGATCGGGGTGTTCGGCGTCCGCGCCGGTGTCCAGGACCGCGACCCTGGTGCCCGTGCCGTCGTAGCCGGCGGCCCAGGCGAGGTCGGCGCCGACCTGCTTCGTGGACTTCTCTAGGGTGGCCTCGACCTTGCGGTCCAGCCAGAGCTTCTTCAGGTCGGAGCCGGAGCGCGTACGGCGGGAGGTGATGTCCGCCCAGAAGTCGGCGGCCTTCTTCTTGTCGGCCTTCAGCGCCACACCGTCGGCCGCCTTGAGCGCCGGTCCGCGCTCGGCGCCGCGCGGGGTGGCGGGCACGGCGCGGGCGACGTCGACGGAGGTGTCGTAGACGGCGATCAGCGGAACGGCGTCGGTGTGCGCGTCGTCGTAGCCCTGCCGGATCAGGCCGGTGACGTTGAAGAGTTCCTCGTCGACCTTGCCGTCGGCGAGCGCCGTGGCGGCACCCTCGGGGTAGACGTAGAGGTCCTTGCCGGCCTGGCGGGTCTCCAGCAGGGGCACGCTGCCGTCCTCGCGCGGCAGTGCGGTGGCGGCGCTGCGGCCGGAACGGTCGGTGCTCACCAGGACCTTGTCACCGGTGACGAGCGTGACCGTGACGGGCTTGTCCGCCTGTCGTGCCCGGGCCGTCTCGCTGCCGACGATCGGTCTGCTGCCGGTCGCGTCGTCCTGTGGCCCGGCGGCCGCGGACGGCGCGACAGCGGTGACGGCCAGGACGACGGCGGTGGCCGCCCCCAGTGCCGTACGCGATATCGAGCGCATAGCTCTCCCCTGCTAGTTCGGTGCTGCGGTGGCGACACCCTCGCAAAGAGGCGGGCGGTGCGGGAATGATCTGCCGAGGCGGGATTGCGCCGTGGCCGTTTCCCGCCACGGATGCCGTAGAAGCATTGCTTCCGCCAGCGGCGGCCAACGAGCCGATGGAGCTCGCCAGGTGACAACCCGGCTGCAACCGGGCCGGTACGCACACGAGAAGGGCTGGGTCACGCGGGACTGAGCCGGGCCCCGTGGGTGCGTACACTCGCACGTCATGACCAACACCTGGGCCGGCTCCGCCGGACTGCACCCGGGGCGGCCGGTGTACGGGGGTGCGATCGGTGCGGCCACGCCGCACGCCCATCACTCGGTCCAGGTGATCGTCGCGCTGAGCGGCGAGCTGGTCCTGGCCTCCGGGAGCGGCGAGGAGTTCGTCTGCCGGGCCGCGGTCGTACGTGCCGCTTTCGAGGGCGAGTTGGCCCGCGCGTACGCCGCCACGAGCACCGACGAGATGTGGCGCGCCCTGGAGCGCGCGCACATCCTGTCCCAGTCCTGGGCCTGGCCGCACATCCGCGCGCACTGGCACATGTTCCGGCTGGCGGTGCGCTGCCGGGACCGTACGGAGACGGTCGGCCAGTTGGTCCGTATCGCGGTCGCCGGCCCCGGTTCGCTGACCGGCCGGGTGCCCAGGGGCAACACCGGCCGGACCCGGGTGGGCCTGCTCACCCCGATGCCGGTCCCCGAGGATCTCGCGCGGACTCTCGGGGGAGAGCCGGCCAGCGTGTGATGTCAGATTCCGCAGGTGGGCGCGGACCAGGTGCGGGAGGGGCGGGTGTCGACGTGGGTGTGGTCGTTGTGGCCCGGGTAGCCGGGGCCGAAGATTCCGTTGAAGCCGTGGGAGCGGGCGCGCTGGGCGAGGGTGCACAGGGAGGGTGAACCGACGAGGTCGGCGGCGTCGCCGTAGAGGTGACGGCTGTCGGAGGCGCCGCCGACCGCGCTGTTGCAGGCGTGGGAGCGGAAGCCGCTGGTGACGGTGAGCGGTACGTCACCGAGGGCGTGCCGCATGGCTTCCAGCTTCCACATGGTGCGCAGGGCGTTGGACTTGGCGGTGGCCGCGCTGACTGCGCCACCGGACCAGTCGGAGTTGCACTTGTTGAGTTCGGCGTAGGTGAAGTGGACAGGGGTGCAGTCCGCGTCCTGGAGGGCGTAGATCTTGCCGAACGTCTGGGATCCGGCGACGCCGTCGGCGGGGAGGCCGTACGCCTGCTGGAAGCGCTGGACGGCGGCGGCGGTGGCCGGGCCGTACGAGCCGTCGATGTCGAGCACTTCGCCGTACGCGACATGGCCGGCGACGCGGATCTGGAGCTGGGTGACGTCGGCGCCGGACATGCCCTTGGAGAGGGTGCGGTTCCAGGTGTAGCACTCGTCGGCGTGCGCGGTGCCGGTGGTGACCACCGTGACACCGAGCGCTGCAACCATGGTCATGACAAGACTGACAAGGAATCGTGCGATGCGTCTGGACATACGGGAGAGGGTGATGGGGCGGCCGTTGTACGTCAACAGGGCCCGTCGAAGACGGGCCCTGTTGACATCACGGGCGACAGATCACATGTTCGGCACGGTCTCGTAGCGCGGCGTGCCCTCCGCCATCTGACGCAGGGCGTCCTTGCGGTCGCGCTTCGAAAGGCGGTCGATGTACAGGTAGCCGTACAGGTGGTCCGTCTCGTGCTGGAGGCAGCGCGCGAAGTAGCCGGTGCCCCGGACCTTGATCGGGTTGCCCTGGGCGTCCTGGCCGTGGACCTCCGCGTAGTCGGGGCGGGCCAGCGAGGCGTACGCCGTCGGGACGGACAGGCAGCCCTCGTTGGAGTCGTCGAGGACGCGGCGCTCCGGCGGCAGCTCCTGCAGGACCGGGTTGCAGACGACACCGACATGCCGGACGCCCTCGTCGTCCGGGCAGTCGTACACGAAGACCTTCAGGTCCACGCCGATCTGGTTGGCGGCCAGGCCCACGCCCTCCGCCGCGCGCTGGCTGGCGAACATGTCGTCGATCAGCGCCGCGAGCTTGTCGTCGAACTCGGTGACGTCCTTGCACTCCTTGTGCAGGACGGGGTTGCCGACGACCGTGATGGGGCGGGCGGTGCCGCGTGCGCGGTACGCCTGCTCACGCTCCTCACAGTTCTCGGTGTCCACGACGAAGCCGTCGTTCACCTGCTCGCCCGTCTCCTGCTGCTGCGCCATGTCCGCCGCACGCCTTCCTCAGAACCCGTTTCGTGTCCGGTACAGCCTACGGGCAGCGGTCAGCAGACCTCTTCCAGATCCCGCCATTCCCGGCTGTCCGGGCTGTCCGCGACCCAGCCGTCCAGCAGGCCGCGCACCAGGGCGGCGGGTGCCGCGATGCCGCATTCGCGTTCCGGTACCCACAGCAGTCCGGATCCGGCCGTGCGATGGCCGAGCGGACCGGGGTGGCCGGGCTCGCTGTGGTCGTGCGGGTCCAGGTGTTCGCCGTCGCCCTCGCCGCTGGGCATCCGGGACTCCGAACAGGCCCGGCACAGCAGTCGTACGGACGACGACCAGTCCTCGGCGGCGAAGCCCGCGTCGGCGGCCAGCTGCTCCAGGGCGTCCCGGTCCTCCTCGGTCGCCGCCTCCAGCAGCACCACCCAGGTCGGGACGGGCGAGGGCGCCCACAGTTCGATCTCGTCGAAGACGGGGTACGACGGCCCGGCGGCGGTGACGCGCTCGCCGTTCGGGACCCCGTCGTGGAGGACCACCTCGCCCCAGCGGCGGCCGGACGACGGCAAGGGGATGGACAGCACCTCTATCCGCGCCGGGTCGAGCCTGCGGCCCCACACCACCTCGGCCTCGCCCTCCGGAGAGAGGCGGACGGCGGCGGAGCCCAGCTCCATGCCGGTCGGCTCGCCGCTCTGGGCGGTTTCTCCCCCGGCCTTCGGCCGCGAGGTGCCTCCGGGCACCTTCAGGCCGTACGCCTGCCAGGCGCGGCGGGCCAGCGGCCAGTCCTGCAGGGCGGTGGCGGCGATGCCGACGTTCCACCAGTCGGGAGCGCCGGTCTCCTTGTCCAGCAGCGCGACGGCGCGCAGCCCGGCCGCGCGCGCCTGCTCCCAGTCGTGCCGGAACTTGTACAGCAGGGCCAGGTTGAACCAGGACTCGGACAGCCAGGGCTCCAGATCCGCGGCACGTGTCAGCAGCGCGCCCGCGTCCTCGTACCGGCCGTCGCCGATCAGCGTGAACGCGCGGTCTGTGGCCTGCCGCCACGAGGCGGAGGGCCGGTGCCTTCCCTTGCCGAAGATCCTCACGATTCCCGCCTGCCTTGCGGACACCCCTGCACTTCGCATCCAACCATGCCCGGCCGGAGGGGCGCTCATTACTCCTGGGTTACCCAGGAGGGGACGGAACGACGCCGTCCCTCGCCCGCGTCCCTGGCCAGGACACGGGCAAGGGATTCCACGACCTCGGGCTGATAGTCGTGGCCGGTGCGGAGGCGCAGTTGTTCGAGGGCGGTCAGCCGGCCGCCGGGACTGCCACTCGCCAGGTCGTCGTACGCGTTGACGGCCCGTACGATCCGGGCGGGCAGCGGCTGTTCGCGATACGGGTCCGCCTGGCGCTCCACCACCACCGCGACCTCGGCGGGCACGCCGGTCTGGCGCACCACGGCCCCGCCCAGCAGGGCGATACGGCGCTGCTCGGCGGCGGAGAGCGATGCGGTGGCCCCGGCCGGGACGGGGTCGACGAGGGAGAGCTGGCCGATGTCGTGCATGAGCGCCGCGTACTCCAGCACGGTCAGCCCATGGGCCGACAGCCCCAGCTCCCGGCCCACGGCCCGGCTGAGTACCGCCACGCGGCGGGCGTGACCGGGTCGGGTGTAGCCGGCGATCTCGGTGGCGCGGGCGAGCGAGGCGATGGTCTGACGATAGGTGGCGCGTACGGCGGCACAGCGCCGGAAGGCCAGCTGGGTCAGCAGCAGCGGTACGCAGAAGACGGGCAGCGCCCACAAGCCGGCGACGGCCACGGCGAGCGCGATCACCACACCGGTGGCGCAGACCGCGGAACCGATGCCGAGGAGGGCGCGCAGCTCGTCGCGGAGCAGGGGGCCGTAGGGGATGGGGGGACCTCCCATGCTCTTGAAGCTGTGGGGGAGGGTGCGGGCGTGGGCCGTCGCGGCGGCGAGGACTGCGTCGCAGAGTGCGGTGAGCGCAAGCAGGAGCAGGAGGAAGAGCGCGTGGTACGGACCGTGGCCGACCCACTCGTCGAGCGTGCCCGCGTTGTACAGCGGCCGGAAGCACGCGGCGGCGAAGGCAACGGTGAGCACGCGCCGGGCCAGGTGGTCCGGGCCCGGCCCGCGCCCCCGCGCGGCATGCGGCACGGCCCCGGCGAGAGCGGCCGTGACGGTGACGACGACGGCCTGGAGGACGCCGTGGTGGGTCGCCTGTCCGCCACTCTGGCCGAGCAGGGCGTAGCCGAGGGCTCCGGCGACGCCCAGTGGCGCGCTCTCGCGCTCCCCGCCGGGGCCGCCCCAGCGGGCGAGCTCGCCGAAGGCGATGAGCGCGCCGAAGGCGACCGCGAGGCCTGGCTCCGAGAAGCCGTGCCGGAGGGCCCATCCGAGGGCGTACACGGCAAGCCCCACGGCGGCGCCGTGCACCACTCCGACGGTGACGCGACCGCTCACCGGCGCAGGTGCGGACGGATCGGTCCTCGATCGCCGGACAGGCTGGATTTTCCGGCCCGTGAGAAGCCCGGTCACCGGGCGCCGTCCTCGGCCGGGGCCGGCTCGGGCGCCGGGAGCGGGCTCTTCGGTGGGACGTTTCCTCCTGGCGGCACGGCGCCCCGCACCGGAAGGGTGTCCGCCGTGGTCGTGGGGTCCCAGCCGTGGCGGGACAGCGCGCGGGACAGGGCGTGGACCATGGCGGGGTCGAACTGCGAGCCGGCGCACCGTTCGAGTTCTGCCACCGCTGCCTCGACCGGGCGGGCGCGGCTGTAGGAGCGGGTCGAGGTCATCGCGTCGAAGGCGTCCGCGACGGCCACGACCCGGGCGAACTCCGGGATCTGACTCCCCGAGAGCCCGTACGGGTAGCCGCTGCCGTCGAGCCGTTCGTGGTGGTGCAGGATCGCGGCCCGGGCCTCGCCGAGGAAGCCGATACCGCGCACCATCTCGTGTCCGTACTCGGGATGCAACTCGATCACCCGGCGTTCCTCGGGGGTCAGCGGGCCGTCCTTGCGCAGCAGCCGGGTCGGCACGCCGAGCTTGCCCACGTCATGCAGGATCCCGGCGAAGCGCAGCGCCTCCAGCCGTTCCTCGGGCATGCCCAGCTCGCGGGCGATCATCACGGAGGCCCGGCCGACGCGCTCGCTGTGTCCGCGGGTGTAGCGGTCCTTGATGTCGACGGCCTGCACCAGGGCGCGGATGGTGGCCTGGTGGGCGGCGCGTTCACGGTGGTACTGCGCGAACACCCAGCAGGACACGTACATCGGCAGCAGGACCAGGATCGCGGCGGGCGGACCATAGGGGCTGCGCCACAGGACGGCCATCATCAGCCCGGCGAGCCCGTGCACGGTGTGCGGGGCGAGCGCCGGGGGCAGCAGTCCGCGGCAGGCGCTGCGCACGGGAACCCTCCGTGGCCCCCAGGGGAGCGCCGGAGGCACCCCCACGCCGGTGGCCCGGATGGTGCCGTCGAGGGTGGTCAGCACCAGACAGAAGGCGAGGGCCCCGGCTCCCGCGGGCAGCAGGGCGTACGGGAAGTCGGAGGCCTCGACCGCCTCGTGCCCGCCGAGCAGGACATGGACGAGCGAGGCGGCCCAGAGTGCGAGGGCGAGTCCGGCGGCCCGCCAGATCCGGCGCGCCGCACGGGGCTGTTCACCGGACCGGCCGAGCAGTGCGCCCGGTACGGCCACGAGCGCCGCCGCGGCGGGCGGCAGCAGACAGGCAGCGGCCAGCAGAACGGGAAAGAACGATCCGGCGGCAACCGGCACGGGCACCCGGCCGCGGAACAGCGGGCGGTGGGCGGGCCACTCGCACAGGGCATAGAGCGAACCGAGCGCGGCCACGGTGTACCAGGGGGTGGGGCCGTACAGCGCGGGGGCGGCGCACAGGGCTGCCGCCACCACGGCACCCGCGATGCAGACGCACGCGCCCGCCGGCAATGCCCGCATGCCGCCGCCTCCTCCCCGTAGGCCTTGGCCCATGGACCGCGAGGATAGGGCCGCGGAGATCGGGAGGAGGCGGGTTTACACCTTCGGGTGATTCGGTGGCGCGGTCGCGCCGTAGCACCCGAGGGGCGTTACTCGTACTTACTTTTCGTTGGGGCTCGGTTGTTCGTCTGCGGCGGCCGGCATGTCCCGACCGGCCGTCAGGTCCTGCTCGGGTACGGCCTCTCCGGCGCGGATCAGTTCGATCCGGCCCATTACCTTCGACCGCAGATCGGTCGGTACGTCGTCATGGCCACAGCACCGCTTCACCAGCTTCTTGACCGCCTGCTCGAGGCCGTACTTCTCCAGGCACGGAGAGCACTCCCCGAAATGGGTCTCGAACTTGGTGCAGTCGTCGTCGGGCATCTCGCGGTCGAGGAACTCGTAGAGGTGATCGAGTACCTCAGAGCAATCCATCTCGTGCGGCTCTCCGCAGCTCATGAGCCCGAGCCTTTCCGATCGTCCGAGTCTCCCGCGCCGGCCGGGACGAGTCCGCGCTCCCGGGCGTAGTCCTCCAGCATTCCGCGCAGCTGACGGCGGCCACGGTGCAGCCGGGACATGACCGTACCGATGGGCGTACCCATGATGTCGGCGATCTCCTTGTACGCAAAGCCCTCTACGTCGGCGAGATAGACGGCGATGCGGAACTCCTCGGGGATCGCCTGCAGCGCTTCCTTCACGTCGGAGTCCGGCAGATGGTCGAGCGCCTGCGACTCCGCGGAGCGCAGACCGGTCGACATGTGCGACTCCGCGCGCGCGAGCTGCCAGTCCTCGATCTCGTCGGCGGCGCTGCGCTGCGGTTCGCGCTGCTTCTTGCGGTACGAGTTGATGAAGGTGTTCGTGAGGATGCGGTACAGCCAGGCCTTGAGGTTGGTGCCCTCGCGGAACTGGTGGAAGGACCCGTACGCCTTCGCATACGTCTCCTGCACAAGGTCCTCGGCGTCGGCGGGATTGCGTGTCATACGCAACGCGGCCGAGTACATCTGGTCGAGGAAGCCCAGGGCGTCCCGCTCGAAGCGCGCGTTGCGCTCCGCGGTCGTCTCTTCCGCGCGGCCTTCGTCGGTCCCTGCGTCGGTCCCAGCGACCGGACCCACCTCCTCCAGCGACGTGGCGGGGCCGAATACCGACCCGCTCGAATCGGAGGATAGACGACTATCCCGTCCATCCGCCGCCCGAATGGGGGCGGTCCTGGGCGCCGGAACCACCGTCCACTCCAGGTCAGTGGCGCTGAAGCGGCTCGGGCAGATGGTCGAACCCATGCGGCGGACTCCCCTTCACATCGTGCCTGCGGCTGTACCGGTCGGCTTACGCCTGGCACAACAGAGGTCCCGCGCTCAACATTCCCGGATCCGGCGGCCCTGGGTGCTGTGTTGCCGAACGCTGTGTCACCGGACGCCGCGCTCCTGGGCGCCGTGTCACCGGACGCCGCGCTCCTGGGCGCCGTGTCACCGGACGCCGTGGTCCTGGCTGCTGTGCTGCCGGACGCCGTCGAGCCACTTCGCCACCGCCTCGGTGACGATCTCCAACGCCTGTTCCTGGCTGATGTCCGCCCGTTTGGGCACGGACAACCCGTGATCCCCGGACTCCACCTCCACCAGTTCGTACGCCCCATCGGGGAACTCCGCGGGTCGTCCGAACGGGTCGTTCCCACCCTGCACGACAAGTACGGGCACCCCGGCCTCGAGCAGTTCCTCCGCGCGGGACTTCTCCGGCCTGCCCGGCGGATGCAGCGGGAAGCTCAGCGCGAGCACGGCGCACGCGCCCAGTTCGGCCGCGGTGCGGCAGGCCACGCGTGCGCCGGCGCTGCGCCCGCCGGCGACGACAGGCAGTCCTGGCCGCTCCAGGGCGGGCCAGAGGTCGCGCCACCCGGTGTCCAGGGTCTTCGGCGCGGGGGCGACCTTCTTTCCGGCGACACGCCAGGGCTGCTCCACCAGGGCGACGGTCACCCCGCGCGGCGGCAGGGCGGCGGCGAGCGCCGCCAGGTCCCGGGCCTCGATGCCGCCGCCGGCGCCGTGGCTGAGTGCCAGCACCAGGTGTGCGTCCTTGGCCGGGTGCCATGTGATTCGTGCCTCACCAGCCGCTGTCTCGACGATCTCGCTGTGCATCACGTGCCCATCCTCCCGCGAACGCCTGCGGCGGGGCCGGTGTGGCCGGACCGGCACGTTCGCGCGTCACACATCACGTTTTACGGCCCGGACAGCACCCCCTGCGCGACCTCGACCGCTGCCCGGTTGTGGGCAGTACCACCCGAACAAGCCCGTCCTGGGGGCACCCCTGGGGGCACCCCTGGGGGCACCCCCAGCGGTAGCTGGGGGAGGTAGCTGGGGGAGGTAGCTGGGGGAGGTAGCTGGGGGAGATTGAGGACGGACACACCAGTCACGTGCACGAAGAGCGGCAACCCCGGGCCCGGACAGCACCCCACCCCCCTGCGCGCCCCCCTTCGGCTGCTGCCCGGTCGGGGGTACCCGGGGGGTACCCCCAGCTGAGGGAGCTTGAGGACACCGCCCGCAGGGCGGTACGGCGGAGCCGCGCATGTGCCCCGCGCTCTCAGAAGAGCGTGCCCTCCTCCGGGGCGGCGAGTTCCTTCAGGAGTTCGGGGCCGTTGTTGCGGACGTTGCTGACCGCCGTCGTGACGGGATACGCGCGCAGCAGACCGGGCGGCGGCGGTGCGAGCAGCTCGCGCAGCCGGTCGACGTCCGTCTGTGCCGGGTCCAGCCACGCGTCCCAGCGGTCCGGGGTGAGCATCAGCGGCATCCGTGGATGGATCTCCGCGAGGGAGTTCGGCCCCTCGGCCGGGGCGACGGCCAGCGGGGTCCTCTCGGCGTCGGCGGTGATGACCGAGCACGTCACCCACCATGCCTGCGGATGGTCGTCGGGCAGGGTCCGGTCGCGCCAGAACTCGTAGAGACCGGCCATCGCGAAGACCGAGCCGTCGGCCGGGGTCACGAAGTACGGCTGCTTGCGGGGCCGCTTCTTCTTGCCCTGCTCCTCCAGCTGCCGTTCTTCCTTGCCGGTCACCCATTCGTAATAGCCGTCCGCGGGCAGGATGCAGCGGCGGGCGACGAAGGAGCGGCGGTACGAGGGCTTCTCGTGGACGGTCTCCGCGCGTGCGTTGATCATGCGCGCCGCGCCCTCGGGCGACTTGGCGAACGAGGGCACCAGACCCCATTTGAGTATCCTCAGCTGGCGAACCGGACGCCGGTCTTCCGCGTCTTTCAGAGGGCGCTCCAGAATCGCGTGGACCTCCTTCGTAGGGGCCACGTTCCAGTCGGGCTCCAGCGTTTCCGCCGGCTCCCATTTCTCGACCTCGAAGATTCCGGCGAGATCCTCGGGCCTGCGACTCGCTGCATACCGTCCGCACATAAGTGCCACACTGCCACGACCCGCCGGATCGACGAGGAGTCACCCGAACATATGGATGTCTTCGAAACCCAGTCAGCACCCGATCAGTGGCTGGTCCTCGTCACGGCCGCCATAGCCCTCGTCGCGGTCGTACCGCGGGGCCTGTGGCGACTCTCCCGCAATGCCGTGACGATCGCCCACGAGGGCGGCCACGGCCTGGTCGCCCTGCTCACCGGCCGTCGGCTCCAGGGCATCCGGCTGCACTCGGACACCTCGGGGCTGACCGTCAGCCGTGGCAGGCCCACCGGCCTCGGCATGATCCTCACCGCCGCGGCCGGCTACCCCGCGCCCCCACTGCTGGGGCTCGGCGGTGCCTGGCTGCTGGCCGCGCACCATGTCACGCTGCTGCTCTGGGCGGCGACGGCGCTGCTCGTCGCGATGCTGGTGATGATCCGCAACGCGTACGGGGCGCTTACGGTGATCGTCACGGGTGCGGCCTTCCTGCTGGTCTCCTGGCAGGCCGACGACAGGGTGCAGGCTGCTTTCGCCTACACGGCGGTGTGGTTCCTGCTTCTCGGCGGGGTACGCCCGGCCTTCGAGCTCCAGATGAAGCGCCGGCACGGCGACGCATCGGATTCGGACGCCGATCAGCTGTCGCGTCTCACGAACGTGCCGACCGTGCTGTGGCTGTTCTTCTTCCACGCGGTGTCGCTCTGCTCGCTCGTCGGCGGTGGGCGCTGGCTGCTCGGTCTTTGAGGTCGGGGGTCCCGCCGCCCGGACGCCGTCCGTCTCGTCACGCGAACCTCGGTGCTGTGCTGTCCCGGGGGCCACTGCTTCCCATTGCGGCTCCGCCGGGGGCCGGACCCCGGCAGGGCTGTCGTGTCCGCCGCCCGGACGCCGTCCGTCTCATCACGCGAACCTCAGTAAAGTGAAGTCCATGACCGAAACCCCCGTGCACCCCGCCCTGTGGCCGGCCCCGCTCGCTGACGGAGCCGTCGACGCGACCGTCACCGTGCCCGGGTCCAAATCGGTCACCAACCGCGGACTGGTCCTGGCGGCGCTCGCCGCGGAGCCCGGCTGGCTGCGCCGACCGCTGCGCTCGCGCGACACCCTGCTGATGGCCGGGGCCCTGCGTGCCCTCGGCGTCGGCATCGAGGAAGGCGTAGGCCCGGACGGCTCCGGTGAGGCCTGGCGGGTCATCCCCGCGGCGCTGCACGGCCACGCGACGGTGGACGTCGGCAACGCCGGCACCGTGATGCGCTTCCTGCCGCCCGTCGCCGCGCTGGCCGACGGCCCGGTGCGGTTCGACGGCGATCCGCGTTCTTACGAGCGTCCGCTGACCGGTGTGATCGACGCGCTCCGCGCGCTCGGCGCCCGGATCGACGACGACGGCCGCGGCTCGCTGCCGATGACCGTGCACGGCGGCGGGGCGCTGGACGGCGGCCGGGTGGAGATCGACGCCTCGTCGTCCTCGCAGTTCGTCAGCGCGCTGCTGCTGTCCGCCCCGCGCTTCAACCAGGGCGTGGAGGTACGGCACGTCGGCGCGACCCTGCCGTCCGTGCCGCACATCCGGATGACCGTGGACATGCTGCGTGTGGTCGGCGCCCAGGTGGACGAGCCGGAGACGGGCGGTGAGCCGAATGTCTGGCGGGTCTCCCCCAGCGCGCTCCTCGGCCGTGACCTCGTCGTCGAGCCGGACCTGTCCAACGCCCAGCCGTTCCTGGCGGCGGCCCTGATCACGGGCGGCCGTGTGGTGATCCCCGACTGGCCCGAGCGCACCACTCAGCCGGGTGACCAGCTGCGGCAGATCTTCACCGAGATGGGCGGCTCCTGCGAGCTCACCGAGCGGGGTCTGGTCTTCACCGGTACGGGCCGTGTCCACGGCATCGATGTGGACCTCTCCGAGGTCGGCGAGCTGACCCCGGGCATCGCCGCCGTAGCGGCGCTGGCCGACTCGCCGTCGACCCTCCGCGGTGTGGCCCATCTGCGGTTGCACGAGACCGACCGGCTGGCCGCCCTCACCAAGGAGATCAACGGACTCGGCGGCGAGGTCACCGAGACCGAGGACGGTCTGCACATCCGGCCGCGCACGCTGCACGGCGGGATCTTCCACACGTACGACGACCACCGCATGGCGACCGCGGGCGCGATCATCGGTCTTGCCGTCGAGGGAGTTCGGATCGAGAACGTGGCGACCACGGCCAAGACGCTGCCCGATTTCCCGCGGATGTGGACCGGCATGCTCGCGGGAAACTGACGGGATACTGAGCAATGCGCCGCTACGGCAAGCACACCGACGAGGACGACGTCCGGGTCCGTCCCAACCGCAAGGGGAACCGGCCCCGCAGCAGCATCCGTCCTAAGCACGAGGACGCGGTCGAGGGCTTCGTCCTGACCGTCGACCGGGGCCGGATCACCTGTCTCGTGGAGGACCGCACGGTCGTCGCCATGAAGGCCCGCGAACTGGGCCGCAAGGCCGCGGTCGTGGGTGACCGGGTGGGCCTGGTCGGCGATCTGTCCGGTGACAAGGACACACTCGCGCGGATCGTACGGATCGAGGAGCGCGCCTCGGTGCTGCGGCGCACCGCCGACGACGACGATCCCTACGAGCGCGTGGTCGTCGCCAACGCCGACCAGCTCGCCATCGTCACCGCCCTGGCCGACCCCGAGCCGCGCCCGCGGCTGATCGACCGCTGTCTGGTCGCCGCGTACGACGGTGGGCTCGAGCCGCTGCTGGTGCTGACGAAGTCCGACCTGGCCCCGGCGGGACCACTGCTGGAGACCTACGCGCCGCTGGGCGTGCCCTATGTGGTGACCAGCCGCGAGGAGCTGTCCAAGGGCGAGGCGGCCGATCTGGTGCGGGAGCATCTCGACGGGCGGGTCACGGCCTTCGTCGGCCACTCCGGCGTGGGCAAGACGACGCTGGTCAACGAGCTGGTCCCGGAGGGCAGGCGGCGTATCACCGGGCGGGTCAACGCGGTCACCGGACGCGGCCGGCACACCACCACCTCGGCCCTGGCGCTGCCGCTGGAGGGCGGCGACGGCTGGGTGATCGACACTCCGGGCGTGCGCTCCTTCGGCCTGAACCATGTGGACCCGTCGCGGGTCATCCACGCCTTCCCCGACCTGGAGCCCGGCACGGTGGACTGCCCGCGGGCGTGCAGCCACGACGAGCAGGACTGCGCGCTGGACGCCTGGGTGGCGGAGGGCCATGCGGAACCGGCCCGGCTGTACTCGCTGCGGCGGCTGCTCGCCGCCCGGGAGCGGCGCGAGGGCGACTACTAGTGCCGTGACCGGCAACGTTTGCCCGTCAAGGAGCGGCGTCCGGCGCGTGCGATCGCAAGGCGGCCGAAGACCCTCGTAGCAGCGCTCCTTGGGTTTTCGGCCAACGCAGCGAGCGTGCGTGCCCGGGGGCACCCTCGGGGCACCCCCAGCGGACATCGGCGATCGACGACAACGGTGGGGGTACCTCCCGTGCCCGAAGGGCTACGGGGGAGAGGTGCGGTGCCGGCCGCCGCGAGCCCGGCATGACCGGCCGGACAGGGCCTGGCCCGCAAGGTTTGGCCTGCGCCGCGGATGGTAAGTGCTAATCGCACCAAGGGATGACGAAGCGGTCAGCCGGGGATGCGGGAGGCACTGGGACATGGCCATGGCGTGGCTGATGGTCGTCGTCGCCGGTCTCCTCGAGACCGGCTTCGCGGTCGGCCTCAAGCTTTCCCACGGCTTCACCAGGCTCTGGCCGACGGTCGCGTTCTGCGCCTTCGCGCTGGGCAGCTTCGGTCTGCTGACGCTCTCGCTGCGCAAGCTCGATGTGGGCCCGGCGTACGCGGTGTGGACCGGCATCGGCGCCTCGGGCACCGCCATCTACGGCATGGTCTTCCTCGGTGAGGTGGTCTCCACGCTCAAACTCGTCTCGATCGCGCTGGTGATCGCCGGCGTCATCGGGCTGCAGCTGTCCGGATCCGGCCACTGACCGGGGCCCGTACCAGCCGTCCCGCGTCCCCGTCGCCCGGCGCCACGACGTACGGCAGCGCCGGCCGCGCGGCCGGGTCGACTCGCCGTACCGCGCTGTCCATGGCCGAGCCGGGCCCTGGACGTGCCGGGCCCCGCGCGGGCGGGGCCGATAGAGTGCCGGTCATGGCCGACTACCACGATGACCTCCGCCTCGCCCATGTCCTCGCGGACGCGGCCGACGCCGCGACGATGGAGCGGTTCAAGGCCCTGGACCTCAAGGTCGAGACCAAGCCGGACATGACTCCGGTGAGCGAGGCCGACAAGGCCGCCGAGGAGCTGATCCGCGGGCAGCTGTCACGTGCCAGGCCGCGTGACGCGGTTCTCGGCGAGGAGTACGGCCTCGAGGGCACCGGCCCGCGCCGCTGGGTCGTCGACCCGATCGACGGCACCAAGAACTACGTCCGCGGGGTGCCGGTCTGGGCGACCCTGATCTCCCTGATGGAGGCGGGCGAGGGAGGGTACCACCCGGTCGTGGGCGTGGTGTCGGCGCCCGCTCTGGGGCGGCGATGGTGGGCGGCGAAGGGCCTGGGGGCGTACACCGGGCGCAGCCTGGCGTCGGCGACCCGGATCCACGTCTCGAACGTCTCGCAGCTCGCGGACGCGTCGTTCGCGTACTCCTCGCTGAGCGGCTGGGAGGAGCGGGGCCGGCTGGACGGCTTCCTCGATCTCACCCGGGCATGCTGGCGCACCCGCGCGTACGGCGACTTCTGGCCGTACATGATGGTCGCCGAGGGCTCGGTGGACATCTGCGCCGAGCCGGAGCTGTCGCTGTGGGACATGGCCGCGAATGTGATCGTCGTCCAGGAGGCGGGCGGGCGCTTCACCGGCCTCGACGGCCGGGACGGGCCGCACAGCGGCAACGCGGCCGCCTCCAACGGTCTGCTCCACGACGAGCTGCTGCGCCATGTGGGGGACACGGCCGACGGCGGTCCGGGCCAGGTGTGACGACCGCAAACGCTGCACGGGCTCGATGATGGAGCCCGTCGCAGCACAGTGACGGAGCGTCAAGGGACATGTGCGCCCCATGTACGTTCCGCTTTCGCCCTCTTGACCGCTCGTTGACCCCTTGTTGACCCTCGCGGGCCGTGCGACTCTGAGAGTCCCCCCACTTGTGAACTTGTGAATTCTCTCTCAAGGGCAATTCACCAAGGAGGTGGCTCCGTTCATGCTCGTCCGTGACGCCATGAGCACGATGGTCCTCACCATCGGTCCCGCCCACACCCTCCGTCAGGCGGCCCGGCTGATGGCCGCCCGCCACGTCGGAGCGGCCGTAGTCCTCGACCCCGACACCAGCGGGCTCGGCATCCTCACCGAGCGCGACATCCTCAACTCCCTCGGCCGGGGTCAGAATCCCGACCTGGAGCGGGCGGCCGCCCACACCACCACCGACGTCGTCTTCGCCGCACCCGTCTGGACCCTGGACGAAGCCGCGCACGCCATGACACGCGGCGGCTTCCGCCATCTCGTCGTGCTCGACAACGACGGGCCCGTCGGCATCGTCTCCGTACGTGACATCATCCGCTGCTGGGCGCCGAGCAGGCACCGGACGACCGAGCTGGCGAGCTGAAACCCGAGAGGGCCGGCCCCCGTTGTCAGCACTGACAGGGGATCCGGCCCTCTTGACTCAGCGAGCTTGAGCAACCCTGACGGCGAGCAACCACCTCCGCGAGAGCGACTGGGGGAGGTTCAGCCGCAAAGGGGGGGTCAGCCGCGCAAGGCCTGGACCGCCGCCTCGAGCCGCTTGCCGAAGTCTCCGTCGGCCTGACGGAAGTTGTCGATCGCACGCTCGGCGATGTCGTCGCGCGAGACCTTGGCGATGAAGCCCGCCAGGTTCTCGATCAGACGGCCCTTCTCGTCCTCGGACATCAGGCGGTAGAGGTTGCCGGCCTGGACGAAGTCGTCGTCCTCGGCGTGGGCCGGGGCCGCGGGTTCGCCGGTCTCGCCGGAGACGGGGATGGGCTGCCACAGCGGCCTGTCCGTCTGGAACGGACCGCCGAAGCTGTTCGGCTCGTAGTTCTTCGCGCCCTTGTGGCGGCCGTCGTAGAGGTAGCCGTCACGGGAGTTGGTGTGCGCCTCGGTGGCGTGCGGACGGTTCACCGGCAGGTGGTCGGCGTTGATGCCGACGCGGTAGCGGTGGGCGTCGCCGTACGCGAAGAGACGGCCCTGGAGCATCTTGTCCGGGGACGGGCCGATGCCCGGCACGAAGTGGGCCGGCGAGAAGACGGACTGCTCGACCTCGGCGAAGACGTTCTCCGGGTTGCGATTGAGCTCCAGCTTGCCGATCTCGATCGGCGGGTAGTCCTCGTGCGGCCACACCTTGGTGAGGTCGAACGGGTTGAAGCGGTAGTTCGCCGCCTCGGCCGCCGGCATGATCTGCACCTGCACGGTCCAGCTCGGGAAGTCGCCGCGCTCGATGGCCTCGCGCAGGTCGCGCTGGTGGCTGTCCGGGTCCTCGCCGGCGAGCTTGTCGGCTTCGGCCTGGGTGAGGTTCTTGATGCCCTGGTCGGTCTTGAAGTGGTACTTGACCCAGAAGACCTCGCCGGCCTCGTTGTTCCACTGGTAGGTGTGCGAGCCGTAGCCGTTCATGTGGCGGTACGAGGCGGGGATGCCGCGGTCACCGAACAGCCAGGTCACCTGGTGCGTGGACTCGGGCGACAGGCCCCAGAAGTCCCAGACGTTGTCGGCCTCCTGCGAACCGGTGTACGGGTCGCGCTTCTGGGTGTGAATGAAGTCGGGGAACTTGATGGCGTCCTTGATGAAGAACACCGGGGTGTTGTTGCCGACGAGGTCGTAGTTGCCCTCTTCGGTGTAGAACTTCAGCGCGAAGCCGCGCGGGTCGCGGACCGCGTCGGCAGAGCCGAGGTTGCCCGCGACGGTCGAGAACCGCAGGAAGGTCTCGGTCTGCTTGCCGACCTCGGAGAGGAACTTCGCGCGGGTGTACCGGGTGACATCGGCGGTCACCGTGAACGTGCCGTAGGCGCCGGCGCCACGGGCGTGCACCACGCGCTCCGGGATGCGCTCACGGTTGAAATGCGCGAGCTTCTCGAGCAGCAGCTGGTCCTGTACGAGGACCGGACCGCCGACGCCCGCCGTCTCGCTGTTCTGGTTGTCGGCGACCGGCGCGCCGGCCTCCGTGGTGAGCGGTCCCTGCGTCACGTGCGCCTCCTGCGTCATTTTCTGCAAGTCCTGTCCCTCGACGTTCGCCGGCACTCGATCCTACATTGGACTTTGTCCAAGTCAAGCAACATTCCAAAGTCACACTCGATCGGGACATGGGTCCGCTCCCTGTTAGGCTGACTTCCATGAGTGACCTGCTGGAACGACTTCGCGGACGCGGCTGGCGGATGACCGCACAGCGGCGGGTCGTGGCCGAGGTCCTCGCCGGGGACCACGTACATCTGACGGCCGACGAGGTGCACGCGCGCGCCGTTGCGAAGCTGCCGGAGATCTCCCGGGCGACCGTGTACAACACGCTGGGCGAGCTGGTGTCCCTGGGGGAAGTCCTCGAGGTGTCCACCGACCGCCGCGCCAAGCGGTACGACCCGAACGCGCACCGCCCGCACCAGCACCTGGTGTGTGCGCGATGCGGCGCCATCCGTGACGTACACCCCTCCGGGAACCCGCTCGCGGACCTGCCGGACTCCGAGCGCTTCGGATTCACGGTCTCGGATGTCGAGGTGACGTACCGAGGCCTCTGCCCGGACTGCGCGTCAGCCTGACGCCCACAAGTGGCACGAAAGGCCCCCGGCGAGCGCCGGGGGCCTTTGCGGTGCGTATACACACCGAAGGCCCGGATCCTGAGGATCCGGGCCTTCGGTCTGAGTAGCGGGGACAGGATTTGAACCTGCGACCTCTGGGTTATGAGCCCAGCGAGCTACCGAGCTGCTCCACCCCGCGTCGGTGAACCCAACAGTACGCGACACCGGCGACCAGGGCAAATCCGTATGACGCCCGCTACGCGGTGAGCTCCTGGTGGAGCGCGTCGCGCAGCCGGGCCGCCCGCTCGGTGACCTCCGCCGGGCCGAGCTCCACGGCCTTGGCGCACCAGCGTCGGCCCTCGGCCAGCTCGCCGCGACGGGCGGCGAGCAGCGCCAGGCGCAGTGCGGCGCGGCCGTGCCCGTCGTGCGCGGCCCTCGTCCACCACAGGGCCGCCTCCGCTTCGCTGCCCTCGCGGGCGAGCAGCAACCCGAGGTTGAAGGCGCCGTTGCGGCTGCCGGCCTCGGCGGCCTCGCGGTACCAGCGGGCGGCCTCCCGCACATCGCCGCGGTCGGCCGCGAGCATGCCGACGCGCACCTGGGCGCGGCGATGGCCCTGCTCCGCGGCGCGCTCGTACCACTCCTCGCACTCGGTCTTGGCCTTCCGCGGCTCGCCCAGTGCGGGCTGTCCCGGTGGCGGCTGCCGCGCGTCGAGCACGGTGGCAAGCCGGAAGGCTCCCTCGGCGCTGCCGCCGCCCGCCGCGCAGCGCAGATGCCGCTCGGCCTCGTGCTCGTCGCCGTCCCGGAGCAGGGCGATGCCGACCTGGAGCGCGGCCTCGGTGTGCCCGGCGGCCGCCGCACGCTCGTACCACTCCAGAGCCGTCCCGTCGTCGTCCCGGCCCGCGTGCAGGATGCCGAGATTGAAGGCGGCGTCCACACTGCCGGCCTCGGCCGCCTTGGAGAACCAGGGCTCGGCGCCCATCGGATCGCCGCCCTGCAGCAGCAGGATGGCGAGGGCGTTGGCGGCCTCGCGGTGGCCCGCGTAGGCGGCGCGGCGGTACCACTGCTCGGCCTGTGCGGTGCGGTCCTGGGCGGAGCAGAGCAGCCCGAGGTTGTACGCGCCGTTGATGTCGCCCGCGTCCAGGGCGGCGCGGTACCAGCGTTCGGCGGTCTGCGACTCACCGCGTGCCGTGTGCAGCGCGCCCAGCGCGTTGGCGGCGTTGCCGTCGCCGTCCTGGGCGGCACGCAGCCACCAGATGGCGGCGCTCTCCTCGTCGCCGGCGTCCTTGAGGAGGAAGGCGAGGGCGCAGGCGGCACGGGGCTCGCCGTCCTTGGCCGAGGTCAGATACCAGCGGCCGGCCTCCTTGAGCTCGCCGCGCTTCTCCAGGATCGCCCCGAGGTGCAGTGCCGCCCGCCGGTGCCCCCGAGCGGCGGCCTGCCGGTACCACTGCTCGGCCTCATCGATGAGAGAGAGTCCGCGAGGGGCGTCACTCCCCTGCCCGTCCGGCGTCCGGCCCGCCCGACCGGGGGCGTCGGCACCGGCTCCGGCCGAAAGGCTGCGGTGGACCCCCGTGTCGGTCAGCGCCCAGCGGTCCGCGCCCAACGCCGTGCCGGTGTCGTAGACACCGGCGTCGCGGCGGCCCGTGCCCGTGGGGAAGGGATCCCAGCCGGTGCCGGTGGCGAAGTCGGTGACGGCGGGCCCCTTTTCCGCCGCACGCCGCTCGAGCGTGCGGGCAAGCCGGTACGCGGCCTCCCGGTGCCCCCGCTCCGCGGCGGCACGCAGCCAGCGCTCGGCTCCCATGTCGCTGCGGTGCTCCAGGAGGTCGGCGAGGGCGTACGCGCCGAGGGCATGGCCCTGCTCGGCCGACTGGCGCAGCCAGTACTCGGCGGCGGGCTCGTCGCCGCGCTCGCGGTAGTGGCGGCCGAGGGCGTGCGCGGCCGCCGCGGAGCCGCCGACGGCGGCGATGCGCCACCAGCCGGCCGCCTCGTCGGGGTAGCCGCGCTGATGGAGAAGTACGCCCAGGTTGTTCGCGGCTGCCCGGTCTCCGTCCGCGGTCGCACCGCGCAGATAGGGCTCGGCGCCGTCGAGGTCGCCCCGGCGCAGCAACAGGGATCCGAGAACGCTCATGGCCGCGGTGTCACCGCTGTCAGCGGCGCGCCGGTGCCGTGCTTCCTCCTCGACCGAGTTGGTCACCTCGGCCACATCGGAACGCATCTGCCCAAACCGCTCTGATTCCAACAGAGTTGCCCTGTCCCCCATAAATACCATCGTCGCACCACCCATAACCGCCGTACACCCGGTATACCGCAGCCAGTGAGGTCACTTCAGCGTTTTGTCGACATGCCCACAGAGAGATAAGTCAAACACGTCTGTCCCCCAACTCCCCTGCAAGGCGCGGCCGATGCCCCCCCCCAAAAAACAAGACGAGGGGCCCGGATCCTGATGGATCCGGGCCCCTCGTTCTCAGTAGCGGGGACAGGATTTGAACCTGCGACCTCTGGGTTATGAGCCCAGCGAGCTACCGAGCTGCTCCACCCCGCGTCGTTGTGTCACCACCTTAGCACGACGCGGAGCGGGCCCGGCTCAGCTGCCCTTGCTGCCGCTTCGGGGCTGCGGTGCGGCCCCGGCCTCGGACGCCCGGCGCAGTGCGTCCTGCAGGTCCTGCTGCGCCTTGCCGTACGCGGTCCAGTCGCCCTTCTTCAGCGCCTCCTGACCGGCGTCGTACGCCTTCTGGGCATCCGCGATGGCCTGTGCCAGCGGGGTGCTCCCGGTGACCGGCGGCTTGGTCGTCGGCGGCTTGGTCGTGGGCGGCTGCGTCGTCGGCGGGGTGGTGCCCTCGACCCCGAAGACCGCGTTCAGCGCCTCGGTCAGGCTGTCCTCGAAGACGGTCTTGTCCCCATAGGAGACACCCACCTTCTTGAGCAGCGGGTAGTTCGCCGTGCCACCTCGTGCATATACGGGCTCGATGTAGAGGAACCCGCCGTCGAGCGGCACCGTCAGCAGATTGCCGTAATCGATCTCGGAGTCGGTTCCCTTGAGGTTGCGGACGAACTCGGCGACCTCGGGAAGGCCGTTGAGCTTGCTCTGCACCTGCTGCGGGCCCAGCACGTTGGAGGTGACTTTCAACAGCCTTATCGTGCCGTAGTCCTTGCTGGCGGCATCGGCGTCGACGGCCATGAAGGCACCGAGGTTGGGCCGGCCGTTCGGCGTGAAGGTCGTGGTCAGCGAGAACTTCTGGTCCTGCTGACCCGGCATCTTCATCGAGAGGTAGTACGGCGGGACGGCGTTGCTCTGCCGGTTGGTCGGGTCGTCCGGCACCTGCCAGGCGTCACTGCCGCTGTAGAACTGCGCGGGGTCGGTGACGTGGTAGCGGGTGAGCAGCTCGCGCTGCACCTTGAACAGGTCCTGCGGGTAGCGCAGATGCTCCATCAGGTCCGGAGCGATGTCGCTCTTCGGCTTCACCGTGCCCGGGAACGCCTTCATCCAGGTCTTGAGCACCGGGTCCTCGGTGTCCCACTGGTAGAGCGTGACCGTGCCGTCGTACGCGTCGACGGTGGCCTTCACCGAGTTGCGGATGTAGTTGACCTGGTTCTGCTGGGCGACCACCGCGCGCTGGGTGTCGGTCAGCGCGTCGGCCGTGGTCTCGCCCAGCGTCGTACGCGAGGCGTAGGGGTAGCCGTTGGTCGTGGTGTACGCGTCGACGATCCACTGGATCTTGCCGTCGACCACCGCCGGGTAGGCGTCGCCGTCGATCGTCAGCCAGGGGGCGACGGCCTCGACGCGCTCCTTGGGCGTGCGGTTGTAGAGGATCCGCGAGCCCTCGCCGATGGCGCCGGAGTAGAAGATCTGCGGCTCGTTGAAGGCCACCGCATAGGCCGCGCGGTTCAGCGGGTTACTGATGTCCACCCCGCTCTTGCCCTTGTAGCTGGTGGTCTTCTCGCCGTTGTCCTCGTAGTCGAGCTCCTTCTGCGGACCGCCGACGATCGAGTACTGCTTGGTCTTCTCGCCGTAGTAGATCCGCTGCTCGTGCGCGGGGAGCTCACCCTTGGCCGGCAGGCCCGACTCGGTGAAGTCCGGGGAGCCGGTGGAGTCCGTGCCGGTGCCCTTGGCGGCGACGGCGCCGTAGCCGTGGGTGTAGGTGAAGTGGTCGTTGATCCAGTTGCGCTTGGGGATGCCCGTGATGTCGAGCTCGCGCAGACCGATGACCGTGTCCTGTTCCTTGCCGTCGGGACCCTTGTAGCGGTCGACGTCGAGGGTCGAGGGGAACTGGTAGTACTTACGCTCCTGCTGGAGCTGCTGGAAGGCCGGCGAGACGACGTTGGGGTCGATCAGCCGGTAGCTGGCCGCCGTGTCGGATGCCTCGCGCAGCTTCTTGGGGTCCGAGGCGTCGTTCTTGCCCGAGTAGTCGGTGACCTTCGCGTCGTCGATGTCGTACGCCTCACGCGTGGCGTCGATGTTCTTCTTGATGTACGGCGATTCCTTGGCCTGCTCGTTCGGCTGGACCTGGAACTTCTGCACGATCGCCGGGTACAGCCCGCCGATCAGGACCGCCGAGAGGACCATCAGACCGAAGCCGATCACCGGCAGCTGCCAGGTGCGGCGCCACAGCGTCGCGAAGAACAGCAGCGCGCAGATGACGGCGATGCAGAACAGGATGGTCTTGGCCGGGAGGTAGGCGTTGGCGTCGACGTACCGCAGACCGGTCCAGCTGTCCGTGGCCTTGAAGTCACTGGACTTCACCGCCAGGCCGTACCGGTCGAGCCAGTACGCCACGGCCTTGAGCGAGACGAAGACGCCCAGCAGCACCGACAGGTGGCCGGTGGCCGCGGCCGTGGCCCGCCCGCCGGGGCTGGTGATGCGCAGGCCCCCGTACAGGTAGTGCACCAGGACGGCGGCGATCAGCGACAGCACGGTGGCGGCGAAGCCGAAGCCCAGCAGGAAGCGGTACCAGGGCAGGTCGAACGCGTAGAACGACACGTCCATCTTGAACTGCGGGTCCTTCTGGCCGAAGGACACACCGTTCACCCACGTCAGCCAGGTGCGCCACTGGGAGGAGGCGGAGGCGCCGGCGATCAGTCCGACCAGCGACGTGACCGCCAGCAGCACCCACCGCTTGTACGGGGCGATGCCCATGCGGTAGCGGTCCAGGCTCTGCTGCTCCAGGGACATCGCGCTCAGCGGCGGCCGCAGCCGGTAGGCGAGCCAGATGTTCAGACCGACGGCCACGGCCATCAGCAGTCCGAAGACGAGGAACAGCCCGATCTTGGTCCACAGCTGGGTGGTGAAGACGGACGAGTAGTCGACCGAGCGGTACCACAGCCAGTCCGTCCAGAACCCGGAGAACATGACGAACGCCATGGCCAGCACGGCCAGCACGCCCAGTGTCATGAGAAGGGTCCGGGCCCGCCGGGACGGGCGGCCGACTCTGATCCGTGGCCCGGAAGGGCCTCCGCCGCGGTCCGGCATCTGGAAAGCCAACGTGCGCACCTCGAAGTTCGCGATCGTCATGAAACAGGCCCCTGCGATCGTAGAGGCCCACTCATGCAACTTACTGAGGCTTTAACCAGTTCCCGATCCGGGGTGGGAAGGAGGCAGGATATTGACCATGTCCAACGTTTCCCCCTCAGGCCCCCCGATGGCCGCGAGCCCGCTCACCCGAGCCGTGCTCGAGATCGACGAGTACGCCTCCGGGCTCGGCTGGGACCAGCCCGCCCGGCTCTTCGCGCTCGTCGACACCGCACAGCTGCGCGCCCAGGAGCCGGCGCTCGCCGCCCAGCTCGGTCTCGACGAAGACGAGGCAGCCGCCCCGCTCACCCCCATCGAACAGGACGAGATTCCGGCGGATGCCCCGCTGGACGAGTTCCTCGCCACCATCGCCTGGCCCGACGCGGTCGCCGGATGCGCGCTGACCGTGGAACGGCTGATGCTGCCGCCGTCCGCCGAGGCGTCCGTTCCCGAGGGAATGAACGAGAAGGCCCTGGCGAAGTGGGTGGCCGCCCACCCGGAGCGCCAGGAGGTCCGGATGACCGTGGCGGTGCTGCGCGACGGGGCCCGCGAATCGGCGGTGCGACTGCGTGAGAAGGACTCCGCGACGGAGGTCCTCACGGGTGCCGACCTGGTCCCGGGCCTGGCAGAGGCGCTCGCGGCGACCTTCGAGGCCTGACGGCGGTCTCCGGTCGCGGGCGGCGCCTGGGAGTGTCCGGCGGATCATGCCGGACACCGCCCAGTGCCGCGACCGGCAACGTTTACCCGTCAAGGAGCGGCCTCCGGTGCGTGCGATCGCACGGCGGCCGAAGACCCTCGTAGCGGCGCTCCTCGGGTTTTCGGCCGACGCAGCGCGCGTGCGTGTCCGGGGGCGCCCCCTGGGGGAACGTCGCGACGGGGCAGACGTTGCCGGGAGGGGCACTACTTCGTGGCACAGCCGGGAAGCGCGGCGGTGTCGCCCGTCCGGATCTTCTCCAGCGCCTTCGTCGCGTCGTCTATCGTCTTCACCTTGACCAGGGTGAGCCCGGCCGGGGTGTCCGCGGCCGCGGAGGCGCAGTTCTCGGCCGGCGTCAGGAAGTACTCGGCGCCGGCCTGCCGCGCGCCGACCAGCTTCATGGTGATGCCGCCGATCGGACCGACCTTGCCCTTGTCGTCGATCGTGCCGGTACCGGCGACGAACTTGCCGCCGGTCATGCTGCCGGGCGTGAGCTTGTCGACGATGCCGAGCGAGAACATCAGCCCCGCGCTGGGGCCGCCCACATCGGCCAGTTTGATGTCGATGTCGAACGGAAACGTGTGATCGGTCCCGGCCTGGATGCCGACAACCGCGCGATCGTCGTCGGACGCCTTCCGGGTCGTGATGGTGACCTTCTCGCTGCCCGTCAGCGCCTTGCCGGCCTTCTCGGCGGCGGCCGCGTCCTTGGCGGGGACGATCGTGAAGACCACGTCCTCGCCCGGCTTGTGCCTGGTGACCAGCTTGGCCACGTCGGTCGGCTCCTTCACGGCGGTGCCGTCGACGGCCTTGATGACGTCGCCCGCGTGCAGCCGGCCCTCGGCCGGGCTGTCCTTGACGACGGTCGAGACCACTACGCGCGACTTCACCGGGATGCCGAGCTCACCGAGCGCCGCCACCTTGGCGCTCTCCTGGGACTGGCTGAATTCCTCGGCGTTCTCCTGCGTGGACTGCTCCTCGGTCTTGCCGCCCGGGTAGAGGGTGTCGTGCGGGACCACCACGCTGTCGTGCGCCAGCCAGCCGTAGACCACCTCGACGAGATTCATCCTGTAGTCCGCGCCGGTGACCCTGACCGTCGTCATGTTGAGGTGCCCGGACGTCGGGTAGGTCTTGTGGCCGGAGATCTCAAGCACCGGCTCGCCACTGGACTCCCCGAGCGTGTTCACGGTGGGCCCGGGCGACATCTCCGCGTAGGGCGGCGTGATGAGCACCCCCGCGCAGAGCAGCGCGATCAGCATGAGGGTGGAGGCGAGCATCGTCGCCGTGCGGCGTGGCATGGAACGACAGTACGGGACGGGGCCGTCAGTCCACCCCTGGGGCCGGTCCGTACGGGCTCCTCGGCGCATGCGTACGGACGGAGGTCAGACCGGTTCGGAACCGGAGCGTGTCTTCTCCATCGCGTCACGGAACCGGGCGTACCCCGCGAGCTCCGCGACGTCCCCGGCAGTTCGATTCCTCGAGGCCCAGCTTCCCCATATCGCTGCACCGATGGCAGCGAAAAGCGGAATCAGCAACCAGGCGAGTGATGCCATCCCGACCTCCCGACCCCATGAGCGACCACAACGGGCCGATCAGCAGATTAACCATCTGACGGTTCAACGCTCAGGGCAGGGGTACGGTTACGCAAATCGGGGCGGATGCTCACCGACAGGGCAGCGCGTCCTTGACACGACCGCTCTCGCGCTGCTCGGCCTCACGCCCGCCTCAGCAGGCGCCGACCCACTCCTCCGTGCCGTCCGGCCCCTCCTTGTATGCCGCCCTCGCACTGCTCGGCCCCAGGGGTCCTCACAGGCTTCGGACGGCCGTGTCGGCCTGCCGTCCGCCGATCTGGTGCCTGTCCAGGCCTCACGCCCGCCTCAGCAGGCGCCGACCCTCCCACCCGTCGCCCGACCACCACCCCCGGATGACGGCGCTACGCGCCGACCCTCCCACCCGTCGCCCGACCACCACCCCCGGATGACGGCGCTACGCGCCGACCCACTCCTCTGTGCCGTCCGAGAACTTCTGGTGCTTCCAGATCGGGACCTCGTGCTTCAGGTCGTCGATCAGCTCGCGGCATGCCTCGAACGCTTCCGCTCGGTGCGGGCAGGAGACGGCCACGACCACCGCCAGATCGCCGACCGTCAGATCACCCACTCGGTGGACGGCCGCAAGGGCACGTACGGGGTGGTTCGCGGCGACCTTCTCGGCCACCCGGCGCAGCTCGGACTCTGCGGTGGGGTGGCAGGAGTAACCGAGGGCGTCGACATCGGCTCCGCCGTCGTGGTTGCGCACGGTCCCGACGAAGAGCGCGGTGCCGCCCGCCGCGTCGTCACCGACCGCCCGGAAGACCTCGTCGACGGAGAGCGGGGTGTCGCGGATCGCCAGCAGCCGGATGGGATCCTGTGCCGCCAGCTCGCCGGGATGGTCAATGGTGCGTGCCATGGGGCCATCGTGCCGTACGGCACTGACATCGCGGAACATCAGTTTCGACCGGGCCGGCGAACCCTCCCTGGGAAGGTCCTACAGTCGGCGGCGCGCCTTGCGGGCCCGGCGCACCAGCGCGGCGGTGCCCAGCAGCGCGACCGTCGCGCCCGCGGCGCCCGCGGCGGTGGCGTCCTTACGGCCGAGCCGTCGGCCCGCGACGGTGTGCCGGCCCTCCACCTCCTCGAGGAGCGCGGCAAGCACCTCCTCGTTGGTCCACGCCGGCCGCCAGCCCGCGTCGTGCAGCCTGCCGACGCTGACCACCCACGGGTGCATCGTGTAGGCCAGGTCCCCGGCGGGGGACGGTGTGAGGCCGATCCGGTGCAGCCTGGCGGCGGCGCCGAGGGCCACGGCGGAGGGCAGCTCCATGCGCCGGATGCCGCTGAGCTCCTCGACCTCCTCTTGCTCCAGCCAGCCGTCGCAGCCGACCGCGAACTCTCCGTCGGCCTTTTCCAGCGCGGCGTACTCCAGGGCGCTGCACAGGTCCTCGACATGGCAGAACTGCCAGGTGGGGCGTGATCCGGCGACCACCAGGAGGCGCGGCGACTCGAAGTACCGGGTGAGCGCGGTGTCCGTGCCGCCCACCAGGACGGTGGGCCGGACCACGGTGACGTTCAGGCCGGGGTGCGCACGGGGCGCGCGGCGGCCGAGCCGCTCGATCTCCAGCAGGTCGCCGACGCCCGTCGCCTCGGCGGTTGCCCGCAGCTCGGCGTCCTCGGAGAGCGGAATCTCGTTGTCCGGGAGCGCGCCGTAGACCATCGCGGACGTGGAGAGCACGACCCGGCGGACGCCCGCGGCCGCGGCGGCCGTGAGCACCGTCTGGGTTCCGCGCACGTTGTACGCGGTCCGGGCGGCAGGGTAGGTCTCCAGGTCGAGATCGAGTGCCAGATGCACCACCACGTCCACGCCGCGCAGCTTCTCGGCGATCGCCGGATCGCGTACGTCCAGGATGTGCCACTGCGCCTCGGACACGTCGCCGCGACTCTCGTCGATGGCGATGACCTGCTTGACCTCCTCCGACGCGACCAGGCGCCGGGTGAGCAGGGCGCCGACACCCGTGGCGGCGCCGGTCACCGCGACGACGGGGCCACGGGCGGCGGCGTGGGTGGTGTTTCGCGCTGCGCGAACCTGCGGATCAGGGGAACTCACCGGGCGTCTCCAGCGGTTGTCTTCAGTACGTACGGGAATTGACCGTGCGCACCAGGTGGCGTCCATCCTGCCGCAGGCCGGGAGCCGGCGGAGCACCGAGCCCCAGTGGCGGCTCGGATGTCTACGCTGGGTGGTGATGTCGGGCATTCGCCGTCGGCCGGAGCCGGCGGCCCTACGAGCCGAGGAAACCCGTGAGTGACACCCCATTCGGATTCGGTCTTCCGCCGGAGGAGCCGGAGAACGGCGACGAGGGCAAGAAGAAGGGCCAGGGCGGTGGCCAGGGTGCCGGCGGCCAGGGCAGCGGCCCGGCGAACCCCTTGGGGTTCGGACTGCCGGGCATGGGTGCGGGCGGTGCGGAGAATCCCTTCGCCGCGATCTTCGGCTCCATGAACCCCGGCGACCTGGGCGCGGCCTTCCAGCAGCTCGGCCAGATGCTGAGCTACGAGGGCGGCCCGGTGAACTGGGACATGGCCAAGCAGATCGCCCGCCAGACCGTCGCGCAGGGCACCCCCGACGGCGTCAAGGACGCCAGCGTCGGTCCCGCCGATCAGGCCGCGGTCGAGGAGTCGATGCGTCTCGCCGACCTGTGGCTGGACAACGCGACCTCCCTGTCGCCCGGCTCCGGCACGGCGAAGGCCTGGAGCCGCGCCGAGTGGGTCGAGGCGACCCTGCCGGTGTGGAAGGAGCTGGTCGACCCGGTCGCCGAGCGCGTCGGGGCCGCCATGAGCGGGGTGCTGCCCGAGGAGATGCAGGCCATGGCCGGCCCGCTCATCGGCATGATGCGCTCCATGGGCGGGGCCATGTTCGGCCAGCAGATCGGCCAGGCCGTGGGTGTGCTGGCGGGCGAGGTGGTCGGTTCGACCGACATCGGTCTGCCGCTGGGGCCGGCCGGCAAGGCCGCGCTGCTGCCGCTGAACATCGAGGCGTTCGGCAAGGACCTCGGTGTGCCGAAGGAGGAGGTCCGGCTCTATCTGGCGCTGCGCGAATCCGCCCACCAGCGGCTCTTCGCCCATGTGCCGTGGCTGCGCGCGCACCTGTTCGGCGCGGTCGAGGGGTATGCGCGCGGCATCAAGGTCGACACCTCCAAGCTGGAGGACGCGGTCGGCCGGCTCGACATGTCCAATCCGGAACAGCTCCAGGAAGCGCTCCAGCAGGGCATGTTCCAGCCGGAGGACACCCCGGAGCAGAAGGCCGCACTGGCCCGTCTCGAGACGGCTCTCGCCCTGGTCGAGGGCTGGGTGGACGCCGTGGTGCACGAGGCCGCCAAGCCCCGGCTCACCTCGGCGGACGCGCTGCGCGAGACGCTGCGCAGGCGGCGCGCGACCGGTGGCCCGGCCGAGCAGACCTTCGCCACGCTGATCGGTCTGGAGCTGCGCCCGCGCCGGCTCCGCGACGCCTCCCGGCTGTGGGCCTCGCTCACGGACGCGCGCGGTGTCGACGGGCGCGACGGGCTGTGGGAGCACCCGGACATGCTGCCGACCGCGTCCGACCTGGACGACCCGGACGGCTTCGTCCACCGTGAGCAGCTCGATTTCTCCGAGCTCGACAAGATGCTGGGCGAGGCCGCGGAGCGCGGGGACGAGGACGACGACAAGAAGTGAGCCTGCACGAAGACGCCGTACTTGTCCTGAAGAACTACGAGCAGCAGCCGGAGCTGCGCCGGACCTATCTGGAGCATCTGGCGGCGCATCCGGACGGGATGTGGAAGGCCTGCGAGGCCGGGCATATCACGGCGAGCGCCCTGGTGATCGATCCGTCGCACGGGCGGGTGCTGCTCACCCTGCACAGGAAGCTCCGGATGTGGCTGCAGATGGGCGGCCACTGCGAGCCCGGCGACTCCTCGCTCGCCGAAGCCGCACTGCGCGAGGCGCGGGAGGAGTCCGGGATCGCCTCGGGGCTGACGCTGCTGCCCGGCGGCCCGGTGCGGCTCGACCGTCATCCGATCCCGTCGCCCTGCAACTGGCATCTCGATGTGCAGTACGCGGCGGTGGCGCCGCCCGGTGCGGCCGAGGTGATCAGTGACGAGTCGATCGACCTGCGCTGGTTCCGGTACGACGAGGTGCCGGACGTGGCCGACGAGTCGGTCGTACGACTGCTGGAGAACGCCCGCGCGGCGCTGTAGAGACATACAAAGGGGCCCCCGTCCCCTGGAAACCGCCGTCGATGACGGGCGCCCCTTTGTATGTGCGTGCGGACCGCGCTCAGTTGCGGCTGCCGCCCAGGGAGTTGCCCTGCAGCCCGCCGCGGCCCATGCCGAACTGGCCGAGCGCTCCGGAGGTCCGCAGATGCTGCGGCGGCAGCAGCTCGCTGGGCTGCAGCAGGACGAACCCGGAGCCGGTGAACTGCATCTCCCAGCCCTCCCCCGTGGAGCCCCTGCGCCGCCACACGGCGGACGACGAGGTCGGCGCCTGGAGCTGGGTGCGCAGCGAGGTGGACCAGGCGATGACGGCGTCGGCGTCCGCGCAGACGTTCCTGTCCGGGCCGACCTCGAGGACGAGCGGTTCCCCGGAGGTCATCAGCGCGACCTTGCCGGCGCCGCTCAGCTCCAGGTTGTACGCGCCGGCCGAGGCGATCTCGACGGCGCTGTCGATGGCGACGATGCCGACCCCGAGCGTGCCGTCGAAGGCGAGGATGTAGGAACTGTCGACGGTGATGCCCGGGCCGACGTCCGTGATGTGGATGTGCTGGGCGAAGTTGGCGAGGTAGACGACGCCTGTGCCCTTGCAGCGCATCAGTTCCAGCCGTTCCCCGGTCATCCGCTCCACGTTGCGCCAGCTGCGGTTGCGGTACTGGCTGTCGAACTCGACCTGCCCCTCGAAGGCGACCATCGCGCCCTGCCGGGCGAGAAGGGGACCGCTGCCCTGGTTGACGTCCGCCTTCAGCAACTGGGGGTTCTGCAGAACGTAGCGCTCCGTCGACTCCACCGGGACGTGCGCGAAGAGTGTGCTGTGCATGGCTGGTGCTCCTCTCAGCCCCGGATCTTGAAACGGTCGCCGGTGTCCTCGCTCGGCTGTACGACGACGAAGCCCTGGCCCTTGAAGCCGATCTGCATGGCCTCGCCGCTGCCGCGGCCGATGAGCGCGCTCGCCTTGATGGTGCGCCGGGCCTTCATCTCCAGGCCGTTGGTCCAGGCGATGAGCGCGTCGGGGTCGACGTAGGTCTCCCGCTCCGCGCAGTCGAGCACCACGGGGACGCCCCGGCTGACGAGAGCGACCCATCCGGTACCCCGGATCACCAGGTTCGTCAGTCCGGAGCCCGAGAACTTGGCGAGGCCCTTGACCGGTTCGATGGAGAGCTGGAGGCTCGCGTCACAGGCGAGCAGAGTGGCGCCGTTGACGGACAGCGCCTCGTCGGAGAGATGCATCACCATGACGTCGCCTCCGTAGTCGGCGAGATACAGGTGGCCGTCGCCGCGGCACATCATCAGCCGGCCGCCCTCTCCGGTGACCATCTCCTCCGCCGTGCGGCGCAGACTGCCGGGAGCCGCGTCGAACTGCACATAGCCGTCGTACGCGATCATCGAACCGGCCTTGGCCAGCAGGTCCTGCCCGGTGACCATGGTGACCTTGAGCGTCTTGGCGCTGTGCACGGCCATGCGGGTGGCGGTCGGAGCCACCCGGTGTGCGCTGAGCATCTGCGAATCCATGGAGTGGCCTCACACCTCGAAGGGCTGGACGACGACGAAGTTGCCCGGGGCGCCCCGGAACTGGAGATTGACGGCCTCCCCGCCCTGTCGGGCGTACCCGGAGCGGCGCAGCCGGAGCGCGGTGGTGGTGACGGCCTGCGCGCCCGCCGACCACGCGATGACCGCGTTCCCGTCGACGTACGTGGCCGGTCCCACCGGAAGCACGACGGGGATGCCCCGGGTCTTCACGACGACCGCACCGGTCCCGGAGAAGAGCATGCTGAACAGCCCGCCGCCGGGCAGCCCCGCGCCCTCGATACGGCGTACCTCCGTGTCCAGTGACTCGTCGAAGGCCAGCACGCCCTGGGCACTGGTGTAGAGCTGCTCCCCGCCCTCCAGCCGGATCACGAACAGCCGGCTCGCCTCGTCGGCGAGGAACACCTCGCCCTTTCCGGAACAGCGCATCAGCGACATGCCCTGTCCGGTGAGCTGGCCGGTCAGCTTGCCGAGCAGCCCGGAGCCCTTGTGAGCGAAGTCGATGTCGCCCTGGTAGGCCACCATGCTGCCCTGCTTGGCCAGAATGCTCTGCCCGTCGCCGAGCGTGGCACGGACCAGCTGCGGGTTCTGCTCGGTCCACCGGTCGCCGACCGGGGCTTCCTGGTACTTCGTCAGTACGACGCGAAGCCCTGCCTCGGAGGGAACGGCGGCCACGGTCGGGGCGGCCCCGAACGGCGGCGCCTGGCCGGGGAACGGGGCGGAGGCCGAGAGCGCGGGATATCCGGGCGGGGCGACCGGAGCGGGCGCGGTGTATCCGGGCGGGCTGACGGGTGCGGGGGCCGGGGCGGGCGCCGGGGCCGGCGGGGCACCGAAGACACTCGCCGTCTGGGGCGTCGGCGTGCCGAACTGCGGGGCGGGGGCGGGAGCAGGCGCCGAAGCGGGGGCCTGCGGACCGCCGAAGGACGGCGCGGGCTGCGGAGCCGGGGGCCCGGCAGGAGCGCCGAACCGGGGCGCCGGCGCGACGGGGGCAGGGGCTCCGAACTGCGGGGCGGGGGCGGGCGCCTGACCGGCAGGGGGCGCGAAGGACGGTGCCTCGGTGGCGTGCTGCGCCGGTTCCTCCTCGGCGACCTCGCCGCCGAAGTTCCTCAGCAGCGCATCGAGACCGCCGTCGAAGCCCTGGCCCACGGCGGCGAAACGCCAGACGTCCTTGAGGTAGAAGTCGCCGAGCATCACGGCGCGCTCGGTGGAGAACTCCGAGCCGTCGAAGGCGTACCTGGCGACCTCTTCGCCGCCCGCGACGATCCGGATGTACCCCGGCCCGACCTGCGACATCTGACCCGCACCGTCGATCGTTGCGGTGAACGACAGTTTCTGGACGTGGTCCGGGACGCGGTCCAGGGCGACCCGGAATGACTCCGTGTCACCGGCCTGCGGGCCGAGCAGCTGGATCGACTCCTCGGGCGACTTCGGCTGGTTGAAGAAGACGAAATACCGGTCGTCCGAAAGCCGTTCATCGGCGTCGAGACCGAAGCAGCTGATGTCGAACGTCATTCCGGGGCCGGCGATCTGCACCCCCACATAGAGATCGGTTCCCGCCGTGAGATCACTGATCCTGGCCTTGTGGCCGCGTTGGAATTCCCTGGCCATGCGTAACGACCGTCCCCCATCCCGATGGTGAATCCGTCGCGTCAGGCTAACCGCAAAGTCCGACGAAGAGCCCAGGCCGGTACAGACTCGGTACAGAACCGTCGGCGGTCACTCTCCGCGTGCGGCGGGCAGGTGCGGCAGCCGCTCGGCCGCGACCACACCCTCCAGATAGCCGCGCGCCCGTTCGGTTCGGGGATATGCCTCCAACAGCCGCCAGAAACGCGGGCCGTGGCCCGGCACGAGCAGATGCGCCAGTTCATGGACGAGCACATAGTCGATGACGTACTCCGGCATTCCCTGCAGCCGGTGCGAGAGGCGGATGCTGCCCTCGGCAGGGGTGCAGGAGCCCCAGCGGGTGTTCTGGTTGGTGACCCAGCGAACCGAGGCGGGCCGCGCCCTGCCGCCCAAATACTGCTCCGACAACCGCTCGGCGCGCTCGGTCAGTTCGGAGTCGCCGAGGAGACGTCTGCTTTCCTGCGCCGCGAGCTTGTCGAGCATCACCCTCACCCAGCGCTGCTCCTCCGCCTCCGACATCCGGGCCGGGATGAGGACGATGGTGCGGTCGCCCTCCCGGTACGCGGAGACCGTTCTGCTACGCCGGCTGCTTCTCCGTACCTCGACCGGGCTCGCCGCGGAGCCGCGGGGCGGCTGGCCTGTCGTGCTGCGCTGCGGGCTTCCGGGCACGCCCCGACGTTACCGGCTGTCAGTGGGGGAAGTCCTGCCTCCGGGACGGTTCAGTCGTGATCCATTCGTGCGTGCGGCATTCGCATGATTAACACCCCTCACCTGTGGACAACTCGGGTCAGATACCGCGGAGGCGGTGCAATCTGGCTGCGGGATCTCCGCCGGGGATTCCGCACGGGCCGTCGAGCGGCGGCACGAAGTGACGGGGGTATGTCATGCATCCGATGCTGAAGCCTGCGCTGCGGCGGGCATGGCGGGACCTGCAGACCGTGCAGTTCGGGGTGACGCCCGCGCATGCGGTGGTGGTCGGTCCGCTGGACCTGGCGACGGGCAGTCTGCTGGAGCGGCTCGACGGGACACGCGGCCTGCCGCTGCTGCGAGAGGAAGCCCGCGCGTTGGGCCTGCCCGACGGACTTGTGGACCGCCTGGTCGAGCGGCTGGCGAAGGCGGGCCTGATCGACGATCCGACGGCCGGGGGCGCGGCAGCCGATGCGCTGCGCAGGCGGCCGGGGGGACTGAACGACCGGCTGCGGCCCGATCTGGCCTCACTCTCGGTCGTCCACCCGGAGCCGGGCGGCGGGATACGGCGGCTGGCGGCCCGGCGGGCCATGCGCGTCCAGGTGCGCGGCGCGGGCCGGGTCGGCGCGACCCTGGCCGCCGTGCTGTCCGCCTCCGGCGTGGGGCGGGTGGAGGTACTCGACGGTCAGTGCGTGGAGTCATGGGATGTGGCGCCCGGCGGCCTGCCGGCCAGGGCGGCCGGGAAGCGCAGGAACGAGGCCGCGGAGCGGCTGGTGCGCGGTGCCGCGCCCGGGAGGCTGCCGCGCGAGGCGGAGCTGGCGGAACCGATGGGCGGTTCGCCGCCGGGGCTCGCGCTGGTCGTGGTCGCCCCGCGCGACGGCCTCGACGCCTACGCACCGGACCCGGTCGCCGCCGAGTCCTGGATCGCCTCCGGCATCCCTCATCTCTATACCGGGGTCGTCGAGGGCACCGGGGTGGTGGGGCCGCTGGTGCTCCCCGGTGGAAGCGCCTGCGCGAAGTGCCTGGCCCTGGGGTGGGAGGAGCGGGACCCGGCATGGCCGCGGCTGCTGGCGCAGTGGCGCTCTGGGCGGCGGGAGGGCGTACCGGCCTGCGACATGGCGGTCGCGACGGCGGTCGCCGGGCTGGCGGCCGCGCATGTGCTGGCGTTTCTGGACGGGGACCTTCCGGCAAGTACCGGAGCCCGCTGGAAGACGTCACTGCCGGCGCTGGCGTGGGCCTCGGAACGGATCGGACCGCACGCCGGATGTGGCTGCGGAGCGGCGGGCAACGCTGGAGGGGAGTGCGCCTCGGGGGTCGTGGAGCCGCAGGACACAATGTCGGGGTAATTGCCGCCGACGCAGTACTGCCGCAAGGCAACGCGGCACGGCTGTCGAGGAATTGGAGGGTGTATGTCCGATCTTCCGCGGAAGGCGGTCACCCGTACCGCCAAGTTGGCCGCTCTGCCCCTGGGCATCGCGGGCCGTGCCACCTGGGGCCTGGGCAAGCGAATAGGCGGGAAGTCCGCCGAGATAGTGAGCCGCGAGCTGCAACAGCGTACGGCCGAGCAGCTGTTCAAGGTACTCGGCGAGCTGAAGGGAGGCGCCATGAAGCTCGGTCAGGCGCTCTCCGTCTTCGAGTCGGCGTTGCCCGAAGAAGCGGCGGGCCCCTACCGTGCGGCACTGACCAAGCTTCAGGAAGCGGCACCGCCCATGCCCACCCGCTCGGTGCACGCCGCACTGGAGGAACGGCTGGGCGAGGACTGGCGGGAACGGTTCCTGGAGTTCGAGGACAAGCCGTCGGCCGCGGCGTCCATAGGCCAGGTCCACCGGGCCGTCTGGCACGACGGACGGGACGTGGCGGTCAAGGTCCAGTACCCGGGAGCCGGGGAAGCACTGCTGTCGGACCTGAACCAGCTCAGCCGGTTCGCCAAGCTGCTGGGGCCGCTGATCCCGGGGATAGAGATCAAGCCGCTCATCGCCGAGCTGCGGGACCGGGTCCGGGAGGAACTGGACTACGCGCTGGAGGCGGAGGCCCAGCGGGCGCACGCCGCGGTGTTCGCGGACGACCCCGATGTGGTGGTGCCGGACGTGGTGCACCAGTGCGACCAGGTACTGGTGACCGAGTGGATGGACGGAATACCGCTGGCCGAGGTGATCGCGGAGGGCACCAGCGAACAACGTGACCGGGCGGGCCAGCTGCTGGCCCGTTTTCTCTTCTCGGGCCCGGCCCGTACAGGCCTGCTGCACGCTGATCCGCATCCTGGCAATTTCCGGCTGCTGCCCTCGCAGGACACGGCGGACGGCTCGGGCTGGCGGCTCGGGGTGCTGGACTTCGGCACGGTGGACCGGCTGCCCGGCGGGCTGCCCCGGACAATCGGTGACTCGCTCCGGATGGCCCTCGAGGGCGAGGCCGCCGCGGTGTACGAGCACCTGTGCGAGGAGGGGTTCGTCAAGGAGTCCGTCAGCCTCGACCCGGACGCCGTGCTGGAGTGGCTGCTGCCGGTCATCGAGCCCACGCGAGTGGAGGTGTTCACCTTCAGTCGGGGCTGGCTCCGCCGGCAGGCGGCCCGGATCGGCGATCCCCGCTCCCCCGCGCACCAGCTGGGCAAGCAGCTCAATCTGCCGCCTGCCTATCTGCTGATCCACCGGGTCACGCTGAGCACGATCGGGGTGCTGTGCCAGTTGGGCGCGACGGTCCGGCTGCGGGACGAACTCACCGCCTGGCTACCGGGCTTCGGAGCGGCGGAGGACGAACCGGATGCCATGGCGGAAGCCGGGGCCGGTGCCTGAGGTCACCACCAGGAGGAGTCGAGCCGTCCTTCGATCGACCTGATATTGGCCCGGGCGCAGTCGTCGCAGAAGAACTGCCGGATGCCGTTCTCCACGGAGCAGGTCCAGGTCAGCGGCGTGCCCTCGGCGGTCTTGCCGCAGCGGAAGCACACGATGGCCTCGGCTCCCGGCTGCGCGGGGTGAGGAGTCTGCTGGTCCACTACCAGACGATAACTCCTGCCGGGGCCGATGGCGGGAACAACGCACCGTGGGGGCCGGTCGGTTCGGACCGGCCCCCACGAGAGGCGCTTTCCGGGCTCTGTCGCACCGGTTTCTACTGCATGACCGCCATGGCCAGGGCACGGCGGGCGCGCAGCGACACGCGCTCGGCGCGGCGCTGCATCCGCCGGGCGGCGACCAGGCGCTGGGCCCGGCGCTCCGCGTCGGCTTCCCGCAAGCGCTCTTGCATGTGGGCTCGGGCCAAGGCTTCTGGGATGAGTTGCATCTCACGGTTCCTGTTCTGGCGTGAGGCGTTCGCGCCAATGGTGGTGACGTCGAGGGTCGCGGAGCCGACGGGCTCGCTGGTGGAAGAGGTCATCGGGGCCTGCTTCTTGGGGTCGTGCGTCCTGGGGTGATCGATCGTGCCGGTGGCGTTCATGCCGCGACCGGGTTCTTGCGCGGGCGTCCACGCGGACGCTTCCGGGCCACGACCACGCCCTGGACGAACAGCTCGCCGCCCCAGACACCCCAGGGCTCGCGCCGCTCCTTGGCGCCGGCGAGGCAGGCCTCCATCAGCGGGCAGGTGCGGCAGAGGGACTTGGCGTACTCGACATCGGCCGGAGACTCGGCGAAGAAGACCTCCGGGTCGTAGGTACGGCAGGGGACGGACACGCCGAGGTTCTCGATGGCGTCGTCGAGCGCGGTGAGCGCGGTGAGCGGGGTGAGCGGGGTCAAGGCGGAATCCTCCGTGAGACCGGGCGGGGGGATCGTTTGGGAAGGCGGTACGGACGGGGCGTGCGCTTCGAGTTGCACGGTTTTTGTTTCCTCGTCTGGTCGTCCCGGCCGGTTGGCCGGTGGCTGCTGGTACCGGGTCTTGCTAGTCCCGAGGCCCCTTCGGCCTGTCTCACCTGTTCGGGCAAAACAGAAGGGCCGCGGATCCCGAGTGGGGTTCCGCGGCCCTGAAGGCGCCGGCCTGATGCCGAATCAGGCTGGATCACTCCAGGGTTCGAGCCCACGGAAGGCCCACATCGTGTGGTGCTGCGTCGTCTGCTTGGTAAATCCGGCACCGGCTGCCGCGAAGCCATAGGCCTGGGCCTGGGTCTTCGCTACTGCTGCAATCGGTGCCTGGGTCGGTCGCTCATTGCGCTCCCGGACGGGGAGGCTCGCCAGGGACGCCGGAACGACGGCGGAAATGCCGGACAGACCGGTGCCACGCAGCGAAGAGACGACGACGGAGCCGCCGAGCGAGCAGGCAGAGACGACCGAGCGATCGGTCATTTTGACGGTGTTGATGATGCTGATCACTGCAATCGCCTCCTCTCGGCGTCTCGGGGACCGGCGGGCCGGTCACACGTATTCGGATAAGTACAGCACGAAGACAGGGCTTAGGAGAAGCCGCTGTTCCGTGGTTAAGAACCTATGGCGACCACTGGGGCGGGCGCAAACTATTTTTTCGACGAGTTTGCATCAGTCCTCCCCATCACCTACGCCGCCCTCCTGACCTGCGCAGATGGCCAGTACATCGGCCCCGAAGCGATCGAGCTTGCGGACGCCCACCCCTGCGATGGCCACCAGTTCCCCCTCCGTGGCCGGTGCCGCCTCGGCGATCGCCATCAACGTCTTGTCGGTGAAGACGCAGAACGCGGGCTGGCCCAACTGCCGGGCCTGGTCGGCACGCCAATCACGCAGCCGCTCGTAGAGCGCCTCGTCCATGTCGGAGGGGCAGTCCTCACAGCGCATCAGCTTCATCTCGCCGGCGTCGGTCAGCGTCCTGCCGCACACCCGGCATCGCGCCGGACCGCGCCGCCCGCGCTTGCGCCCGCTGTCGCTGCCGCCGCCGCTGCCCCGCTCGACACCACCGCCTCCTCCCGCGCCCGCGGTGCGCGCGGCGCCGGTGCCCGACCCAGGGCGCAGTCCGTTCAGGAACCGGCTGGGGCGACGGTTCGCCCTGCCCCCCGGCGACCGGGACAGCGACCAGGACAAGGAGAGATGCCGCCGGGCCCGGGTGACCCCCACATACAGCAGCCGGCGCTCCTCCTCGACCTGCTCGTCGGTCCTGGCGTAGGTGATCGGCATCATGCCTTCCGTGAGGCCGACCAGGAACACGGCATCCCACTCCAGGCCCTTCGCCGAGTGCAGCGAGGCGAGAGTGACACCCTCCACGGTCGGCGCGTGCTGGGCGGCCGCGCGCTCGTCCAGCTCGGCCACCAGATCCGCCAGGGTCGCCTCCCGCTTGGCCCTGGCGTAGTCCTCGGCCAGCCGGACCAGGGCGGCCAGGGACTCCCAGCGGTCCCGGACCGCACCCGAACCCGCCGGAGGCTGCGGCGTCCAGTTCATGTCGCTCAGCACGGCACGTACCTGCGAGGGCAGGTCCACCGCACCGTCGAGGAGGGTGTCATTGGCCCCGAAGCGCGCGGCACCGCGCAGCTTGGCCCCCGCCTCCCGTACCTCGGCGCGCTCGAAGAACCGCTCCGCTCCGCGCAGCAGGTAGGGCACATCGGCGTCTGCGAGCGCCTGCTCGTAGATCTCGGACTGGGCGTTCGTACGGAACAGCACAGCGATCTCGCCCGCCGGCACACCCGCGTCGATCAGATCCCGGATCCGCCGGGCGGTGCCCTCGGCTTCGGCCGGCTCGTCCGTGTACTCCGCGTAGACCGGCTCGGGGCCCGGATCGCGCTGGGAGACCAGCTCCAGCCGGTGCTCGGCCGCCCGGCCTCGGGCCTGGCCCAGCAGACCGTTGGCCAGATGGACCACCTGCGGAGTCGAGCGGTAGTCACGGACCAGCTTCACCACGGTCGCCTGGGGATGGCGGTTGCGGAAATTCAGCAGGTGGTCGGGGGTGGCGCCGGTGAAGGAGTAGATCGTCTGGCTGGCGTCGCCGACGACACACAGATTGTCCCGGTCGCCCAGCCACAGTTCCAGCAGCCGCTGCTGGAGCGGGCTGACGTCCTGGTACTCGTCCACCACGAAGTGCTGGTACTGCCGGCGGACCTGCTCCGCGACCGGGTAGTGGTCCTGGAGGATGCCGACCGTGAGAAGCAGCACATCCTCGAAGTCGATCACCCCACGGTCCTGCTTCAACAGTTCGTACGTCGCGTAGATCTGCGAGATCTCGGCCGGATCCCGGGGCGCCTCGCGGTGGGCCTTCACGACCGCCGCCGGATAGTCGGCCGGCACGGTCTGGGTCACCTTGGACCACTCGATCTCGCCCGTGACGTCCCGCAGCTCGTTGCGGTCCAGCCGGATACGGCAGCGCGCGGCGGCCTCCGCGACCAGTTGGATCTTCCGCTCGACGAGCTGCGGCATCGGCCCGCCGACCGCCTTGGGCCAGAAGTACTGGAGCTGGCGCAGCGCGGCCGAGTGGAACGTACGCGCCTGCACCCCACCCGCCCCGAGCTGGCGCAGGCGCCCGCGCATCTCGCCCGCCGCGCGGTTGGTGAACGTGACGGCGAGCACACTGGCGGGCTGGAGTATCCCGGCCCGTACGCCGTACGCGATCCGGTGAGTGATCGCGCGGGTCTTGCCCGTGCCGGCCCCCGCCAGCACGCACACCGGACCGTGCAGGGCCGTGGCGACCTCGCGCTGCTCGGGGTCCAGCCCGTCGAGCACCGCGTCGGCGTCACGCGGCGGAGCCACGAATTGGCTCGAGCCGGGGACCTGCGGGAAGAGAGTGGAGTGCGTTGCTGCTGTCACCCCGCCATGCTGCCAGGTCGGGAGAGCCGACCGAGAAAGTTGTCCACAGGGGGACGACATTGGTCATACCGGTACGCCTCGCGTGCTCCCGCGTGCGGGAATGGTGACCGCGTCGCGTACGTTCGGGTACTCGGAGAAGGAACCCCCCGAGACTGCCAGAGGAGCGGACACCCATGCAGGGATCCCTGACGATGTACAGCACCACGTGGTGCGGCTACTGCCAGCGGCTGAAGAAGCAGCTGGAGCGTGAAGGCATCGAGTACGTCGAGATCAACATCGAGCAGGACCCCGAGTCCGCGGCCTACGTCGAGAAGGCGAACGGCGGCAACCAGACGGTTCCGACGGTTCGGGTGGTTCCCTCCAACGGCGGTGACGAGGTCGTCATGACGAACCCGAGCCTTGCCCAGGTGAAGCAGGCTCTCGGCGTCTGACGCGCGCGTGCACGGAGACGGCCCCGGGCGGAAGCCTCGGGGCCGTCTCCGTGCACGGAACAAGCGAGGGCAGCGGCCCGGTCAGGCCCTCCCGGAGGCGAGCAGGGCGGCCTGGGGGAGTACGAGCAGTCCGTCAGGGCCGGCGAACTCCGCGCTGAGCGCGTCGTAGTGCCGCTTGATCTCGGCGATGACCTCCGCGGGCCGGCTCACCACCACCTGCCCGACCGACGCCACGCCCGCGGCCGGGCCGCTCCACCACTCCTCGGCGCCGGCCCGATGGTTCCATGCGAGGGTCCGGCAGGCGACGTCCGCGAGGCCGGCGCCCCTCAGCAGGTCGGCGAGGCCCTCGCCCGTCCGGGGAAAGTCGTCCTCGGGTGCCAGCGTGGGCAGGTGAGCCGGCCTGGTGACACCGGCCGCCTGAAGGGCACGCCCGAACAGTGCCTGCCCGGCGGCGGCAGGAGCCGCCCAGATGGTCAGCGCGATCGTCCCTCCCGGTCGCGTGATCCGGCGCAGCTCCGCCAGGGCCGCGCGAGGCCGGCCGACATGGTTGAGCACGAAGTTGCCCACCACCGCGTCGAACGCGTCGTCGGCGAAGGGGAGGCCGGGCAGGGCCGCGACCCGCACATCGGCTGCCGGGACGGCTTTCGAGGCCAGGGCGACCATGCCGGGCTCGGCGTCCACGGCCGTCACGGCCGCCCCGCGCTCGCACGCGACCGCCGCGGTACCGGTACCGACGTCGAGCACACGGGCACCGGCCCGTACTCCCGCGGCGTCGAGCAGCATGGGCACCGTGTGAAGCACAGCCTGGCGAAGCTGTTCTCGTACGCCTCGGCCCGTCCGGCCCAGGTCCGGCGCTCCGATGCGTCGAACGCCGTCATACGACGGGCTTCGGCAGGGGCTGCCCGTACCACAGTTCCACCAGGCGGGCCGCGATCGAGATGCCGGACGGAGGGACGACCTCCCCGGACTCGAAGGCGGCCTGCAGCTCCTCGCGCGAGAACCAGCGGGCCTCGTGGATCTCCTCGCCGTCCACGTTGATCTCGGACGAGACCGCGCGGGCCATGAAGCCCAGCATCAGGCTGGACGGGAACGGCCAGGGCTGGCTGGCGACGTACTCGACCGCGCCGACCCGGACGCCCGCCTCCTCCCACACCTCGCGGACCACGGCCTGCTCGATCGACTCGCCGGGCTCCACGAAGCCCGCGAGCGTCGAGAAGCGTCCCTCGGGCCAGTGCATCTGGCGACCGAGCAGCGCCCGGTCCTGCTCGTCCGTCACCAGCATGATCACGGCCGGGTCGGTGCGCGGGTAGTGCTCGGCACCGCAGGCCGGGCAGCGCCGGACGTGCCCGGCCGCCGCGATCTTCGTGCGCTCGCCGCAGCGGGAGCAGAAACGGTGCATCCGCTGCCAGTTCTCCAGGGCCACCGCGTGGACCAGCAGACCGGCGTCGCGCGGCGAGAGCAGCAGGCCCGCCTCGCGCAGCCCGGCCGCGCGCGCCGACTGGTCCATGCGGCCCGGAAGGGTGTCCTTCTGCAGCGCGAAGTAGCTCACCCCCTCCTCGTCCGTGCCGAGGAAGTAGCGGTGCGTCTCGGTGAGCGGGGCCTCGAACGCCGGGGTCATGACGAGTTCGGTACGCCCGTCCGGGGTGTCGTCGATCAGTGCCTGACCGCCGGAGACCACGAAGACCCGGGTCGTCGGGTGGCTCCAGGCCGCCGCGAGCCAGGCCTCGTCGAGGCGATGGTGGGCCGCACGGTCGATGCCGCTCGGGGCGGTCAGGTCGATCGGGCGGGCAGTCGTGCCGGCAGTGGTGTCACTGAAGGTGCTCACAGGTGCTTTCCAACTCCCCCGGGGGTGGATCGGTTGTCTGTTCAGCGATGCGTTCAGCGGTGCGCGGCGACTGCCGCCAGGTCGCCCCACAGGTGGGCGGAGGTCTCGACGCCCTTGAGGAGCAGATCGAGCTCGACCTTCTCGTTCGGGGCGTGCCATCCGTCGGACGGTACGGAGATGCCCAGGAAGAGCACGGGTGCGCCCAGTACGTCCTGGAGGTCGGCGGCCGGTCCCGAGCCACCCTCACGGGTGAAGCGGATCTTCTGCCCGAAGGCGCGTCCCATCGCCCGTACGACGGACTGCAGGGCCGGATGGTCCAGCGGCGTCAGGCAGGGCCGGGTCGAGGCGCTGAAGACGGTCTCGTGCCGGATGCCGGCCGGGACGCGGGCCGCGACCCACTCCCCGACCAACTGCTCGACACGGTCCGGGTCCTGGCCCGCGACCAGCCGGAAGCTGAGCTTGACCATGGCGCTCGACGGGATGATCGTCTTGCCGCCGGGGCCCTGGTAGCCGCCGCCGATGCCGTTGACCTCGGCGGTCGGCCGGGCCCAGAGGCGTTCCAGGGTGGTGTGGCCGGCCTCGCCCAGGGTGCCGTGCGATTTGGCCGTGCGCAGCCACTGCTCCTCGTCGAAGGGCAGTTCGGCGAAGAGCTCGCGTTCCTCGTCGGTGAGCGGCGCGATGCCGTCGTAGAAGCCGGGAACGGTGATCCGCTCGTTGTCGTCGTGCAGCGCGGCGACCAGCCGGGCGGCGACGGTCGCCGGGTTGGGCACGGCGCCGCCGAACGAGCCGGAGTGGATGTCCTGGTCCGGGCCGTACAACGTGATCTCGCACTCGGCGAGGCCGCGCATGCCGGTGCACACCGTCGGGGTGTCCTCGGCCCACATGCCGGTGTCGGAGACGATCACCGTGTCGGCGGCGAGGCGGGCCGCGTTGGCCTCGACCAGGTCACGGAAGTGCGGGGAGCCGGACTCCTCCTCGCCCTCGATCAGGAGCTTGAGGTTGACGGCGGGGGTGGTGCGGCCGGTCGCGGCGAGGTGGGCGCGTACCCCCAGGGTGTGGAAGAACACCTGGCCCTTGTCGTCGGCGGCGCCGCGGGCGTACATGCGGCCGTCCTTCAGGACCGGCTCGAAGGGGTCCGTGTGCCAGCCGTCCTCGCGGGCGGCGGGCTGCACGTCGTGGTGGCCGTAGACCAGGACCGTGGGCGCGTCCGGGTCGCCGGACGGCCACTCCGCGAAGACCGCCGGGGCGCCCGGAGTGGGCCACACCTCGGCGGTCGGGAAACCGGTCTCCTCGAGCTTCGCCGCGAGCCAGTCGGCGCTGCGCCGTACATCGTCCGCGTGCTCCGGCTGCGCCGATACGGACGGGATGCGCAGCCACTCGGCGAGGTCGTCGAGGAAGGCGGCGCGGTGGGTCTGGATGTACGTGCGGACGACACTGTCCGGGGTCTCGCTCATGCTCTTGAGCCTATCCGGCCGGTGCGGGTGGCTCGGAACCCGTTCCGCTCCTCGGCTCGCCCAGCAGGATCCGTTCCAGCTCCGCGCGGCCCGGGAGGTGGGCCGGACGCACGATCTCGCCGGTCCGTACGTACAGGAACGCGGCATCCACCCGCTCGGGTGCGATGCCGATGCGTTCCGCCCAGCCGATCCGGTAGACGGCGAGCTGGAGGGGGTCGGCGGATCCTTCGTGGCCGGTCTTCCAGTCGACGATCTCGTAGCCGGTCTCCGTGCGGTACACGGCGTCGATACGACCTCGGATCACCCGGCCCGCGAGCGTGAGCTGGAACGGCTCCTCGATGCGGTACGGGGTGCGGCGGGCGTACGGGGTGCGCTCGAACGCCTCCTTGAGCGCGGCGAGATCGCGCTCGTCGGCGATCTCCGGCTCGTTCTCGTCCCACTCGTCCGCACCCGGGAGCTCGTCCGGGCCGAGCAGGAGAGGCAGCGGCAGCTCCTCGAAGCGGGCCTCCACCCAGGCGTGGAACCGGGTGCCACGGCGGGCCGCCGGCTGTGGCGGCCGTGGCATGGGGCGGGCCAGCTCCTGCGCGAAGCCCTCCGGGTCGGCGGCGAGGCGCAGTAGCTGCGAGGCGGTGAGGGAGGGCGGTACGACGACGTCCCGGGTCGTCGCCCGGGCCCTCGTCAGCTCTTCGGCGAGGGCGTCCAGGTCCCGGTCCCAGGAGGCGACGGTGCGCGCCTCCTCGGGCGTGAGGCGAGTGTGCGCGTGCCGCTGCGCGGGGACGGTGGGGTGCGCTTGCTCACGCGGGCGGGCGGTGTCCGGCTCCGCGAGGGGGCGGGCGCCGCGGTGGTCCGGTGAGCGGTCCGCCGGTGCGGAGTCCGCCGGTGTGGGGTCCGCCGGTGCAGAGTCCGCCGGTGCGGAGTCCGCCGGTGTCGTGGTCCAGGTGTCCCAGTCGCTCAGGTCCGGCTCGTCCTCGGGCCGGTCGGGGTCGCCGTGGAAGTCCGGTGCCTCGTCCTCGAACGCCGGACGAGCATGGTCGTGGCACTCACCGCCGGGTCGGCCGGAGTGTCCGTCCTCAATCGCCGGACGGGCTGGAACCTGACGCCCTCCGTCCAGGCAACCCGAGTCCTCGGGCGCCGGAGCGGCTGCGGCTTCACGCCCTCCGTCCAGGCGACCCGAGTGCGCCGGGCCGGCTGCGAGGGCGTCCAGGTGGGCCAGGACCTTGTCCGCCGCCGCGCGGCGGCGGGACAGGGCCGTCTGATCCAGCGGCAGGGGCCAGGCGTGGTCCTGGGCGGATTCGTTCAGGGCCGGGTTCTCCTCGCCCTCCTCAGGGGCGTCCGCCCAGGCCTCGATCTCGCCGTGACCCGCCGCGCAGTGCTCGTACAGGGCGTGGAGGAAGTCGGAGGGGCCTCGGGGCTTCTTCTGTTCCGGGCCCCACCAGTGGCCGGAGCCGAGCAGCAGGGAGCGCGGGCGGGTGAAGGTGACATAGCCGAGGCGGAGCTCCTCGGTGTGCTGGTGGTCCTTCATGTCTTCCTTGAAGGACTTCAGGCCCTTGGCATCCCAGGACGGGATGTCGGGCAGCGTCGCCGCATCGCCGCGCAGGGCGTGCGGCAGGACCTTGGCCTGGGAGGTCCAGGCCTCGCGGGCCCTGGTGCTCGGGAAGTGGCCGTCGACCAGACCCGGGACGGCGACGACGTCCCACTCCAGGCCCTTGGACTTGTGGGCGGTGAGGACCTTCACGGTGTTCTCGCCGCCGGGCAGGGCGTTGTCCAGGCCCTTCTCGTACTGCGCTGCCGTGCGCAGGAAGCCGAGGAAGGCGAGCAGGGTCGCTTCGCCGTCGAGGGCGGCGAAGCCCGCCGCGACGTCCAGGAAGTTGGCCAGGGTCTCCCGGCGGCGGGCGGCCAGGGCGTGCGGCGAGGCGGACAGCTCGACCTCCAGGCCGGTGACGGCCAGGACCCGGTGCAGTACGTCCATCAGCGGGTCGGCGAGGGAGCGCCGCAGCTCGCGCAGCTCGGCGGCGAACCGGGCGAAGCGGATGCGGGCCTCCGCCGAGAAGGGCAGGGCGTCCGTGTCGTCGGCAGCCCTGAAAGTGTCGAGCGCGTCGGCGAGCGATATCACCTCGGCCGGGTCGACGCCCTCGACGGCGTCCGCGAGGCGCTGGTCCGGGTCGTCCGTGCTGCCGCGCTCGCGTGCCACGAGCAGCCGGGCCCGGCGCCCGAGCAGTGCCAGGTCGCGGGGGCCGATACGCCAGCGTGGGCCGGTGAGGAGCCGTACGAGGGAGGCATTGGCGCCCGGGTCCTGGAGGACCTCGCACATGGCGACCAGGTCGGCGATCTCGGGCAGGTGGAGCAGCCCGGAGAGGCCGACGACCTCGACGGGCACATCGCGGGCCACCAGCGCGCCCTGGATCTCGGCGAAGTCCGCGGCCGTGCGGCACAGGACGGCCACCTCGCCGGGTGCCGTACCCGTACGCACCAGGTGGGCGACCGAGTCGGCGAGCCATTCGATCTCCTCCGCGTGCGTACGGAGCAGGGCGCAGCGCACCACTCCGTCGCGCTCGGCGCCGGGTGCGGGGCGCAGTGCCTCGACGCCCTCGTGCATGGCGCGCAGCGGTGCGGCCAGGCCGTTGGCGAGGTCCAGGAGGCGTCCGCCGCTGCGGCGGTTCTCACTGAGCGCGAAGCGGGTGGCGGGGCTGCCGTCGGCGTATGAGAAGTGTTCGGGGAAGTCGTCAAGGTTGGCAACGGACGCGCCGCGCCAGCCGTAGATGGCCTGACAGGGGTCGCCGACCGCGGTGACGGCATGACCGGTGCGGTTGCCGAAGAGGCCGGAGAGGAGCAGGCGCTGGGCGACGGAGGTGTCCTGGTACTCGTCGAGCAGGACGACCCGGAACTCGTCGCGCAGGATCCGGCCGGCCTCGGGGCGGGTGAGCGCCAGTTCGGCGGAGAGCGCGATCTGGTCGCCGAAGTCGAGCAGGTCGCGGGCGCGCTTGGCCCGGCGGTAGCGCTCCACGAGATCGAGCAGTTCCCGGCGGGCGGCGGCGGCTTCGGGGACTTTGCGCAGGTCGGCGTTGGTAAGGCGGGCGGCGGCAAGGGTGTCCAGCAGACCGGAGTCGTAGGCGCGCAGGTCCTCGGGGCGTACCAGGTGCTCGGCGAGTTCGGCGTCCAGCGCGAGGACGTCGCTGACCAGCGAGGAGAAGGACCTGGTGAGAGCCGGGTACGGTCCGGGCGCCGCGCGCAGCACGCGCGCCGCGAGCTGGTACCGGGTGGCGTCGGCGAGCAGCCGGGTGGTGGGCTCGATGCCGATGCGCAGGCCGTGGTCGGTGAGCAGCTGCCCGGCGAAGGCGTGGTACGTGGAGATGCGGGGCTCGCCCGGCGAACAGTCGGGGTCGGCGCGCAGCGCCGTCGTCGAGGGGTGGTGGCCGGGCGACGGGTGGGCGGGGTCGATGGTCTCGGGGTCGGTGACCCCGGCCCTTACCAGCGCGGTACGGACGCGCTCGGCGAGCTCCCCGGCCGCCTTGTTCGTGAACGTCAGCCCGAGGACCTGCTCCGGCGCGACCTGTCCGGTGCCTACCAGCCACACCACGCGCGCGGCCATCACCGTCGTCTTCCCGGACCCGGCTCCGGCCACGATGACCTGCGGGGCGGGCGGCGCGGTAATGCAGGCCGTCTGCTCCGGGGTGAACGGAATCCCGAGGAGCTCCTTGAGTTGCTCGGGATCGGTGATGCGGGCGGACACCCCAAAGAGGTTAATGGGAGTCGCTGACAGCGGAGGCCGGTCGACCGCGTGCGACCGGTCACTCGTTCGAGCGAAGGACCGCTACCGACGTAGAACACCGCGTTCTACGCTGTGAGCATGGACCGCATCCCTGTACGCGAGCTCAATCAGAACACCAGCGCCGTGCTCGCCCGGGTGCAGCGCGGCGAGTCCTTGGAGGTGACCGTGAGCGGAACAGCCGTGGCCCGGCTCGTACCCATCACCAGCACCCAGTCCCTGCTCGACCGCCTCGTCGCCGAGGGTCGGGCCGTCGCACCGACCGTGAGCGGCCCGGTCGTGCTGCCGCCCGTGCTGGGCGACCCCGCAATCGATTCGGCGGCGGAGCTCTCCGCAATGCGTGACGAGGAGCGCTGGTGATCTATCTCGACTCGGCGGCCGTCGTGAAGATGGTCCGTCGGGAGCACGCCGGCGCCGAACTGGCCGTCTGGATCAATGAGCGGCCGGACGAAGCGCTGGTCTCCTCCGCGCTCGTCGAGGTGGAAGTGCCGCGCGCCCTTCGGCGGTCCGCCCCCCAGGCTCTGGCAGGCGTGCCCGGTGCGCTGACCAGGCTGTACCGCCTGGAGATCGATCAGGCCGTACGTTCCACGGCCGCCGCCTATCAGGACCCGCACCTGCGCTCACTCGACGCGATTCACCTGGCGACCGCGCAACTGCTGGCCGGGCAGCCCGGCGCAGAGCCACTCACATTCGTCACATACGACCAGCGACTGCTCAAGGCCGCCGAGGGAGTCGGACTCGCTGTCGCGGCGCCCGGCGCCTGACAACCGTTGTCTTCCCGGACCCGGACCCGGCTCCGGCCACCGACCTGCGGGGCGGCGCGGCGATACAGGCCGTCTGCTCCGGGGTGAACGGAATCCCGAGGAGCTCCTTGAGCTGCTCGGGATCGGTGATGCAGGATGACACCTCGAAGAGGTTGACGGGGACCGCCGACAATCAACGGCCCCCGCTGCGCGTGGGTGTCAGCCCAGCTTCGTCGGGTCCATCACCTGGTCGGCCGGCGGGGCCGTGACGGTGATCGGCTTGTTGAAGTCGCTGAAGGACGCCTCGCCCGGATCCTTGCCGCCCTCGACGGTGACCTTCAGAAGGTACGGCTCGCCCTCGGTGGCCACGTGGAGGGTGGTGGTCTCGTCGCCGTCCTTCTTGGTCAGCGTCACCGCGGACTGGCCGTTGACCTCGGTATTCTGCCCCTTGGTCAGGCCGGTCTTGGCCTGGTCGGCCTCCTCGAACAGGGTGTCCGTGTCACAGATCGCGCCCAGGTCGTCCTCCGCCGAGTTGTCCTCGGCGGGGACCTTGAGCCAGCGGCCCTTGAGGAGCTCGACCATGGCGGCGGTCTCCTCCGGGGAGGAACCGTCCTCCTTGCCCGTCTGCTCCCAGAACTTGCTGTCGCCCTTGATGTACACGGCCTTGTCGACCGAGACGAGGTCGGCCGTGGCGCCCGCGTCGGTCAGCTTGCCCTGGCAGTCGCCCTGCTTGCTGACGGAGACGTCGAACTGCAGCTCCTTCTTGTCCGACCTGGCGATGCCCATCGCCTTGAGCGAGTCGGCGGCCTTCGTCGTGTCCAGCGCCTTGTCGGCTATCTGGTCCGCGGTCATGCCCGCGAACGGGTCCGCCGGTGCCTTGGACTCCTGCGACGCGCTCGGCTTCTTGTCGTCCGCCGCGTCCTTGCCCTTGTCACTGCTGCAGCCGGTCAGGCCGGCCAGCGCGGTCGCGCAGACAGTCGCCGCGACCAGGAACTTACGGTTCGTCACCGTGTGTCTCTCCTTGAACTTGCTTACACCGCACTTACGCGACCGCGGAGGCAAGCAAAAGGATGTATCTGAGAAGCGTGATTCCGGCCACACTCACTCCACGACGTGCCGGCCCTCCGGCCGCGCGCTGCACGACGCGTGGAAGGAGCAGGTGGCGCAGTGGCCTCCCGTGGACGGGGTGAAACGTTCGTCCAGGACCCGGCCGGCCGCCGTGGCGAGCAGGTCGCCGACCCATTCGCCGGACAGGGGTTCCTGCGCCTGGACCTTGGGGAGGGCGTCGCCGCCGTCCTTCTTCGCGGCCGCCTGGCGCAGATGGACCAGTTCCGCGCCGCCCGGCTCCGGGCGGCGGCCGTCGAAGACCTCGTCCACCGCGCCCTCGCGGACCGCCAGCTGGTAGACGGCCAGCTGCGGGTGACCGGCCACTTCCTCCCTGGTGGGGGCCGCCTTGCCGGTCTTGAAGTCCACGACGTAGGCCCGGCCGTGCGCGTCCTGCTCGACGCGGTCCATGGAGCCGCGGATGCGCACCTCGTACGAGCCCGCCTCCAGCGTCACGTCGAAGGCGTGCTCGGTGGCGGCCGGGGTGCGGCCCGCGCGGTCCAGGACGTGCCAGCGCAGGAGGCGTTCCAGGGCGGCGCGGGCGTTCTCCTTCTCCTGCCGCGACTTCCAGGGCGCGTCGAAGGCGAGCGCGTCCCACACCGAGTCCAGGCGCTCCATGAGGACCGCGAGATCGGCCGGGGTACGGCCCGAGGCGACCTCGTCGGCCAGTACGTGCACGACGTTGCCGAAGCCCTGCGCGGCGGTCGCCGGCGCGTCCGCCTTCACCTCGCGGCCCAGGAACCACTGCAACGCGCAGGCATTGGCGAGCTGGTCCAGCGCGCTGCCGGACAGCGCGACCGGCTCGTCCCGGTCCCGGAGCGGGGCGGCACTGCGGGTCGGCTCGTACAGACCCCACCAGCGGTACGGGTGCGCGGCCGGTACGAGCGGCCGGCCCTCGTCGTCCGCGAGCGCCGCGAGCCGCGCCAGGCGGCGCGCCGCCGCGTCGCGCAGCGCCTCGGACGCCTCGGGGTCGACCGTCGTCGCGCGCAGTTCGGCGACGAGCGCGGCGGTCGAGAGCGGGCGTCGCGGGCGGCCCGTGACGTCCTTCGGCTCGACGCCCAGCTCCGTGAGGAAGCGGGAGGGCTGGTCACCGTCGTCCGCCGGTGCCTTCACGGCGGTGACGACCAGGCGGTCGCGGGCGCGCGTCGCGGCGACGTAGAAGAGGCGGCGCTCCTCGCCGAGCAGCGCGCCCGGGCTGAGCGGCTCGGCGAGTCCGTCGCGGCCGATACGGTCCGCCTCGAGGAGCGAGCCCCGGCGCCGCAGGTCCGGCCAGAGACCCTCCTGGACGCCCGCGACGACGACCAGACGCCATTCGAGGCCCTTGGAGCGGTGCGCCGTCATGAGACGTACGGCGTCCTGTCGTACGACCCGTTTGCTGAGCGTGTCCGCGGCGATGTCCTGGGCGTCCAGCTCCTCGAGGAAGTTCAGCGCGCCTCGGCCGCCGACGCGCTCCTCGGCGCGGGCGGCGGTGTCGAAGAGCGCGCACACGGCGTCGAGGTCGCGGTCGGCGTTGCGGCCGGCCGCGCCGCTCCGGAGCGCCGCACGCTCCAGTCGCGCGGGCCAGGGCGTGCCGTCCCAGAGCTGCCACAGGGCCTCCTCGGCGGTGCCGCCCCCTTCGAGGAGCTCGCGCGCCTTGCGCAGGACCATGCCCAGGTGCTGCGCGCCCCGGGCGTACGCCGGGTCGTGCGCGACCAGCCGCTCGGGTTCCGCGAGGGCACGGGCGAGCAGCTCGTCCGAGGGCGGGGGCAGGCGAGTCCCCGCGGCCCGCTCCTCGTCCCGGAGTGCCCGCCCGAGCCGGCGCAGGTCGGCGGCGTCCATGCCGCCGAGGGGCGAGGCGAGAAGGGAGAGGGCGGTCTCGGTGTCGAGCCAGGGGGCGGCCTCGACGGGGTCCGGCTCGTCGGCCGGGTCCGGGGTGGCCGCGGGAGCAGGGGGTTTCCCCTCTTCCCGAAACTGCGGGGCAAGCCCCCCGGCCTCCCCGGTGCCGGCTTCGCGGCGCGACATCGGCTCCGGGCCGGCGTCGGGACCAGGCCCGGCCGCAGCCGGACCGGCATGGCCGGGTGCCGCGGGGGTGGGCTCCGCCGGGCGGGTCGCGGCCGTGGCGACCGCCCGGAGGGCGGTGAGCAGCGGGGCCACCGCCGGCTCGTGGCGGAGGGGGAGGTCGTCGCCCGCGACGTCGACCGGGACACCGGCCGAGGTGAGGGCGCGGCGGACGGAGGGGATCGTACGGCCGCCGGCGCGGACCAGGACGGCCATCTCGTTCCAGGGCACGCCGTCTTCCAGATGGGCGCGGCGGAGGACGTCCGCGATGTTGTCGAGCTCGGTGCCGGGGGTCGGGTAGGTGTGGACCTCGACCCTGCCGCCGGGCCGGACCGCGGCGAGGTCCCGGTGGGCGCGGACCTTTTCCGCGGGGAGGCGGGTGAGGGGCATGCGCTGGGTGAGCAGCCGGGTGGCGGCCAGCAGCCCCGCTCCGGAACGGCGTGAGGTGGTGAGCACCTCGACGGGGGCCGGGCGGCCGTCCGGCCGGTGGAAGCGGTCCGGGAAGTCGAGGATGCCGTTCACGTCGGCACCGCGGAAGGCGTAGATCGACTGGTCCGGGTCGCCGAAGGCGACCAGGGTGCCGCCGCGGCCCGCCAGGGCCTGGAGGAGGCGGACCTGGGCCGGGTCGGTGTCCTGGTACTCGTCGACGAAGACCGCGTCGTACGCGAAGGGGACGCGCTCGGCGAGCGGGACCGCGCGGTGGACGAGTTCGGCGTAGTCGAGGACGCCCTGCATGTCGAGGACGTCGAGGTACTCGGCGAGGAAGGAGGCCGCCGCGGCCCAGTCGGGGCGGCCGGTGCGGGCCGCGAAGGCGCCGAGCGCGTCGGGGGCGAGGCCCAGTTCCCGGCTGCGGGCGAGCACGGCACGCACCTCGTCCGCGAAGCCGCGGGTGGTCAGACAGGCACGCAGTTCGTCGGGCCACTCGATACGGGCCAGGCCCTCGCGTTCCAGTTCGATCTGGCCGGCGAGGAGATCACGGACGGCGACGTCCTGTTCGGGGCCGGAGAGGAGCCGGAGGGGTTCGCTGAACAGCTCGCCGTCCTGGTGAGCGCGGACCAGCGCGTAACAGAAGGAGTGGAAGGTGGTGGCCTGGGGACCGTGCGGGCCCCCCAGCCGTATGGCCATACGGTCGCGCAGCTCCACCGCCGCCTTGCGGCTGAAGGTGAGCACGAGCATCCGCTCGGGGGGCGTACCCCGGGCGACCTGCGCCGCGACGGCCTCCACCAGGGTGGTCGTCTTGCCGGTGCCGGGTCCGGCGAGGACGAGCAGTGGCCCTCCGGTGTGGTCAACCACGGCGCGCTGGTGTGCGTCCAGGACAGGGGGATCCACGGTCTCCGGCGGAGTGCGCACCAGTCGGTACGGGCCGGGGGTCCGGCGCCGTACCGACTGGATGGAGAAGGAGCTCACGTGGATCGCTGGTCCTGGTGGTCGTGCTGATGGTGATGCGAGGGTCGCGCGCTGACGACCGTACGCGTTCCGTTGCGTCCGGCGGCAGCGGATGGCGGAAGCTTTCAGGTATGAGCACCGTCATCCGCGCCTGCGCCGTCCCATCGCGCCCGCTTCATGTCGAGGCGCGGCAGGTGGCCCTCGGCCGCTCGCGAGGCCTCCTTCAGCGGGGTGCTCTCGGCGCGGTAGTGCTCCAGGGCCCGCAGCTCGTGTCCGGGCAGCAGCGTCCCGTCGGCCCGCACCACACGCCACCACGGCACGGCACCGCCGTACAACGCCATGGCCCGGCCCACCTGGCGCGGGCCTCCCTCCCCCAGCCATTCGGCGACGTCGCCGTACGTCATCACCCGGCCCGGGGGAATCAGTTCCGCGACCTCCAGCACCCGTTCCGCGTACTCGGGAAGGTCCTGCGGCTCATCGCTCTTCCGGCTCATCCGGTCCATCCTGCCGCACACCACCGACAATGCCGCGCATCCTTGGAATCCACCCTGATGCCCCCGTTCACGTGCTCGACATGCAACCATCATCCGGGCGGTGACTGGTGATACGAGAGCACGAAGACCGTACAGAGACGACGAAGGAGCAGCGCGTGCCCTCACGCGAGGCGGGGTCCGGGCCCGGCCCGGAATTTGTCGACGGAGACGGCGGCGACCGACTCTCCGGCGACGAGCCGCTGCTGCCCGCTCGCGTCCACCGGCCCTCCGACCTGGTGCGGATGGCCACCGGCCTCTTGGCGATAGCCATCGTGCTGGCCATCGCCGCGTTCGCGCACGGCACCACGTCCGGCCTGGAACAGGACATCACCAAGGGGACCGGACAGGCCCCGGACGTACTGATCAGGCTCGCGGGTCTGGCCTCCAGCATCGCGGTGCTGATCCTGCCGGTCGCCTTCGCGATCGAGCGGCTGATCAAACGCGACGGGCTGCGGATCGCCGACGGCGTCCTGGCCGCCGTGCTCGCACACGGAGTGGCACTCGCCACAGATCTGTGGGTCGCCAAGGCCGCGCCCGGATCGATCAGGGACGCGCTGACCCAGCCCACCGGGACCGGCGGGCTCACCGACCCCGTGCACGGCTACCTCGCCCCCGTCATCGCCTATATGACGGCCGTCGGCATGGCCCGCAGACCTCGCTGGCGGGTGGCGCTGTGGGCGGTGCTGATCCTGAACTCCTTCGCCGTCCTCGTCGGCGGTCTCACCACGCCCTTCTCGATCGCCCTGACCGTGCTGATCGGCTGGACCGTCGCCTACGGCACGCTCTACGCGGTCGGTTTCCCGAACGTACGCCCCACCGGCCAGACCCTCCTCGCCGGACTGCGGCACGTCGGCTTCCGCCCGGTGAGCGCGCTGCGCGCCGAGGACATCCCCGACTCGCACGACACCGGCGACCGGGGCCGCCGATATCTGGTCACCCTGGAGGACGGGCCGCCGCTCGACGTCACCGTCGTGGACCGCGAGCAGCAGGCGCAGGGCTTCTTCTACCGGGTGTGGCGTCGGCTGACGCTGCGCGGCGTCAGCACCCGCAGCTCGCTGCAGTCGCTGCGCCAGGCGCTGGAGCAGGAGGCGCTGCTCGCGTACGCCGCGATCGCCGCGGGTGCCAACGCCCCGAAACTGATCGCCACCTCCGAGCTCGGTCCTGACGCGGTCATGCTCGTCTACGAGCACGTGGGCGGCCGGCCCCTGGACTCGCTGCCCGACGGCGAGATCACCGACGAGCTGCTGCACAGCGCCTGGCTCCAGGTGAAATCGCTCCAGTCGCGGCGCATCGCGCACCGCAGGCTCGTCGGGGACGCGATTCTGGTGGATCGTTCCGGCAATGTGATCCTCACCGACATGCGGGGCGGCGAGATCGCCGCCGGCGATGTGGTGCTGCGCATGGACGTCGCGCAGATGCTGGTCACACTCGGCCTGCGGGTCGGTGCCAAGCGCGCGGTCACCTCCGCGGTCGAGGTGCTCGGCCCGGACGCGGTGGCCGGCAGTCTGCCGCTGCTCCAGCCGATCGCGCTGAGTCGTTCCACCCGGGCGACGCTGCGGAGGCTCGCCCGCGAGCAGGCCCAGCGGCAGCGCGAGGCGGTCATCGAGGCCGCGGCCGCCGAACGGGAGGCGAGGGCCGCAGCATCGGCGGGTGAGGCCGCGGAGAGCGGCCGCAAGGCCGCACGGGCCGAGAAGCAGGCCGAGAAGAAGGCCATCGACGAGGCACTCGAGGAAGCCCGAGAGGAGGATCTGCTCACCCAGATCCGCCACCAGGTGCTGCTCATCCGGCCCCAGGCGCCGGTCGCGCCCGTGCAGCTGGAACGGATCAAACCGCGCACCGTGGTGACCTTCGTGGCCGGCGCGTTCGCCGCGTACTTCCTGCTGTCGACGCTCACGCACGTCAAGTTCGGCGAGCTCATCGCGAACGCGCAGTGGGGGTGGGTGGCGGCCGCCCTGCTGTTCTCGGCACTGAGCTACCCGGCCGCGGCAATGAGCCTGCTGGGATTCGTACCGGAGAGGGTGCCGTTCCTGCGCACGGTCATGGCGCAGGTGGCCGGTTCCTTCGTGAAGCTGGTCGCGCCCGCTGCGGTCGGCGGTGTGGCGCTCAACACCCGCTTCCTCCAGCGGGCCGGGGTGCGGCCGGGGCTCGCTGTGGCGAGTGTCGGCGCCTCCCAGCTGTTCGGGCTCGCCGCGCACATCACGCTGCTACTGGTCTTCGGCTATCTGACCGGCACCGAACGCACACCGGAGCTGACACCGTCCCGCACGGTGATCGCCGGACTGCTGACGGCGGCGGTGCTGGTGCTGGTGGTGACCGCGGTCCCGATCCTGCGCAAGTTCGTGGTCACCCGGGTGCGGTCGCTGTTCGCGGGCGTCGTTCCGCGGATGCTCGACGTACTGCAGCGGCCGCAGAAGCTGATCACCGGCATCGGCGGGATGCTGCTGCTGACCGGCACGTTCGTGATGTGCCTGGACGCGTCGATCCGTGCGTTCGGCGGGGGCGAGAACACGCTCAGTTACGCCAGCGTCGCGGTCGTCTTCCTCACCGCGAACGCGCTGGGGTCCGCGGCGCCCACGCCCGGCGGTGTCGGCGCGGTCGAGGTGGCGCTCACCACGGCGCTGACCATCGCCGGCCTGAGCAGCGGTATCGCGACCTCGGCGGTGCTGCTGTACCGGCTGCTGACGTTCTGGCTGCCGGTGCTGCCGGGTTGGCTGTGCTTCAACCACCTCACGCGCAAGGGCGCGCTGTAGTCCGGCGCGCTGTAGTCCGGCGCGCCGCGTCTTGACGCGCTCAGTGCAGCTGGGGGTGCCCCCCAGGACGGGCCGGGGTGGCTCCCAGTCGGGCTGAGGGCTCGACCAGCCGTTGGCTGCGTCGTGCCGGCGGGAGGCTCTGTCCGGACGGGCCGGATGTGTTCCCACGGTGGCTTCTTTTGGCTCACTCGCGCGGGCGTATTCGGGCGGTGCGGCGCACGATTGGAGGCATGCAGACATCGCCCGCCGGGCGTGTCCTGGTTCTGACCGCCGTCGCCGTACTGCTGCCGTTCGCCGCGTGCTCGGGCAACGGCGGCGGGACGACCGCGAAGGAGAGCACCAGGAACTTCGCCGCCCAGCAGCTGAACTGGGAAAAGTGCCCACCTCCGTCCCCGGCCGCGGGCGGCGGCAGCGCGCCCGCGCCGCTGCCCGGGGGTACCGAGTGGCAGTGCGCCACCATGGAGGTTCCGCGTGACTACGCGAAGCCGAACGGCGAGACGATCGAACTCGCCCTCATCCGGGCACCGGCCCGGGACCAGAGCCGGCGGATCGGCTCGCTGCTGTTCAACTTCGGCGGACCCGGCGGGTCCGGCACCTCGACGCTGCCGGCCGCCGTGAAGGACTACGAGAGTCTCCGGTCCCGTTACGACCTGGTGAGCTTCGACCCGCGCGGGGTCGGCGACAGCGACGATGTGCAGTGCGAGAGCAACAAGCAGCTCGACGCGTACTACGCGCAGAACGCCATCCCGGACACCCCCCGCGAGGAGAAGACGTACACCGACAATCTGAAGGACTACGCTGCCGCCTGCAAGAAGAACTCCGACGGGCTGCTGCCGTACGTCGGCACGGCCAATGCCGCCCGCGACATGGACCTGATGCGCCAGGTCCTCGGCGACGCCAAACTGCACTACTTCGGCATCTCGTACGGCACGGAACTCGGCGGCGTCTACGCCCATCTCTTCCCCGACAAGGTCGGCCGGGCCGTTCTCGACGGAGCCGTCGACCCCACCGAGGACGCCGAGCAGAGCGCTCTGGGCCAGACCCGGGGCTTCCAGCTGGCCATGGACAACTTCGCCCAGGACTGTGTGAACCGCGGCGACCTGTGCCTGCTTCGGGGCAGTACGCGCCAGGAGGTCGAGGCGGGCATCGCCGCCCTGCTGAAGAAGCTCGACCGGAAGCCGGTCCCGGGCATCGGCGACCGGCAGCTGACCGCCACCCAGGCCATCAACGGCATCGCCCAGGCGCTGTACTCCAAGGAGTTCTGGCCGCTGCTGGAGCAGGGCATCGACGAGGCGGAGGGCGGCAACGGAGCGCTGCTGCTCGCCCTCTCCGACGCACTGAACGGCCGCAGCGAGAACGGCATGTACAACAATCTCCAGGCCGCCAACGCCGCGATCAACTGTGTGGACTCCAAGCAGCGCTACAGCCTGCAGCAGACCAAGGCGGCGCTCCCCCGGTTCCGTGAGGCATCACCGATATTCGGCGACTACCTCGGCTGGGCCTTGATGACCTGCACCCACTGGCCGGTGCCCGGCCAGTGGACCACGCCGGACGTGAGCGCGCCGGGCGCGCCGCCCATCGTGGTCGTGGGCACCACCGGCGACCCGGCGACGCCGTACGGGGGCGCCCTGAAGCTGGCCGAGGAGCTGGGCAAGGGCGTCGGCAGGGTGGTGACCTACGAGGGCGAAGGGCACGCCGCGTACAACAGCGGCAACAAGTGCGTGAAGACCGCCGTGGACGCGTACCTGCTGAACGGGAAGGTCCCGGCCGAGGGAACGACCTGCAAGTGACGGCCCGCGCACGGCGAAGGGGCCGGCCCCACGCGGCGTAGCCGCATATCGATACTGCCGGGCCGGCCCCTTGCGTGCGTACGGTCCAGTAGACCGGCTTCCTAGTAGACCGGCTTCGACGGCTCGATCTGATTGACCCAGCCGATGACGCCGCCGCCGACGTGCACCGCGTCCGCGAAGCCTGCGGACTTCAGGACGGCGAGGACCTCCGCACTGCGGACACCCGTCTTGCAGTGCAGGACGATCTTCTTGTCCTGCGGCAGGTCCTGCAGGGCGGTGCCCATCAGGAACTCGTTCTTCGGGATCAGCCGCGCGCCGGGGATCGAGACGATCTCGAACTCGTTCGGCTCACGGACATCGATGATGTCGATGTTCTCGCCGTCGTCGATCCACTCCTTGAGCTGCTTGGGAGTAATCGTTGAACCCGCAGCGGCCGCTTGCGCCTCCTCGGAGACGACGCCGCAGAAGGCCTCGTAGTCGATGAGCTCGGTGACCGTGGGGTTCTCGCCGCAGACCGCGCAGTTCGGGTCCTTGCGGACCTTGACCTGGCGGTACTGCATCTCCAGGGCGTCGTAGATCATCAGCCGGCCGACCAGCGGCTCACCGATGCCGGCGAGCAGCTTGATGGCCTCGTTGACCTGGATGGAGCCGATGGACGCGCACAGCACGCCCAGCACGCCGCCCTCGGCGCAGGACGGGACCATGCCCGGCGGCGGGGGCTCCGGGTAGAGGCAGCGGTAGCAGGGGCCGTGCTCGGACCAGAAGACGGAGGCCTGGCCGTCGAAGCGGTAGATCGAGCCCCATACGTACGGCTTGTTCAGCAGCACACACGCGTCGTTGACCAGGTAACGGGTCGCGAAGTTGTCCGTGCCGTCGACGATCAGGTCGTACTGGCTGAAAATGTCCATCACATTGTCGGCCTCGAGCCGCTCCTCGTGAAGGACCACGTTCACATACGGGTTGATGCCCTTGACGCTGTCACGGGCGGACTCGGCCTTGGAACGGCCGATGTCGGACTGGCTGTGGATGATCTGGCGCTGCAGGTTCGACTCGTCGACTTCGTCGAACTCCACGATGCCGAGCGTGCCGACGCCCGCCGCGGCCAGGTACATCAGCGCGGGAGAACCCAGGCCGCCCGCGCCCACGCAGAGCACCTTGGCGTTCTTCAGCCGCTTCTGCCCGTCCATCCCCACATCAGGGATGATCAGGTGGCGGGAGTACCTGCGGACCTCGTCTACGGTGAGCTCAGCAGCCGGCTCGACCAGGGGTGGCAGCGACACGGGGACTCCGTTGGTCGGTCAAACAGTACGGGTGTGCTTCCCGTGCAACACTGCCACGCCACTCCTCATTCCGAGACACCCGGTCCGACCCGCGAGACGATTTCGTCCCAGTAACCGGGCAATGTCTCGAAGGGGTTGCTCTGTCCGTCCCGGTCCGTACGGTCGGTGAACCACACCGTGCCCGCGCCCTGCCAGCGCGCGATGCGCAGCGCCTCGTCGAGACGGTTGCGCGGGACGCCGTGGACGAAGTGGCAGAACCGCTCCGGCGGGTGCTCGACGGTCCACTCCGCCACCTGCGACCAGCGGTAGTCCCGCCACGGCCCGGAGAAGGTCACCAGCTGATCGGCGGTCCCGGCGTATCCCGGGTGGGGATGGGTGCCATGGCCCAGGACCAGATGCCCGGCGCCGGCCGTGAGCTGCCTCAGGGCGTCCGTGATCCGCCGGATCCCCGGCAACCCGTCCCGGTCCGTGGGACAGCGGTCCAGCAGAAAGCCGCCGGTCCGGTACCAGTCGGCGAAGCGGCGCGCGTCGGCGATCAGCTCGCCGGGGGCGCGCTCCCCGTACGCCATGTCGAGATGGCCCAGGATCCGGACGCCCGCGGTGCCGAGCCGCGCTGCCGCCGCCAGGCAGTAAGGGTCGGGGCGGTCGCCGGGGCCGTTCGCCACATCGAGCACCGCCCAGTGCACGGGCGCCCCGGGGCGGAGAATCTCCGCCCACTCGACGGGGGCGAGCATCGGATGCGCGTAGCCGGGGACTCCGAAGCCCGGCACCGCGGAGGCGGGGGACGTGGGCGATGCCTGGGATGCCTTCAGATACGGCACGCCGCCTCCATCCAGATGTCGGCGAGGGACTCCTCGAGGTTTATCCGGGGACGCCAGCCGAGCCGGTCGCGTGCGGTGCGTACATCCGCCTGCTGCCAGCTGCCGCAGCCGTCCGGATAGGGGTACGGAGCAGTGAGGTGCTCCATCACCGCATCGGTGCGCTGGGTGCCGATGGCCGGTACGCCGCCGTGACGCGTCCCCGGAGTGTCCAGCTCGTGCAGCACCCCGCCGAAACCGGCGACCCGCGCCAGCACCGCCGCCGCGTCCCGCAGCCGCACCGCGCGTCCGCTGCCGATGTTGACGACGCCCTGCGCGGCCGAGAGCGAGGCCGCGTGCACGGCCCGCGCCACATCCCGTACATCGACGAAGTCGCGCTGCACGCCGAGGCCGCCGAGCTTGAGCTCGTTGTCGCCGGCCTGCATCGCACGGCGCATGGCCTCCGCGAGCCGCCCCAGCGGGGCGCCCGCCGGGGTGCCCGGACCGACCGGCGAGAAGACCCGCAGCACGACGGCGTCCAGGCCCGAGCCGAGGACCAGCTCGGTCGCGGCCAGCTTGCTCACTCCGTACGGGCCGCCGGGACGCGGAACGGCGTCCTCGGCGGTGGACGAGCCGGGCTGACTCGGGCCGTACTCGGAGGCACAGCCCAGCTGGACCAGCCGCGCGCCGCAGCCGCTGCGGCGGAGCGCCTCGCAGACGGTGGCGACGGCGACGGTGTTGTGCCGGATCAGGTCACGGGCGCCGCCGCGGGTGGCGCCCGCGCAGTTGATGACGACCCCCGGGTGCACGGCGTCCAGGAACCGGGTCAGGGCGCCCGGGCTGCCGCTGGCGAGGTCGAAGCGCACATCCGCGTCGTCGCCGCGGCCCAGCGCGGTGAGCTGCACCGCCGGATCGGCGAGCAGCCGGTCGGCGACGAAGCGGCCGAGGTATCCGTTGGCACCGATCAGCAGCACTCTCATCGTGCGGCCCTCCTGTGCCGACGTGGTTCGGTCCGGTCTTTCATGACGGGTTCTCCTTCTGCTGAATGACTGCCGGGGCATGAGCGGAGGCCCTGGCGAGCGTCACGGTGGCGTGGGTGAGCAGCACTGCCGCGACCGCCGCCACGCCCCATTCGGGGACCACGGCCCCGGCGAGGACGGCGGCAGCGAGCCCGGCCGTGGCCACGCGGGTGAAGCCGTGCACGGCGAACAGCCGGGCGAGGAAGAGCAGTGCCCCGAGGGCGGCGACGGGCAGCGTCGGCACCCGGAGGGCGGTGAGCACCGCGAGAAGCGCGCAGATGTACAGGCCGACGATGGCGAGCAGCACTGGCCGGGCGCGGGCCGCGAACTCCTCCAGTCCGCGGCTGGAGGCGAGCAGCCGGCGGGTTCCGGCGGCGAAGAGGTGGGCGCACCAGGCGGCGGGCACGACGGCGCAGGCCAGGGCCACGGCGACGGCAGGGTCGCCGCGGAGCACGGCGTGCACCACGAGCCATGCGGTGCACAGGCGGGCCGCCCAGCTCGTACGGGGCCCGCGCAGTGGCCCGCGGCGCGCGGCGAGGACCAGCGCCCCGGCGACGACCACCGCGCCGGCCGTGTACGCCCCGGAGCGCAGTGCGTCGGGCACGGTCCTGGCGGCGACGACGGCGAGCGTCGCCGCCAGGCCGGGCGCGAGAACCCACAGGGCCCAGGTGGCGTCGTCTCCCGTCCGGTCGGCCGGAGCATCCGTCCCCGAAGGCCGGACGGACTGCGGCCAGCCGCTCGAGTCGGTCCGACTGTCCGTGCCGCGGGGCACACGGGCGTACAGCTCCTCGGCCAGTGAGAAGACGTCGCGGTGGCGGAAGCGTGCGGCCGAGCGGTCGGTGACGCCGCGCGCCTCCAGGCCGGCCGCGATCTCCAGTGGGTCGACGGCGTGTTCGCACAGGGTCCGGTGCCGGTGGAGCAGCGGTTTGACAGGGTCCACGGTCATCGCAGGGCCCCCTCGGGCCTGATGGGGCCGGGGACACGGGCCTCCGGCGGGGTGGCGAAGAGGAGCGGTCCGCCGTCGGCATCGAGGACCTCACGGCGCACCGGACAGTGAGAGACGATCTCCAGGTAAATGCCGCGAAATGCCATCAGACTCTGTTCGACGGTGAAGAGTTCCAGCGCACGGGCACGGGCGGCGGCCCCGAGCCGCTCCCGGCGTTCCGGGTCGTGCAGCAGCGCCAGACAGGCGTCGGCGAGGGCGCGCGGATCGCGCGGCGGGACCACGAGGCCGGTGCCGCCGACGACCTCGACGACCGCGCCGACATCCGTGGAGACCGTCGCCCGGCCGCAGAGCATGGACTCGACCAGGCCGACCGGAAAGCCCTCCACCACGCTCGACAGGACGACGACGCAGCCAGACGCGTAGGCGTCGGCCGGGTCCGGCGCCTCCTCGAAGGAGACGGCGGCGCCGCACGGGAAGAGCCGCCCGGCCAGCGCCTCGCAGTGGGCGAGATACGCGGCACCCTCAGGGTCGCGCACCGGCGCGACGACGATCCGCAGCCGGGCCTCCGGCTCCTCGTCGCGCACCGCGACGAAGGCGTGCAGCAGGGAGACCAGGTCCTTGGCCGGCTCGATGCGCCCCGCCCAGACCAGCGTGCTGGGGTCGCCGCCACCGCTCTCGCCGGTGAAGCGATCGGCCTCCATGCCGGGGTAGACCGTGCGCAGCTTGGCCGGGTCGGCCCCGCAGTGCTCCTGCCAGCGGCGGGCATGGGCGTTGCCGGGGGTGATCAGGGCGGCCTGCCGGTACACCTCGGCGGCAAGCAGACGCTGGAAGGCCGCGTACAGGGCGCGTACCGGCGCGCTCAGCGGTGCACTGCTCGCCGCGAGGTAGTGCGCGCGCAGCTGCACGCCGTACTCGGTGGCCAGCAGCGGCACTCCGCAGAAGTGTTTGGCCAGCAGACCCGGCAGCGCGGTCGTACCGCCGGAAGCGGCATGGCACAGGTCCACGGCACCCAGGCCGTCCTCCGTGTACCAGCCGTACGACAACGGGCGCAGGGCGCGCTCCAGGAGCGCGGCGAGGACCAGGTGGTCGGGTACGCGCGCGGCGTGCGCGACGCGGCGTGCGCCGGGAGTGCGGCAGGCGGCCTCCAGTGTGCGCACGGCGAGCTCGGAGCGGAGCGCGGTGCTCAGCCCGAGGCCGCGGTCCCGGGCGAGGGCGGCGAGCCCGTACAGCCCGGCGGCGAAGTCCCCGCCCTCGCCGCAGAGGGCGCCGGCCAGCTCCGACAGGTGCCCGGTGAAGGCCCGGCGCTCACCGCGCCCGGGGCGACGCCGCCGCACCCGGGAGGGCGCCGGCCGGCCGGGCGCGTAGATCTCGAACTCGTGCTGTGCGATCCCGCGTACGAGCCGGTCGCACCAGAGCCCGGACCGACCGTCCGTGAGCAGTCCGATCCGCACGATACGCACCCCCGATCTCCCTTGTGGGCGGCCACCGTTGGCACGGCGACTGACGGCGAGGAGAAGGTAAGCGGATATACCGGTGGCGCGACGGACGGTTGTCCGTCGCGCCACCGGAAGGGGTGAACAGTCGTAACTTTCACGGACCGGTGACGTTCGGCCGCGCTAGTGCTGTGGCCGGAATGGTTTGCCGGGAAGCTCGCGGCTCCTCCAGCTACCTCCCCCCAGCTGCCGCTGGGGGGAGGTAGCTGGAGGGAGCGTCGCGACGCCGGTCCAGTCGCTGATCACGACGGTCTTGACGTCCTTGCCGTAGAGGCGCTGCGAGAGGGAAAAAGGACATGCCGCGCCTGCGGACGCATACGCCCGGGCGCGGCGGAAAAGGCACAGCAGTCAGAAGGAATGCGGGAATGTGCCGACGCGCTACGGGCAGATGTCAGCGACAGTGAATGTCGGCGACGCAGTGCCCGGCCACACCGATCAGCGCCAGCTCAATGGCGGCGCGTTCGAAGGCGGTGTGACGGTACGGCATGCCGCGAAAGCAGATCGGATTCCTACCGGATGTCAACGCGCATTTGAGACACCGTCTCAACCCTTGGGATACACCCAGGGGTTGGGGCGGCACTTGATCCCGTCGATCTCCAGAGACTTGGTCTGCTGCTGCATCACCGGGGCCAGGGCTCCGGGCGTGCGGCAGCTCTCGTGGTCGTGCCCGAGCCGGTGCCCGACCTCATGGTTGATCAGCATTTCCCGGTACGCGAACATCCGCGCGGAGCCGTAGGTCGCGGATCCCTGGGCCCAGCGATAGGCGTTGATCATGACGCGCTCGGTCGACGCGGAGTCGCAGGACACGTTGTCCACGGTGGTGTCCAGCCCCGACTTGGCACACCAGGTCCCGGTGGTGCCGGGGCTCGCCAGGGTGATGACGAAGTCCGGCTTGCCCGAGGAGATCCGCTCGAAGGTCATGGCCCCGTGGTGCGCCCAACTGCGGTCGTCGTTCAGGGTGCGCTGCACCGCCTGGGCGAACAGCGCGCCGTCGAGGCCGAGCCCCTTCTCGATGTCGACGCGGTAGCGGTAGTACTCGCGGCCCTTGCCCGGTGCCTTGTCGGTGCCGGGCACCACCTCGAAGTCGCCGGAGCCGCGCAGCTTCGGGTCGATCGGGTACGGGCGGGCCATCCGCTGCTCGAAGGTGAGCGGGACGATCGCGGTCTCACCCGACAGCGGCGTGGGCCGGCCGTCGGACCGGGACGTGGAAGCGTTCCCGATCTGCCGGTCCACCCCTTCCGCGGCCTTGCCGGCGAGGTCGCTCCGGTCGGCGTCGGTGACCTGGCCGACCACGACGACGGCGAGGACGGTGGTGACCACGGCAGCCGTGACCCCGGCGAGGGTACGCCCCGCGGACCCCTTCCCGGCAGGCGGCCGGTTTTCGCCGGCACCCGGGGCGGCGGCATCGGAGGGTGCGAGGGCACCGGCTTCGGAAGGTGCCGGTGCACCCGGCTCCTCGAAGGCTTCCAGGTACTCGCGCCGCGGTGACGGTATCCGCACCTCGGTGGGCGGCTCCGGGTACGGCTGCGGCCGTGCACCGCGCGGGATGCCGTGCCAGTCGCCGTACCGCGCCGGCTCGCCCCAGACTCCCGCCCGTCGCCCGTCCACCACCCCAGCCCGACGGGGCTGCGCCCCGGCAGCGTCATCCGGTTCGCGCTGCTCGGGGTGACCGCCGCGCACCGGCGGGACGTGTTCCTGGCGCTGGTGCTGGACCCGCGGCACGGCGCCGGTGTCCGCGCCGTCCGCTCTGCGGCGCCGGCCCTTGCCGGTGTTCTGATCGGGTACGGCGGCGCTGAGTTTGCTACCGGGGCCCTTCGGGCGGCTGTGGCGTCCCACGCGCCGATCAGCTCCCGTCGCGCTCGTCGAGGAACTCCCGGAACGCCTGGGCGACGACCTCCGGGTACTCCATCATCGACACGTGCCCGGAGTCGGGCAGCGTCAGCAGCCGCGAATCCCTGAACGCCGCCGCGGCCTTGCGCGCCATCCGGTACGAGACCAGTTGATCCCGTCCCCCGTACACCAGCAGCGTCGGCGCGAGCACCCGCTCCGCCTGCCGCCACAGACCGTGCTGACCGCCCAGCGTGTACGCGTTCACGAGGCCCCGCGACGAACGTACCATCGCGTCCCAGAAGTACGGCAGCTTCAGCCGCCGTTCCATCTCCCGGACGGCATCGCGGAATCCTGCCTCGGTGACCCGCCCCGGATCGCCGTAACACAGCGCCAGCACACCACGCACATGCTGCTCGGGCGTCCAGTCCCCGGTGACCTTGGAGAAGAACGACGCGACTCCTGGCAGCGCCAGCGCCGCGGTCGGCCAGGCCCCGCGCTGCGGCCGCAGCTCCGGCAAGGCCGGCGAGACGAGCGTGAGCGTGCGCACCAGATCGGGGCGCACAGCCGCGACGCGGGTGGCGACGGCCCCCCCGAGCGAGTTGCCGAAGAGGTGCGCCGGGCTACGGCCGCTCGCGTCGAGCAGCCGGATGACGGCCCGCGCGTGGCCCGTGACCGAGTAGTCTCCGTCGTCCGGCGGCGGGGAGTCGCCGAAGCCGGGCAGATCGACCGCCTCGCCGTGCACGATGTCCTCGAGCCGCGACATCAGGTCCGACCAGTTCATCGAGGAGCCGCCCAGCCCGTGCACGAAGAGCGCGGGTGGCAGTCCGTCGCTCTCGGCACGCCGGAAGCGCATGTTCAGCGTCAGCCCGGGGAGCACGACGGTGCGCATTTCCTCCCCCTCACCAACCCTTTCGGCGCCCGTCGGCGGAGCCATGGCGGCCGTGGCCAGGGATTCCGGCAGCTCGGTCGAAGACATGCGGGCAATGTTACGAGGTGATCACACAGCTGCCCGTGTGTTCGCGGTCACACACCACATGGCGGTGGGAAGGTGTCTCTGCCTACGCTCGTACGTAGAGGGGCTCTCACCCGGGAAAGAGGCACAACATGTCAGTGGACCCCACCGACCCGGAGACCTTCGACGAGGAGGATCGGGCCGGACTCGAAGAGGAGATCCCCGAGGCCGACGCGGCGGAGCAGCACACCGAACTCCGTCCGGAACAGGACGAGCCTCTGACCACCGTCGATCCGGCCACCGCGAACCCAGCCGACGCCGTCGAGCAGATCCGTGTGGTCGCCCTCGACGAGGACGACTACCGCTGACCTGCCCACTTTGTCGGTTTACCGTTTAATTTCCAGCTACCGCCGACGTCCGGTCCGTGAAATTCTGCGTCCGCACGGCGCATGACACGGTTACCCAAACGTACGATGTCGGGCGCGGCGCACAGCGCAAACGGATCAACCAGGGAGGCGGCGTGACAGCCATCGAGCAGACAGAGGCGGCACGCCCGCGGGGCACGCGCCTGCCACGCCGAGCCCGTCGCAACCAACTGCTGGGCGCAGCTCAGGAAGTCTTTGTCGCACAGGGATACCACTCCGCGGCGATGGACGACATCGCGGAACGCGCCGGCGTCAGCAAGCCGGTTCTCTACCAGCACTTTCCGGGCAAACTCGAGCTCTACCTGGCGCTGCTCGACCAGCACTGCGAGGCCCTGCTCCAGGCGGTGCGTACGGCGCTCGCCTCGACGACCGACAACAAGCTGCGGGTCGCCGCGACGATGGACGCGTACTTCGCGTACGTCCAGGACGAGGGCGGCGCGTTCCGGCTGGTCTTCGAGTCCGACCTGACGAACGAGCCGGCGGTGCGCGAGCGCGTCGAGCGGGTCTCGCTCCAGTGCGCCGAGGCGATCTCCGACGTCATCGCCGAGGACACCGGGCTGTCCCAGGACGAGTCCATGCTGCTGGCCGTGGGCCTCGGCGGGGTCTCCCAGGTGGTCGCCCGCTACTGGCTCTCCAGCGGGTCCGGCATCCCGCGCGACAAGGCGGTTCAGCTGCTGACCTCGCTGGCCTGGCGCGGGATCGCCGGTTTCCCGCTGCACGGCGCCGAACAGCACTGAGCCCCTTCCGGGCTAATGTGTGTTGCGTACGGCGCGAAGATCGCGCATCGCACGGACCGTTCGGAGGGACATAGCCGTGGAGGTCAAGATCGGCGTGCAGCACGCGCCCCGGGAGATCGTTCTGGAGAGCGGGCAGTCCGCCGAGGATGTCGAGCGCGCCGTGGCCGACGCGCTGGGCGGCAAGACTCAGCTGCTCAGCCTCACGGATGACAAGGGCCGCAGGATCCTGGTTCCGGCCGACCGCATCGCGTACGTGGAGATCGGCGAGTCGGCGGCCCGCCGGGTGGGCTTCGGCACGGTGTGACACGAGCGAACGCGAACGGCCCGGCGGTCACCTGACCGCCGGGCCGTTCGCGTGTCCCCCGACGGGGGAGGGTTGCGTTCCGCGCGCTTCGGGTAGGACGGCTACAACGTGTCCGGCCTGGCAGAACCGACCGTGAGGTGAGACTCGGTGATCTTGGAAGCGCTCGGTTCCGCACTGCTCGGTCTCGCCCTCGCCTGGACTGCGACGACACGGCTGCCCCACCGGCTCCCGGCGCGCCGCGCGGTCCTCGCCACCGGCACACTCGGCGCGCTCTTCGGCGCGTTCCTCATGCACTCGGCGCTGGGCCCGGGCCATGGAGTGGCCACGCCGGTGGGCGCGGTGCTGATCGGGTTGGTGTCGCTCTCCCTCCTGATCCGCCCCACGGGCCGCCTCCGCCGATCACCGGCGTAGCACTGGGGCTCCGCGCACCGGGGTGCCCCAGCCCCGTGCGCGGCAACGCTCTCCGTCCGGGCTACCGGTGTGTCCGTCCTCGAACGCCGGACGGGCCCCGGTGGCGACGCCCCACACCGGCCGCCACAACGGAGCGCGGCAACCAGCCCGCGCGTAGCCGGGCCTACGCGGCCAGCCCCAGCGCGGCCATGCGCTTGGTGTGCGCCTCCGTGATCCTCGAGAACATCCGCCCGACCTCCGCCAGGTCGAACCCGTCCGCCACGCCGCCCACCAGCATCGTGGAGAGCGCGTCGCGCTCCGCGACCACCCGCTGCGCCTGCGACAGCGCCTCGCCCATCAGGCGCCGCGCCCACAGCGCGAGCCGGCCCCCGACCCGCGGGTCCTCCTCGATCGCCGCGCGCACCTTCTCCACGGCGAAGTTGCCGTGCCCCGTGTCGTCGAGCACCGCCAGCACCAGGGCCTGGGTGTCCGCGTCCAGGCGGACGGCGACCTCACGGTAGAAGTCGCTGGCGATCGAGTCGCCGACATACGCCTTGACCAGGCCCTCCAGCCAGTCGGACGGCGCGGTCTGCCGGTGGAACCCGTCCAGCGCGGCCGCGAACGGCTGCATCGCCTCGGTCGGCTCGACGTCGATCGCCGCGAGCCGGTCCCGCAGCCGCTCGAAGTGGTGGAACTCCGCCGAGGCCATCGCGGCCAGCTCCGCCTTGTCGGCCAGCGTCGGCGCCAGCTTCGCGTCCTCGGCGAGCCGCTCGAAGGCCGCCAGCTCGCCGTAGGCGAGCGCACCGAGCAGGTCCACGACTGCCGCGCGGTACTGGGGTTCGGCGGAAGCCGTGGCCCAGTCCTGGGCGGCGATTCCGGTGAGAGATTCGGCAGCAGTGGCGTTGTCAGGCGTCTCCATGAAGCGCACAATAGCCCGCCCGCCGCCCCGGGGAAGGCTCTGGCCAGCCACTTCCCTCACAGGCTCCTTGCGAAATGCGCCACACACACATGCGCGATTCCACGGTATGGTGGTACGGCTGCCCGCCGAGTATTCGACGGGCACCTGAATGAGGATGCCCGGTCGGTGGCCCGATCGGCTCCGACCCGACCGCCCTCCACGCGGCACGAGACAGCTCGTACCGCAGATGAGGGGCCCTCAGCGGTACGAGCGCTCGAGCGACGGCAGTGGTCCCGCGCCACCCCGCCCGCCCCTCCGCGGCCGGATGCAGTCCGGCGTGGTGAGACCCCAGCGTTCGCCTCGCACCGCGATCACAGAAGAGGCAGTGCTCTGACTACGTTCCGAGACCTCGGGATCCTTCCCGAGACCGCCGAGGCCCTGGAAGCCGTCGGCATCATCAACCCCTTCCCCATCCAGGAGATGACCCTTCCCGTCGCGCTCTCCGGCACCGATGTCATCGGTCAGGCGAAGACCGGCACGGGCAAGACCCTCGGCTTCGGTCTTCCGCTGCTGGAGCGCGTCACCGTCCCCGCGGACGTCGAGGCGGGCCGGGCCCGGCCCGAGCAGCTGACCGACACCCCGCAGGCCCTGGTCGTCGTCCCCACGCGCGAGCTGTGCACCCAGGTCACGAACGACCTGCTGACCGCCGGCAAGGTCCGTAACGTCCGCGTCCTCGCGATCTACGGCGGCCGTGCGTACGAGCCGCAGGTCGAGGCCCTGCAGAAGGGCGTCGACGTCGTCGTCGGCACGCCCGGGCGGCTGCTCGACCTGGCCGGCCAGAAGAAGCTCGACCTGTCGCATGTCAAGGCGCTCGTCCTCGACGAGGCCGACGAGATGCTCGACCTGGGCTTCCTGCCCGACGTCGAGAAGATCATGGAGCTGCTGCCGGCGAAGCGGCAGACCATGCTGTTCTCGGCGACCATGCCCGGCGCGGTCATCGGCCTCGCCCGGCGCTACATGTCGCGGCCCACGCACATCCGCGCCACCTCGCCGGACGACGAGGGCGCGACCCACGCCAACATCGCGCAGCACGTCTACCGCGCCCACTCCATGGACAAGCCGGAGATGGTCGCCCGCATCCTGCAGGCGGAGGGCCGCGGCCTCGCGATGATCTTCTGCCGTACGAAGCGGACCGCCGCCGACATCGCCGAGCAGCTGCAGCGCCGTGGCTTCGCCTCCGGCGCGGTGCACGGCGACCTCGGCCAGGGCGCGCGCGAGCAGGCGCTGCGCGCCTTCCGCAACGGCAAGGTGGACGTGCTCGTCTGCACCGACGTCGCCGCCCGCGGCATCGACGTCGAGGGTGTGACCCACGTCATCAACTACCAGTCGCCCGAGGACGAGAAGACCTATCTGCACCGCATCGGCCGGACCGGCCGCGCGGGCAACTCCGGCACCGCCATCACGCTCGTCGACTGGGACGACATCCCGCGCTGGCAGCTGATCAACAAGGCGCTGGAGCTGGACTTCAACGACCCGGTCGAGACGTACTCCAGCTCCCCGCACCTGTTCGAGGAGCTGAACATCCCGGCCGGCACGAAGGGCATCCTGCCCCGCACCGAGCGCACCCGGGCCGGCCTGGACGCCGAGGAGATCGAGGACCTCGGCGAGACCGGCGGCCGCGGTGGCCGAGGTGCCCGTACGCGCACGGAGGAGCGCCCCGCCCGCACCCGTACCCCGCGCGAGCGCCGTCGTACGCGCGGTGGTGCGCCGCTCGCCGAAGGTGCCGCCCCGGCGGCCGCCCCGGCCGCGGAGGAGTCCCCGGAGCAGAGCGGCCCGCGTGTCCTGCGCCGTCGCCGCCGCACCCGCGCGGGCGCGTCGTCCGAGGCGCCGGCCGCCGCGGTGACCCCGGTCGAGAGCGCCGCGGCCCCGGCCGAGGCTGCCGTCGACACGGCGGAGGCCGTCGAGGCCAAGCCGCGTCGCCGCCGCAGCCGTGCAGCGGCCAGGCCGGCCGACGCAGCGGTCGCGGTCGCCGAAGCCCCCGTCCGGCCGGAGCCCGCCGTCGTGGTGGTCCCGGCGGAGGCCGAGGCCGAGCCGCGCCGCCGCACCCGCAAGGTGACGCCGGTCGAGGCTCCCGCGGAGGCCCCGGCCACCGCCGAGGCGCCGGTCAGGCCGCGCCGCGCGCGGGTCGTCAGGCCCAGGCCCGCGGTCGCCGAGCCGGACTTCCAGACCCCGGAGTCCGCCGCGGCCAGGCTGGCCGAGGCTGCTCGGGCCGCGGAGGCCGCTCCGGTCGCCGAGGCCAAGCCGCGCCGCACGCGGGCCGAGAAGGTCGCGGAGGCAGCGGTCGACACCGCCGTCGCCACCGCTGAGGTCGCCGAGGTCGCCGAGGCCAAGCCGCGCCGCACACGGGCCAAGAAGGTCGCGGAGGCAGCGGTCGACACCGCCGTCGCCACCGCTGAGGTCGCCGAGGTCGCCGAGGCCAAGCCGCGCCGCACACGGGCCAAGAAGGTCGCGGAGGCAGCGGAGGACACCGCCGAGGCCACCGAGGCCAAGCCCCGCCGCACCCGCAAGGCCACCACGGCCAAGCCGGCCGAGACCACGGAAGCCACCGAGGCCACCGAGGCCGAGGCCAAGCCGCGCCGCACACGGGCCAAGAAGGTCACGGAAACCGCGGCCGAGACCGCCGTCGCCACCGCCGAGGCCACCGAGGCCAAGCCCCGCCGCACCCGCAAGGCCGCCACGGCCAAGCCGGCCGAGACCGCCGTCGCCACCGCCGAGGTCGCCGAGGTCACCGAGGCCAAGCCGCGCCGCACACGGGCCAAGAAGGTCGCGGAGGCCCCTGCGGACACGGCCGAGGCAGCGCCCAAGCCGCGCCGGACCCGCGCCAAGAAGGTCACCGAAGCAGTGCCCGAGACCGCGTGACCGGTCGCCGCTGACGGCCCGATGGCCCGGCTCCCGCTCCAGGGAGCCGGGCCATCGGCGTACGTACACGCGTCGGATGCCCCGGCCTGCCGGACGATGCGCGGCAGCGCCGGGCCGCACGCCGAACCGCGCGACCGTTACGCTCGTGGCATGAGCAAGCCCAGGGCCCTCGCGCTGCCGCCCGGTACACGCGCGTACCGGCTGCGCACCGCACGGCAGGAGTTCGCCGCGCTGGATGCGCGCCCGCAGGACGCCGCGCTGGGGACCGTGCTGCTGGTGCCGGGGTACACCGGGAGCAAGGAGGACTTCCTCGCGCTCCTGGAACCGCTCGCCGTGGCCGGTTACCGGGCCGTCGCCGTCGACGGCCGCGGCCAGTACGAGAGTCCCGGGCCACGGCACCGTGCCGGGTACACACAGCGCGAGCTGGCGCAGGACGTGCTGGCGCAGGCGGCGGCACTGGGCGACGGGCCGGTGCATCTGCTGGGGCATTCGTTCGGCGGGCTGGTGGCCCGCGCCGCCGTACGGCTCGACCCGTCCCCTTTCCGCACACTCACCCTCCTCTCCTCGGGCCCCGGCCGGGTCGCGGCTCCGCAGCGGGCGCGGCTGCTCGCGCTGCGCGCCGCGCTGCCGGTGATGCGCAAGGAGTGGGTGTGGGCGGCCATGAGGTGGCTGGACAGCAGGGGCGACGCCGCCGCGGAGAGCAACGACCCGGCGGACGTCCTGGAGTTCCTGGAGCGCCGCTGGCTGGGCACGGAGAGCATGCAGCTACGTGCGACGGGCCGCTGTCTGCGCCGTGAGCCGGACCGTACGGCCGCGGTCGCGGCGCTGCCCGTGCCGCTGCACATCGCGTACGGCGACCTGGAGACGGTCTGGCCGTCGGCGGAGCTGAGTGCCATGGCCCTGGGGACCGGCGCGCACCACACGGTGATCGAGGGCGCCGAGCACTCGCCGAATGTGTCGCACCCGGAGGTGCTGACCGCGGCACTGGTGGAGTTCTGGGCCAAGGGCGCCCTGGACGGCTAGCACAACGCCCGGACGTGCTCCCAGAAGCCGTCCCGCAGCGATTTCCGCAGGTCGGGGTGGCCGCGCAGGGAGTGATGGAGCAGCCGTTCGGCCTCCACCAGCAGATCCTGGTCGACCCCGCCCGGCAGATAGGGATGGCCGGGCAGCAGCTTGGCGAGGGTTTCACGGCCCCGTTCGGCGAGCCAGGTCGCGGCGATCTGCGCGCCGACGAAGTGCACGTCGTCGCGGGACGGCGGAGGCGCGCCGTCGGCCTCCAGCACGGCGGGGATCCGTCGGGTGACGTACGGCTTGCAGAATTCGAGGTCGAACGTGCGCTGACTGTCGGCCTCCCAGAGCAACGGCTCGGCCTGGTTCCGCCCTTCGAGCGCCTCTATGCCCCACAGATGGACCCGGGCACCGTAGCCCTGGGCGGCTTCGACGGCCGGGACGAGATCCTCGTCGCCGCCGATGAGCGCGGCGTCGCTGATGACGCGGTGCCGGGCGAGCGACTCCAAATCCGTGCGGATCAGGGAGTCGACGCCCTTCTGCTGGTTGTTCGCGTTGAGGTTGCCGAGCCTGACCTTGACGTCCGGAAGTTCGGCGATGGACTGCTGTTCGGGCGTATGGATACGACGCCTGGCGCCGTCGTACCAGTAGACCCTCAACAGCCTGCTGTCCGCGAAGATCGTGCGGGCCTTGTCGATGAACGCCTCGATCAGCCCTTCCGCGTCGAGATCGAAGGCCCTGCGGTCCTCGGTCCCGGCAACGAGACGGCCTGCCGCGGCGTAGACGTACCCGGCATCGACGAAGATCGCGTGCATGGTCGGGGTCTTCGCGAGCATGCGCTGGAGCAGCTCGTTGGTGCGCTCCAGGCGGGAGATGATATTTGCGTCGTTCGCCTCGTTCATACCGGGTCCCATTGTCGGTGGCGTAACCGAACGGGCACAAGCGCTCCTGCCGCCCCTCACCATTGAGTGGTTAGGCACTCGAAAAATTTCCTTAGCGTAGGGAATGTTTTCCCCGAGTCATCAGTTGTGGAGTTATGGAAACGGGAGCACCGTAGTTCTCCATCAGGAGGATCAGACGAAGGGAGAGGCCCTTGCGCTTCGAGATCATGCGCCTCGACGACATCGACGGCACCGCCGTGGACCGCACAGTCGTGGACGCCGCCTCCGTCAACAGGATCGTGCAGCAGGCCGCGGCAGTCGGCCAGCGCATTCTCATCCGGCCGGCCGACGCCTCGGCCTCATAGCCCGCAGACGTGAGCGCCCCCGCACGGATCTCCGTGCGGGGGCGCTGTCGTCCGTTCCGTCGGCACTCAGGCGTGCTCGATCACCTGGAGGACACCGTTGATGATCTGCTGAACGGCGATCGCGGACAGCATCATGCCGGCGAGCCTGGTCACCAGCACCACACCACCGTCCTTGATGACACGGATGATCAGCAGCGAGTAGCGCATGGTCAGCCACAGCACGAGGTGCATCGCGACGATCGCGGCCCAGACGGAGACCTGCTCGGCGACGCCGTTCGCGTTCTGCACGGCGAGAATCACGGAGACGATCGCGCCGGGACCGGCCAGCAGCGGCATGCCCAGCGGCACGAGCGCGACATTGACGTCCTTGGTCTGCTTGGGTTCGTCGGTCTTGCCGGTCAGCAGATCGAGTGCGATGAGAAGCAGCAGCAGACCACCGGCGATCATCAAGGCCGGTACGGATATGTGCAGATAGTCGAGGATCTGCTGGCCGAGAAGGCCGAAGACGGCGATCACGCTGAAGGCCACCACGACCGCCTGCCCGGCCATCCGGCGCTGCACCTTGGCAGGCCGCCCGGTCGTGAGGGCGAGGAAGATCGGGGTGATCCCAGGGGGATCCATGATGACAAAGAGGGTGAGGAAGAGGGACCCGAAGAGGGCGAGGTCGAACACGTGAGGGCCTTGCGAAGTGAGGGGCTGTGCGGGAGGAGCGGACTGCGTCAAGCCCGTCCCGCGTCTGAAGGACGGCAGGTGTGAGGGCGGACATTCCCCCGGCTGCCGCTGGGAGGTGCCACCGGGCTCACCGAAACGCGAAACGTCACGCTGCAGCCCGTCCTGGGGGCACCCTGGGGGCACCCTCAGAGGTAGCTGGGGGAAATTGAGGACGGACATTCCCCCAGCTGGTGCTGGGAGGTGCCCCCAGGCCCACCGAACGGTGGGCGGTCAGGCGCGGGGGTGTCCCCCGGTGCCGGGCACGGGAAACGCGCCGGTCGCGCGGCGAGTGATCTCGCCGTAGATCTCGGGGTCGGTGGTGTATTCACCGAGCACACACGTCTTGCGGCTGCCGTGGTAGTCACTGGAGCCGGTGGCCAGCAGGCCGAGATCGGCGGCGGTGCCGCGCAGCCGGTCGCGCGTGGCCGCGTCGTGGTCCATGTGGTCGACCTCGATGCCGTCGAGGCCTGCCTCGGCGAGGCGGGCGATCGCGTCCTCCGGGACGACCTCTCCGCGCTTGACCGCACGCGGGTGCGCGAAGACGGTGACTCCGCCCGCGGCCTTGACGAGACGGATCGCCTCGAAGGGGTCAAGCTCGTGCTTCTGGATGTACGCGCGTCCGCCGTCCGCGAGCCAGTCCGGAGTGAAGGCGTCGGAGACGCTCTCGACGACGCCCAGTTCGACGAGCGCGGAGGCGACATGCGGACGGCCGACCGAGCCGTCGCCCGCGATACGGGCCACCTGCTCCCAGGTGACCGGGACGCCGAGTTCCTGGAGCTTGGCGACCATGCCCCGGGCGCGCGGCACCCGGTCGTCGCGTACCAGCTCGCGTTCGCGCGCCAACTCGGGCTCGGCGGGGTCGAAGAGGTACGCCAGCATGTGCAGCGAGACGCCGTCGAGCCGGCAGGACAGCTCCGCGCCGGTGACGAGGGTGAGCCCCTCCGGCAGCGCGGCGATGGCCTCGGCGTGGCCGCCGACCGTGTCGTGGTCGGTCAGCGCCATGACGTCCAGTCCGGCGGCCGCGGCGTTGAGGACCAGCTCGGCCGGGGTGTCCGTACCGTCGGAGGCCGTGGAGTGGGTGTGCAGGTCGATGCGCACGACTCATCACTCCAGGGCTAGCGGCCGAAAAATGGGACACCCCAGCATAACCGCGGCACAGACGCGCTCGGATCGGCACCGATCGGCAGGAGTCAGAACACAACGGGAGTCAGGACAGAATCCGCGGGGAGAGCGCCCCGCACGGCACCAGTTCCACCTCGGCCCCGGCGTCCCTCAGGTCGGTCAGCACCAGTTCGTCGTACATCAGCAGCCCCGACTGCTCGGGCCAGACGATCGCCCACAGCCACAGCCCGCGCGCTTCCCCGGCGAAAACCGCGCGGTCGTCGGGGGACCCCTCGACATGCCACAGCGGGGTGGGCCGGCCGCCCGCGCAGACCTTGACCGCGGGCGGCCGGTCCACGCGCATGGAGGGACCGGGGTCCGGTCCGTCGATGCCGGCGTACCTCGCGCCGAGCCCGACCCCCAGTTCCTCGGCGACCAGCAGCAGTTCGCCCATGCCGCCGAGCGGACCGGGGCCCGAGCAGGCCACGGCGGTGGCGCGGGCGCCGGTGCGGTCGTCACCTGCCTGCGCGACACCTGTGAACAGCCAGCCGATCGGCAGCGGCCAGGGCATCCACACCGGCACCCTGGCACGGTGCACCACGACTTCGAGGGCCTCGACGCTGGGCGGGACCACGGGCTGCAGCGGATGCACGGTCCCGTGCACATCGCATTGCCAGGAGTCCGCGAAGAGACCGGGCGCCCTGACCCGGCCTCCGCACTTCGGGCAACTGGGTTCGCCCCTCATAGGGGTCAACGGTCCTACCCGTCAGCCGCGACGTCAAGGACGATCACCCGTCTGGACGTCGACGGCGTTCCGGCAACCGGCACGTTTCGGTCCCGAGTCCGGTCCAGCCCGAGTTTCAGTCCAGCGTCACGGACCCGCGCAGCGGATCACGCAGGTCCGTGCCGTGCGTCAGCCAGCGCTCCTGGAGCGCCTGGGCACCGTGCACCCGCTTCCAGGCCGCCTCGTTGGGTGTCATCGGCAGCAGCGGCAGGAACCGCACCGGGTCCATGAGTTCGTCCAGCTCCAGGTCCGCCACCAGACCGCCCGGCTCGGCGACCAGTACGGAGCTGAACGGTGCACCGGGCCACAACGGTTCACCGAGGTCGAGGGAGGCTCCGGGGGCCACGATCACTCCCTCCACCTGCGGCGAGGAGGCGAGTACGGCCAGCGGGCGCAGCACCTTGTCCGTGTCGGCCGGCCCGGTCCGCACCGAGAGCACCAGTTCGGCGCGCGGGCCGCGCACCGGGTCGGCCATCAGGTCCTTCGGGTCGTTCATCGGCTGCCCGGACATGCCGAGGGTGGCGTACCGGACGACGTCCCCGTCGATGAAGCGCAGCACCTCGATCCGGTCCGCACCGAGAAAGGTCACCGCGGCGCGCGCGTCGGGCTCGCCCAGTGCCGTACGCAACCGGGCATCGACCAGAGCAAGAACTTCTCCCATGGAGTGAGCATAGAAGGCTTAACGAACGGGCAAAGTAAGGGTTTGGCCTTCAGTCGGCTGATAGGCTCGGCCACTGGTCGGGGCAGTACGCCATCGGACACCTCCCAGAAGTAGCCGGGGGGCACTTCCGGCTCCGGCGACAGGACATCCCCCACGGGGGACCGGCCGGAGGAGGTGGGGCTGCGATGGATCGAAGTCGATCGTGCAGTACCACCCGCTCTTCCGCGCATCACCAGCGCTCCCTGTGCTTCCAGTGATCCAAGGCCACTGACGGCCCATGGCATCTCGCACGACGGAAGAGCACCTCGCATTGCCTCACCCGTGTCTGTAGCGAACGCCGTCACCGCGCTCTGAGCTGTGTCTACGCCCGTGTTCCGGGCTGCGCCACGCCGCACCGACGGCCCCTCCGCGAAGGAGTACGCCATGTCGATGATCCGTGACCTGCGTGCAGCCGTGCGCCCGTCGCTGCGCAAGAGCAACACGCCGTACAACGACTACAACACCACGCGCGACCCCTCGGCGAGCAGCGCCGTCGTCGACTGCGCCGTCTACCGCGACGGCGTGCGGATGCCGGACCTCGTCTCCCTCACCCCGCGTGAGGCCATGCGCCGGGTCCATGAGGGCGGCGGCTTCGCCTGGATCGGGCTGCACGAGCCGACCGAGGCCGAATTCGCGGGTATCGCCGCGGAGTTCGGGCTGCACCCGCTGGCCGTGGAGGACGCGGTGCACGCGCACCAGCGGCCCAAGCTGGAGCGCTACGACGACACGCTGTTCACAGTCTTCAAGACCATCCACTACGTCGAGCACGCCGAACTCACCGCGACGAGCGAGGTCGTCGAGACCGGCGAGGTCATGTGCTTCACCGGGCCCGACTTCGTCATCACCGTCCGGCACGGCGGCCAGGGCTCCCTGCGAGCCCTGCGCAAGCGTCTCCAGGACGACCCCGAGCTGCTCGCCAAAGGGCCTTCGGCCGTTCTGCACGCCATCGCCGACCAGGTCGTCGACGGCTATCTCGCGGTCGCCGACGCCGTGCAGGACGACATCGACGAGGTCGAGATCGAGGTCTTCTCCGCGCCCGCGAAGGGCAGCCCTCGCGGTATCGACGCCGGGCGGATCTACCAGCTCAAGCGTGAGGTGCTGGAGTTCAAGCGGGCCGTGATGCCGCTGCTGCGGCCGATGCAGCTGCTCAGCGAGCGGCCGATGCGGCTGGTCGACCCGGACATCCAGAAGTACTTCCGGGACGTCGCCGACCACCTCGCCCGGGTGCAGGAGCAGGTCGTCGGCTTCGACGAACTGCTCAACTCGATCCTCCAGGCGAACATGGCGCAGGCGACCGTCGCGCAGAACGAGGACATGCGCAAGATCACGTCCTGGGCGGCGATCGTCGCCGTGCCGACGGCGGTCTGCGGGATCTACGGCATGAACTTCGACCACATGCCGGAGCTGCACTGGAGGTACGGCTATCCGATGGTGCTCTGCGGCATCGTCGCGGTCTGCCTCACCATCCACCGCACGTTGAAGCGGAACGGCTGGCTCTGAGCCGACGGCTATCGTGTGGGCATGACGCTGACGTTGCTCGAGCAGGCCCTCGTCGAGGAGGCCACCAAGAAGTCCGGCCTCATCTGGGTGCGGGGCGCCACCGGCCCGGCCCGGGCGCTCTGGCACGTCTGGCACGACGGCGCCGCGTACGTCGTCGGCGACGGTCCCGGGGAGCAGTCGCTGATCGGGCTCACCCACGGCGGGACCGCCGAGGTGACCGTGCGCAGCAAGGACAAGGGCGGCAGGATCGTCGCCTGGACGGCCTCCGTCACCATGATCACACCGCGCACGGACCAGTGGCAGGAAGCCATCGGTGAGCTCAAGGGCAAGCGGCTCAACGCCCCGGACGGCGAGCGGATGACCGAGCGTTGGGCTCAGGAGTGCAGGCTGCTCCGTCTCGAGCCGCGGGGACAGGTCGGCGAGATGCCCTCCGGGTCGCTGGCGGCCGCGCCGGTGCCGTCGCCGGCGGTCACGCGCCGGCCGATTCCCGCGGCGCTGCCGCGGCTGCTGCTGAAGCGCCGCCGCGCGAAGGGCTGACGCGCGAGGCGGTGACGCTCCATGTGGGGGCGCGGCGCGCCTGGGGCACCTCCGGCTCGAACGCCGCACGGGCCGGCTCTTATCCCTACTCCACCCGGTTGAGCCGGAGTGTCCGTCCTCGATCTCCCCCAGCTACCTCCCCCAGCTACCGCTGGGGGCGCCCCCAGGGGTGCCCCCAGGGGTGCTCCCAGGGGTGCTCCCAGGACGGGCTGCATTCCGGGGCACCGCGTCGGGCGGCCCCGGAGGGGGTGCGTCTGTGCGTATGCGGCAATCCGGCAGATGCGCAATACGGGGTGGTGCCCATGGCGGCTGCTGCTCGCCGAGGCGCCGGCCCACGCCGATCCGGCGGAGGCCAAGGCCCTGGCTCAGGAGGGCGTGGAGATCGCCGCATCTCAGGTCTTCGGGAGCTCACCGCCGTAGTCGACCGTGGCGGCCTTGGACGGGGCCGTCAGCGGGAAGTCCGTGTCCCAGTCGGTGAGCTGGAGCTCGCCCGCTCCGCCCGCGCGCCGGAAGCGCAGCGGGTAGGGCACACCGTCGAGCGAGACGTCCAGCGCCCCGCCCTGCGCCTTCTCGCCGCCCGTGATCCTGATCGTACGGAACCCGGCCACCTTCGCCCGGTCTCCCTTGGACAGCTTGCCGTGCAGTCCGAGTATCCCGTCCAGCAGGACGTCCTTGTCGGTGAAGCCGCGCAGCTGCTGGTACACGGGGTCGCCGGACGGCACCTTCACGTACTTGTCGTCGAGCTTGCCGGCGGCGGACTCGCTGTCCTCGTCGTTCTCATGGATCCAGAAGCCCGCGTCGGCCTTCATGTACAGCTCGTCGCCGATGCGCAGCAGCTCGAAGGTGCTGTCCTTGGACGTGACGGAGCCGCTTCCGCCGTCGTCCTTCAGCCGCATGTCGATCGTGTACGAAGCGCCCTTGCTGACCAGCGTCCCGGACAGCCGGACCGCGTCCGCGCCCTCGGCCGCCTTGCGCGCCTTGGCCTCGATCGCCTCGGCCGACAGCTTGCCCACGCCGTTCGTCCCCTTGTCCGGGTCGGCCTTCTCCCCGCATCCCGTGAGCGCCACGGCCAGCCCCGCACAGAGGGCGACGGCGGAAACGGCCCGGCGACGACGTCGGGAACGGGCCCGGGGGAAAGGGGTCACCTGCGCACTGCCTCTCGTACGGACGTCGGTGTCGGCAGACCGCAGCGTAACCGAGCCGTCTACGCCACTCGGCAGAGAGCCGGACGGACGCCTCACTCGGGCGTACCGGACCGGTACGGGCTAGCCTGAAGCTCACAAACAGGGCTTTTCCGGCAAAGGAGGCGCTCACCATGCCGGCAGGCGCCCCCCGTATCTTCGTCTCGCACCTCGCCGGAGTCGCCGTCTTCGACCCCAACGGCGACCAGGTGGGCCGGGTCCGCGATCTCGTCGCCATGCTCCGGGTCGGCCGCCGCCCGCCGCGGCTGCTCGGCATGGTCGTCGAGGTGCTCAGCCGACGCCATATCTTCCTGCCGATGACCCGCGTGACCGGCGTCTCGTCCGGCCAGGTCATCACCACGGGCGTGGTCAACATGCGCCGCTTCGAGCAGCGCCCCACCGAACGCCTGGTCCTCGGCGAGCTGCTGGACCGCCGGGTGAAGCTGGTGGAGACCGGCGACGAGGTCACCGTCCTGGATGTCGCGATCCACCAGTTGCAGTCCCGCCGCGACTGGGAGATCGACAAGGTCTTCGTACGCCGGGGAAAGGGCGGAGTGCTGGGACGCAGGGGCGAGACACTGACCGTCGAGTGGTCCGCCGTCACCGGCTTCTCGCTGCAGGAGGAGGGGCAGGGAGCGGAGAGCCTGCTGGCCACCTTCGAACAGCTGCGCGCGGCCGACCTCGCCCATGTCCTGCACAACCTCTCCCCCAAGCGGCGCGCCGAGGTGGCCGCCGCCCTCCACGACGACCGGCTCGCGGACGTCCTGGAGGAGCTGCCGGAGGACGACCAGGTGGAGATCCTCGGCAAGCTGAAGGACGAGCGGGCCGCGGACGTCCTGGAGGCGATGGACCCGGACGACGCCGCCGACCTGCTCTCGGAGCTGCCGGAGGAGGACAAGGAACGGCTGCTGACGCTGATGAGGCCGGACGAGGCGGCCGACGTGCGTCGGCTGATGTCGTACGAGGAACGCACCGCGGGCGGTCTGATGACGACCGAGCCGATCGTGATGCGGCCCGACGCGACGGTCGCGGACGCGCTGGCCCGTGTACGGCAGCACGAGCTGTCCCCCGCGCTGGCGGCGCAGGTGTATGTGTGCCGGCCTCCCGACGAGACGCCCACCGGCAAGTACCTGGGCACGGCACACTTCCAGCGGCTGCTGCGCGAGCCGCCGTTCACGCTGGTCAGCTCGGTCGTCGACAACGATCTGCCGCCGTTGGCGCCGGACGCCTCGCTACCCGCCATGACCAGCTATCTCGCCGCGTACAACCTGGTCGCCGTCCCGATCGTGGACGAGAGCGGCTCCTTGCTCGGCGCCGTGACCGTGGACGACGTGCTCGACCACCTCCTGCCCGAGGACTGGCGCGAGGCGGACTTCCCCGGGATGGAAGGGGCCGCGCATGCCCACTGAGCGGACCGAGCGCGTCCAGGAGCGCCCCTCGGCGCGGGTCCGGCTGGATGTGCCGAGGGCGCCGCGCCGCAAATGGGTGCCCGAATGGGACCCGGAGGCGTTCGGCAAGCTCTCGGAGCGGATCGCGCGTTTCCTCGGCACGGGACGGTTCATCGTCTGGATGACCCTGACGATCATCATCTGGATCCTCTGGAACACCGTCCTGCCGCACCGGCTGCGCTTCGACCAGTTCCCGTTCATCTTTCTGACGCTGGCCCTGTCGCTCCAGGCCTCGTACGCCGCCCCGCTGATCCTTCTCGCGCAGAACCGCCAGGACGACCGGGACCGGGTCAATCTCGAGCAGGACCGCAAACAGAACGAGCGCTCCATCGCCGACACCGAATACCTCACCCGGGAGGTCGCGGCGCTGCGCATGGGACTCGGCGAGGTCGCCACCCGCGACTGGATCCGCTCCGAGATCGAGGATCTGATCAGGGAGCTGGACGAGCGCCGGCCCGTATTCCCGTCCGAGGGCGGTCACGGGAGTTCCGAGGGCGGTCACGGGAGTGACGAAGGCGACCGCTGAGACGGCTTTCCGGGGGGCCCCTTACGCGCCGTACCATCGGGTCATGGCTACCGACACTCCCCCAGAGCCTTCGGCCTGGGAGGTGCCCCCATCCGGGCTGAACCAGAACGAATCGGGAACGAGCGCTGCCCCCGGCGAAGACGCGGTGCGCGAAGCGCTGGCGACGGTGAACGACCCCGAGATCAACCGGCCGATCACCGACCTCGGCATGGTCAAATCGGTCGAGATCGGCTCGGACGGTGCGGTCTCCGTCGTTGTCTACCTCACGGTCTCCGGCTGCCCCATGCGCGAGACCATCACCAAGCGCGTCAGCGAGGCAGTCGAGCGGGTCGAGGGCGTCACCCGCGTCGAGGTCTCCCTGGACGTCATGAGCGACGAGCAGCGCCGCGAGCTCGCGGCCTCGCTGCGCGGTGGCCAGGCCGAGCGCGAGGTGCCGTTCGCCAGGCCCGGCTCGCTGACCAGGGTGTACGCCGTTGCCTCCGGCAAGGGCGGAGTCGGCAAGTCCTCCGTCACGGTCAACCTCGCGGCCGCGATGGCCCGGGACGGTCTGAAGGTCGGCGTCGTCGACGCGGACATCTACGGCCACAGCGTGCCCCGCATGCTGGGCGTCGACGGCAGGCCCACCCAGGTCGAGAACATGATCATGCCGCCCCAGGCGAACGGCGTGAAGGTCATCTCGATCGGCATGTTCACCCCGGGCAACGCGCCCGTGGTGTGGCGCGGCCCGATGCTGCACCGCGCGCTCCAGCAGTTCCTCGCCGACGTGTACTGGGGCGACCTGGACGTGCTCCTCCTCGACCTGCCACCGGGCACCGGCGACATCGCGATCTCCGTCGCCCAGCTGGTGCCGAACGCCGAGATCCTGGTCGTCACCACCCCGCAGCAGGCCGCCGCCGAGGTCGCCGAGCGGGCCGGCTCCATCGCCGTCCAGACTCACCAGAAGATCGTCGGCGTCGTCGAGAACATGTCCGGCATGCCGTGCCCGCACTGCGACGAAATGGTCGACGTCTTCGGCACGGGCGGCGGACAGCGTGTCGCGGACGGGCTGACCAGGACCACGGGCGCCGAGGTGCCGGTGCTCGGCTCCATCCCGATCGACGTACGGCTGCGGGAGGGCGGCGACGAGGGCAAGCCCGTCGTCATCACCGACCCCGACTCCCCCGCCGGCTCCGCCCTGCGTGCCATCGCCGGCAAGCTGGGCAACCGTCAGCGCGGCCTGTCGGGCATGTCGCTGGGCATCACCCCGCGCAACAAGTTCTGACGACCACTCGGCGAAAGGGCGGCCCCTGGAAACCGCCACCAGGGGCCGCCCTTTCCCGTACGCGCGTCCGTCACCCGTACGCGGTGATGTCCTGGATCACCGAGAAGCCCAGCCCGTACGCGCTCAGGCCGCGCCCGTACGCCCCGATGTGCACCCCCGCCCGCGTCGACCCGGCCAGCACCCAGCCGAACTCGGACTCGAGGTAGTGGAACGTGGTCGGCACGCCGTCGACCGGCAGCGACAGGGTCGACCAGTCCGGTCCGTCCAGATCATCGGCCAGTTCCCATGCGGCCTCGGTCTGCTGGTCCAGCCACTCGCTGCGCAGGGCGTGGTCGAGCCCCTCGGGCCAGGTACTGGAGAGCAGCCCCGTAGCGGCCAGCCAGGCGGCGGACGAGACCGTGGTGGCCTCCAGCGTGCCCGTACCGTCACCGCTGCGCTGTTCCGGGCTGGCAGCGACGGTCACGACGACCACGAAACGCTCACGCTCCTGGGTGCCGTCGGGCCGTATCGTCGGCTCGTCGCCGTGACCCGTGGAACCGTGCTGGACCGTACCGTCCGCCGCCATGCCGACCTGCATCAGCCGACGCGGTCCGGTGAACGCCTCGTCCAGCCCGTACCAGGGGAAGGTCGCGCTCAGATAGCCGTCGGCCGCCGCCCACCGTGCCGCGGGCACCGCCTCCGCCCGACTCGTGCTCTCCATCTGGCCGGCCGCCTCCTCGATCCATAGGTCGCACAGGACCTATGGAGAATAGCCACCCGGATCCGCCTCCCCCGGACTCCGGCGGATCAGGTGGCGTCGGAGTCGAACGGCGGGCGCTCACCCGGAGCGGGCTGGTCGCGCTTCGTCAGCAGGTCGGAGCCACCGGAGGGGGCCGGGCTCGGCGTGCCGTTCACCGAGTCGGCGACCTCCGACAGCTCCTTGCGGAGGTCCAGGCTGCTGCGGATCTCCTTCAGGTCCTCGTTCTCCGTGAGCTGCTTCCGGATGAAGGTCTTCGGATTGAGGTCCTCGAACTCGAAGTCCTTGAACTCGGGTCCGAGCTCGGTACGGATGTCGTGCTTGGCGCTCTCCGAGAAGTCGCGGACCTTGCGGATGAAGCGCGAGACGTCCTGGATGACCTTCGGCAGCTTGTCCGGGCCGAAGATGAGTACGGCGAGGACCACGAGCGTCACCAGCTCGAGTGCGCCTATGTCATTGAACACCTGCTGCTCCTTGTGTTCCCCGCGGACTCCGCGGCCGGACGGACGGGCGCCGGCCCCGCACCACGGTACCCGGCGAATATGTCCCCGCGGTACCTTCACATGGCCGTCAGGTGCCGTCCGACGAACCGAGAGTCAGCGTCAGCGTCCGCACCTTGCCGCCACGCTCCACCGTGAGCTCCAGCCGGTCGCCCGGGCGATGCGCGCGGATCTTGACGATCAGCTCCTCGCCGTTGTGCACCCGCTGCCCGTCCACCTTGGTGATCACATCGCCCGGGGCGATGCCCGCCTTCGCGGCCGGGCCGCCGCGCGTCACCGGCGGCTTGCCCTCGGCGCCCTCGGTGCCCACGCGCGCGCCGTCACCCGTGAACTTCATGTCGAGGGTGACACCGATCACCGGGTGGGTGGCCTTGCCGGTGCTGATCAGTTCCTCGGCGACCCGCTTGCCCTGGTTGATGGGGATCGCGAAACCGAGGCCGATACTGCCGCCCTGGCCGCCGCCGTCCAGGCCCGAGCCGGTGTCCGCGGCACGGATGGCGCTGTTGATGCCGATGACGCGGGCCTTGGAGTCCACCAGCGGTCCGCCGGAGTTGCCGGGGTTGATCGGCGCGTCCGTCTGCAGTGCGTCGACATAGCTGACGTCGCTGCCGTCGCCCTTCTCGCCACCCGCGGTGATCGGACGCTGCTTGGCGCTGATGATGCCGGACGTCACGGTGTTCTGGAGGTCGAACGGCGCGCCGATGGCCACGACGGGGTCGCCGACCCGGACGTTGTCGGAGTTTCCGAGCGGCAGCGGCTTCAGCCCCGACACGCCCTTGACCTTGACCACGGCCAGGTCGTAGCCGCTGTCCTTGCCGACGAGCTCGGCCCGTGCGGTCTCGCCGCTGCTGAAAGTAACCGTTATGTCCCCGTTCGAGCCGGCCGGGTCGACGACGTGGTTGTTGGTCAGGATGTGGCCCTGCGTGTCGAGCACGAAGCCGGTTCCGGTGCCCTGCTCGCCGCTGCCGCTGACGTGCAGCGTCACCACACTGGGCAGGGCGCTGGCGGCGATCCCGGCCACGCTGTCGGGCGCCCGGCCGGTGCTCTCCCGGCCCGCCTGCGGCAGCTCGACCTCGGTGACACCTCCGTTGCGCTCGATGTACGCGCCCACGCCGCCGCCGATACCGCCCGCGACGAGGGCGAGCAGCACCGCGCCGAGCAGCAGCGCGCCGCGCCGCCGCTTGGGTGCGGCACCGGTGTCGGGCTGTGTCAGCGGCAGCTGCTGCCCGGGCGCGGCCCAGGGGTCGTAATGCATCCACGGCGACACCTGGGGCGCCGCCGGAACCTGCATCGGGGCCTGCGGCGGCACCGGTCGCTGCACGGGCGGCGCGAGCGCCCAGGGCCCGGGCTTGCCGTAGGGCGGCGTGCTGTAGGGGTCCGGATCGTGCAGGGGCCGTGCGTCGCCCTCCCGTCCGGGCAGGGTGCCGGTGACGGGATCAGTGGCCGGATCGGCGTGCGGCGACTCCATCTGCGGCACCACCGGAGCCGTGACAGCCACGGACTCGTCACCCGGGTCCGGTGCCGGAAGAGAGTCCACGTGCGGCGGCACCGGGGGCGCGCTGTCCGGGGCCGCGGACGGGTTCGCCTGCGGCTGGGCGGGCACGGCGGCCTGCGCGGTCGGCATCACGGCATGGACGGCCGGTGCGGGTGGGGCCAGGGGGTAGGCGTCGGGGGTGTCCGTGGGCGGGAGCTCCGTCTCGCCCGCGGCGTGGTGGGCCGGCCGGCTCCACCACTTCGGCTTCGGCCCGGTGGGCTTCCCCTCGTCCATGCTCTCCCCGCAACGTGCCCGCGTGCCCCGCCGGGCACCTCTCCCTGGATTCAACCAGGTTCAGCGCATGGGCGGGAGCTGCTGCGAACTCGGCCGCGAAAGGGACACCCGCTCGGACGGGGCCACTCCCACGGGCCGTACCAGCGACGGCGTCACCGAGGGGGTGAGCAGCGAAGCGGAGTACGGGCGGACCAGCTGCGGTCCCTGCACCGTCCCCGCCGCCGCGAGCACGCCGTACGACGGGCTCGGCGCGGGCGATACGGCCGGCACGGCCGGGGCCGTCCGGTCGCCGAGGCCGGTGACCGGAACGCTCGTCGAGCCGCGGCGGCGGTTGCTCTCCGTGCCGGTGCCGGCGCTCGGGACGGACGACGTTCCGGCGCCGGCGCGCATCGGGGCGCCCTTGCCCTTGGCGGCGATCTCGACCGGCCCGTTCACCGGCAGCGACGCGCCCAGCGCGATCGCGGCGAAGGAGACCGCGCTCGCCGCGGCGAACGCGAACCTGCGGCCGCGCCGTCCGGACCGCTCCGTGTCCGGCCGGCCGACCTCGTGGATCCGGAAGCCGCGGTCGGCGGACCCGTCCGGCAGGACGGAACTCACCGGGAAGACGCCGCCGGTGAGGCGCCCCCCGCCGAATGGTCCGCCGGTGCCGTCGTCGTCACCTCCCGGGCCCGCCGGAAGCCCCTGGAGGCGTGCGAGAAGTCCTTCGGAGGGCGCCGGCGGAGCGCTCTGCGCGAAGACGTTCTTGAGTCGCCGCTGAGCGTCGGCCTCGGCCTTGCACTTGGGGCAGGTGGCCAGGTGCGACAGTACGCGCTCGCGGTGGTCATGGCTCAGCTCGCCGTCCACCAGGGCGGCGAGCCGGTCCCCCAGATGCTGCTCCGCGGGGGTCGGGCCAGTACTGCTCACGCCGTTCCGACCTCCCCGGCGACCATCGCTCCGGCGAACGCGCGCTGCTCGGCCCGGGCCTCGGGCGAGCGGTGCTGAAGGGCCTTGCGCAGATGCGACCGGCCGCGGTGGATGCGGCTGCGCACGGTGCCGAGCTTCACGCCCAGCGTCGCGGCGATCTCCTCGTACGACAGCCCCTCGATGTCGCACAGCACGACGGCGGCACGGAACTCGGGCGCGAGCGTGTCCAGCGCGTGCTGCACATCCGCGTCGAAGTGCGTGTCGTGGAAGGCCTGCTGCGGGGACGGCTCACGGCTGGGCAGCCGCTCGGCCGCGTCGTCGCCGAGCGCGTCGAAGCGGATCCGCTGCTTACGACGGACCGTGTCCAGAAAGAGGTTGGTGGTGATGCGGTGCAGCCACCCCTCGAACGTGCCCGGCGTGTACGACGACAGCGAGCGGAAGACCCGCACGAAGACCTCCTGGGTGAGGTCCTCCGCGTCGTGCTGGTTGCCGGTCAGGCGGTACGCGAGTCGGTAGACCCGGCCGCTGTGCGTGCTGACGATCTCCTCCCAGCTGGGGGGAGTCCACGCCCCCGCATCCGATGCGAAGGTCGCGGTAGTCACGGAGTCGGACGGGCGGGAACGGTCAGCAATGTAGGTCACGGATTTCGGCTCGCCGGCCGATCTGAAGAAGCGTCTGAACGCTCCTCCCCGATCACCGGCCGCAGCCGCACCTCCCCTGTCGGCTCTGGTGGTGTCCAGTGGAGCCCCTACCATAGCCACCTCGCCCGTTAGTTCCGGATAAGAATCTTTACGAGTATTTGGAGAACGCTGTCCACGTCTCCCACGGCTTCTCAACGCGCAGTCCCATCTGCGGGTTCCCCTGCGCAGCGGATACAGTCACCGTTGCGCCAACCAAGGGGACAGGAGAGGGCCATTACCGCCAACCGGCAGACGAACTGGGCGTTCGCCGACGCCTTTGTCGCCGAGGACGATGCCCTGCTCTGGGCCCGCGACCGGGCCTTGGAGGCAGGAGTGCCCTCGGTGTCCCCGGGGACCGGCGCCGCACTGCGACTGCTCTCGGCCTCCACGGACGCCAAGGCGGTGGCCGAGATCGGTACCGGGACAGGGGTCTCGGGGATCTATCTGCTCCAGGGCATGCGCCCCGACGGGGTGCTCACCACCGTCGACCCGGAGCCCGCCCGCCAGCAGTTCGCCAGGCAGGCCTTCCGCGCCGCCGGGTTCGCCGGGAACCGGGCGCGTTTCATCCCCGGCCGCGCCCTCGACGTACTGCCGCGGCTCGCGGACGGCGGATACGACCTCGTCTTCTGCGACGGCGACCGGCTGGAGTGCCTGGACTACCTCGCTGAATCGTTGCGGCTGCTGCGACCAGGGGGTCTTGTCTGCTTCGAGGGCGTCTTCGCGGACGGCCGCACGGTCGACTCCGGGGTCCAGGCGGCGGAGGTGGTGACCCTGCGGGAACTGCTGCGCACGGTCCGGGAGCGCCGGGACCTGGCGGAGTCGCTGCTGCCGGTGGGCGACGGGCTGCTCTGCGCGGTACGGCGCGGCTAGGGCGTGTTTCGAAAGTAGCGTCGTCCGCCCGGAGGGCGGGGTCGGGGGCGTCTGGTGCGTGCGATCGCAAGGCGGAGGGAGGAGAGCGCAGCGGGCTGCGCCGACGACCGACAACGCGGCGAGCGTGCGTGCCGGGCGTTCCCGACCAGGCGGGACTTTCGAAACACGCCCTAGAAGACTCATGAAGATCTTGTTGAGGGGCTGTCCGGCCGGAGGCCGGGCGGCCCTTCTGGTCATCCGGTGGCCGGGGCGAGGTGCCAGGTGTCGCCGGTGCGGGTGAGTCCGAGGTTGATCAGTCGGCGGAGGTTGAGGGCGGCGGCTCGGGTGTGGAGCCAGGTGTCGTTGGCGATGGTTCCGCGGTAGCGGAGTTTGCGGTTGCCGTGGTGGACGAGCCAGGCGACGGCGCGTTCGACCGGTGGTCTCCAGCGGCGGTAGTCGGCTTGCCAGTCGGGGTCGGTAGCGGCCTGGCGGCGGGCGGCTGCGAGCAGGTCGTGGTGTGGGCGGATGGTCAGGATGCGGCCGGCCTTGGCCTTGGTGCACCGCTCGCGCAGGGGACATCCGGCGCACAGTTTCCCGAAGGCCGCCTTGCGCTGGTGGTGCTGTCCGCCGGGGTCTGACAGGGGGACCGTGTGTCCAGCGGGGCAGGTCACCGTGGCGGCGGCGGTGTCGATGGCGAAGTCGTCCAGGGTGAAGCCGCCGGGGACGGCCGCCCGTAGCGGGGCGGGCTTGAGGAACAGCCGGTGCCCTGCGTCTTCGAGGGCCTGGCGGGCATCGCCGGTGGAGTAGGCGGTGTCGCCGAAGGCGTCCACCGGCCCGTCCTCCTCGGCGAGAAGGTCCAGGCCGACGGTGGCCTCGTGGTGCTCTGGGCCACTGCCGGGCCGCAGGGCGACGGCGGTGTATAACCCGGTCTCGGGCTCGATGGCCAGGTGGGCCTTGAAGCCGTCTTGCTGGTGGGTGCGGGTTTTGTGGATGTGCCGGGCCTCGGGGTCGACGGTGGAGACCATCCGGTCCTGCGCGGTGCCACGGGTGATGCGCCAGCGCCCGTCGCGGCCGTCGGAGTCCTCGGCGGGTTCGACGTCTTGCCCGGCGACCAGGGCCAGGATGCCGACGGCATTCGCGGCCTTCTCGCCCAGCTCCTGCTCGGGCAGATGCCCGAGCAGCCTGAGCGCGTCACTGACCAGGGCATCAACAAGCGTGGCGCGGGCCTGCTCGTCATTCCAGGCGATCCTTGGTTTGCCCGGGTCGCTGTAGTCATGCGCGGTGCACTGCACGGCTGCCACCTCAGCGGCCCCGGGGACCTCGCGAATTACCGCGCGGACGGCGGCGATGATCTGGGTGACGGTGTCCTGGGTGGCGACCGCATCGTCCAGCACCGTGGAGTCCAGCGCCCGCCGGTGCTTGCCCTTGAGGACACCGGTGGCCTTCACCACCTCGCGCACCGTCTCGAAGACACGGTTCGGCCGCACCGAGCGGGCCAGCCGGCGCCGGAAGTAGGCCAGCAGCGACGGATCGAACGCCATGTCGTGCAGGCCCAGCCCGCACGCGGCCTTCCACCTCAGGTCACACCGCAACTCCTGGACCGTCTCGAAGTCCGACAGCCCGTTAAGGGCCTGCAGCGTGATCGCCGCGGCCAGGATCTGCGGCGGCATGCTCGGCCGCCCGTTCGCCGACGGGTACATGTCCTCGAACGTCTCCGCCGGGAACAGCGCGCCGCGATGCTCGGCCAGGAACGCGAACACACTGCCTGCCGGGATCAACTCCCGGCAGGTCTCCCACACATCCGGCCCGACCGTCTCCCCGGCCCATTCCCCCATCACCACGAGAAAGAGTCTGGCCCCGCCGCTCACGCGGCGGGGCCAGAACCCAAGATCTTCATGAGTCTTCTAGGCACCGTCAGGGGGCGGCATCCGGTGCGTGCGATCGCACGGCGGCCGAAGACCCTCGTAGCAGCGCTCCTTGGGTTTTCGGCCAACGCAGCGAGCGTGCGTGCCCGGGGGCACCCTGGGGGCAGCCCCAGAGGTAGCTGGGGAACGCCGCGACGTTGCCGGGAGGGGCACCAGGCCCTGTCCGGTCGATCAGGCCGGATCAGCGAGGGCCCGCCGCGGAGCGGCTGATGCCCCGTGGTGCCGTGCGTCGCAAGGCGGAGGAGGGCCCGCCGCGCAGCGGCTGGTGTCCACGCATGCGGTGGGGGCACCTCTGGGGGCACCCCCAGAGGAAGCCGGGGGACATCGGCGACCGACGACAACGATGGGGGCACCTCCCGTGCCCGAAGGGCTACGGGGGAGAGGCGCGGTGCCCGGGGGCGCCCTGGGGGCACCCCCGGGGTAGCTGGGGGAGGTGGTTGGTGGAGATAGCTGGGGGAGCGTCGCGAACCCGGCATGATCGGCCGGACAGGACCTCAAGACCGTGGCACGGCCGAAATGCCACTGCCCCGGCCGTGCGTACACATCTGCGTGCGTACGCCGCCGGGGCAGTGAAACGTATGAACGGTCGCGGTCCTAGCCGACGACCTTCTTCAGAGCGTCGCCGAGGGCGTCGGCCTCGTCCGGAGTCAGCTCGACGACAAGCCGACCGCCGCCTTCGAGCGGAACGCGCATGACGATGCCCCGCCCCTCCTTGGTCACCTCGAGCGGGCCGTCGCCCGTCCGCGGCTTCATGGCCGCCATGCTCGTCCCCTTCCTGAAACCAGCTCATCGCAGCCGACAACCCAGGTGTCACCGGCATCGAACACATTGCTTCCAGGCCATTATCCCGCATGGCAGGACCCGATGACCAACATCAGTCGGCATCGCTTGGGCAACGCGCTTTCGCAAAACCTCTCAATTCGGCGATCGTCCTGCGATACTGCGCCACCGCATACCGATCACCACAACACGATTCTTTGACGCAGGTCACATGTTCACGGTCGATGATCTCCGCCATGCTGGGCGCGACGACGACCGTACTGGAGAGGACCACCATGGCCGACACCGTGCTCTACGAGGTGACCGCGGGGCTCGCGACGATCACGATCAACCGCCCCGAGGCCATGAACGCGATGAACATCGAGGCCAAGGTCGCCCTGCGGGACGCCCTGCGGTCCGCGGCCGCCGACCCCGCGGTGCGGGCCGTCCTGCTCACCGCCGCCGGGGAGAAGGCCTTCTGCGTGGGCCAGGACCTGAAGGAGCACGTCGAGCTCCTGAACGGCTCGGACGGTGACGTGATGAGCACCGTGCGCGAGCACTACAACCCCATCCTGCGCGCCATCACCGAGATGCCCAAGCCCGTAGTGGCCGCCGTGAACGGCGTCGCCGCCGGCGCGGGCGCGGGCTTCGCCTTCGCCGCGGACTACCGGATCGTCGCGGACACCGCCAAGTTCACGACGGCCTTCGCGGGCGTCGCGCTCACCGCCGACTCCGGCGTCTCCTGGACCCTGCCGCGCCTGATCGGCCAGAGCCGCGCCGCCGACCTGCTGCTCTTCCCGCGTTCCGTGACCGCGCAGGAGGCGCACGAACTGGGTATCGCGAACAAGGTCGTCCCGGCGGCGGACCTGGCCGCCGAGGCGGCCGCGGTGGCCCGCACCCTGGCGGACGGGCCGACCCTGGCCTACGCGGCGATCAAGGAGTCGCTGGCATACGGCGCGGGCCACTCCCTCTCCGAGGCGCTGGAGAAGGAGGACGAACTCCAGTCGAAGGCGGGCGCCTCCGAGGACCACAGGATCGCGGTGCAGGCCTTCCTGGCCAAGGAGAAGCCGAAGTACGTGGGCCGCTGAGGCTCCGCCCCGGACCCCCGCAACGCCCCGGACGGGCTCAGTTCGAGCCCGTCCGGGCCACGCAGTCCTTCAGGTGGTCGTCGACCAGGCCGCACGCCTGCATCAGGGCGTACGCGGTCGTGGGCCCTATGAAGCGCAGTCCGCGCTTCTTCAGCGCCTTGGACAGCGCGGTGGACTCCGGCGTCACCGCCGGGACGTCGGCGGTCGTCAGAGGCGCCGGGCGGCCCGGATCCGGCGCGTACGACCAGATCAGCTCGTCGAGCTCGCCCTCGGCCCACTCCGCGAGGACCCGCGCGTTGGCGAGGGTCGCCTCGATCTTCGCGCGGTTGCGGATGATGCCCTCGTCCGCGAGCAGCCGCTCCGCGTCCGCGTCCGTGAACGCCGCCACGGACGCGATCCGGAAGCCGTCGAAGGCACTGCGGAAGCCCTCCCTGCGGCGCAGGATCGTCAGCCAGGACAGCCCCGACTGGAACGCCTCCAGGCACAGGCGCTCGTACAGCGCGTCGTCACCGTGGAGCGGCCGGCCCCATTCGGTGTCGTGGTACGTCACATAGTCCTCGGTGGACAGACCCCAGGGGCAGCGCAGCCGCCCGTCGGGGCCGGGCACGGCTCCCCCACTCACGACTCCTCCTCCTGGTTCCGCTCCGGCGCCCCGGCCAGGGCCGCCTCCAGCTCGGCGATCCGGGCGTCCCGCTCCGCCAGCTCGGCGCCCAGCCTGCTCAGCACATCGTCCACTTCCTCCATGCGGTAGCCGCGCGGGGCGACCGGCAGCCGCAGCGCGTCGATGTCCGCGCGGCCGACCGGACGGGTCACCGGCAGCGCGTCCACGAGCCGCTCGGGTTCGGCGTCGGGGAGCACAGCGTCCTCACCGCCCCCCACCACGGCGAGCGTCACGGCGGCGACCACCACGACCATCGCGATCAGCAAGAACCAGAACACGAGCCTCTCCCCGGCAGGTGGAAACTGTTGGCTCCGATCGTGCCATGCGCCGACGGCGGTTAAGGTCGCAGGCGACCTAGTACGAGGAGGAAACAGGGGATGCGTAGCCCGCTGCGGCTGGGACGACGTGAGTTCGGCCCGCACGAGCCAGTGATCATGGCGATCGTGAACCGGACCCCGGACTCCTTCTACGACCAGGGTGCGACCTTCCGCGACGAACCGGCCCTCCACCGCGTCGAGCAGGCGGTGTCGGAGGGGGCCGCCATCATCGACATCGGTGGGGTCAAGGCCGGTCCCGGGGAGGAGGTGACGGCCGAGGAGGAGGCACGCCGCACGGTCGGTTTCGTCGCCGAGGTACGCAAGCGGTACCCGGACGTGGTGATCAGCGTCGACACCTGGCGGCACGAGGTCGGCGAGGCGGTCTGCGAGGCGGGCGCGGATCTGCTGAACGACGCGTGGGGCGGGGTCGACCCGAAGCTGGCCGAGGTCGCCGCGCGCCACGGCGCGGGTCTGGTGTGCACGCACGCGGGCGGCTTCGAGCCGCGGACCCGGCCGCACCGGGTCGAGTACGAGGATGTGATGGCGGACATCCTCGAGGTGACGCTGGGCCTGGCCGAGCGGGCCGTGGAACTCGGCGTCCGCCGCGACGGCATCCTCATCGATCCGGGCCACGACTTCGGGAAGAACACCCGGCACAGCCTGGAGGCGACCCGTCGACTCGGTGAGATGGCCGACACGGGCTGGCCGGTGCTGGTCTCCCTCTCCAACAAGGACTTCGTCGGGGAGACGCTGGACCGACCGGTCAAGGAGCGCGTGATCGGCACGCTCGCGACGACCGCGGTCTCGGCGTGGCTCGGCGCGCAGGTCTACCGCGTGCACGAGGTCGCGGAGACGCGCCAGGTGCTGGACATGGTGGCGTCCATCGCCGGCCACCGCGAGCCTGTGGTGGCCCGCCGCGGTCTGGCGTAGCGCCGCCGAGGTCGCTGCCGGTCCGGGGCTGCTGCTGTTGCCGGCTGAGCTGGGGTCGCTCCCGTTGCCGAGTGCGGCCGGCGGCGGTTGCTGCCGTTGCCGAGTGCGGCTCCGGGGTGCTGCCGCTCCGGGTTGCTGCCGTTGCCGGGTGCGCTGGGGTCGCTGCCGTTGCCGAGTGCGGCCGGCGGCGGTTGCTGCCGCTGCCGAGTGCGGCTCCGGGGTGCTGCCGCTCCGGGTTGCTGCCGCTGCCGGGTGCGCTGGGGTCGCTGCCGTTGCCGAGTGCGGCCGGCGGCGGTTACTGCCGCTGCCGAGTGCGGCTCCGGGGTGCTGCCGCTCCGGGTTGCTGCCGCTGCCGGGTGCGCTGGGGTCGCTGCCGTTGCCGGGTGCGGCCGGCGGCGGTTACTGCCGTTGCCGAGTGCGGCTCCGGGGTGCTGCCGCTCCGGGTTGCTGCCGCTGCCGGCTGAGCTGGGGTCGCTGCCGTTGCCGAGTGCGGCCGGCGGCGGTTGCTGCCGTTGCCGAGTGCGGCTCCGGGGGGCTGCCGCTCCGGGTGCCGCTCCGGGGGTGCTGTCCGGGCCGGGCATGCTGTGTTTTTCGGGGCGTGACGGCTGCGCCGCGGGCCCCGGCCCCCATACTCCGCGCGGTCTCGTGGTCCGTTGAGTTGACCGGCACGGTCGCGCGTCACACATCACGTTTTACGGCCCGGAAAGCACCCCCCTGCGCGACCCCTTCGGCGGTGCTGCCCGGTTGTGGGCAGTACCGGACCGTGGGCCCGTACCCGAACAAGCCCGTCCTGGGGGCACCTCTGGAGGCACCCCCAGCGGTAGCTGGGGGAGCCTGAGCACGGACACATCGGCCACGTGCGCGGAGAACGGCAACCCCGGGCCCGGACAGCACCCCCTGCAGTACTGGACCGTCGGCCCGTACCCGAACAAGCCCGTCCTGGGGGCACCTCTGGAGGCACCCCCAGCGGTAGCTGGGGGAGCCTGAGCACGGACACACCGGCCACGTGCGCGGAGAACGGCAACCCCGGGCCCGGACAGCACCCCCTGCGCGGCGGGCCTACGACGTACTCCCGCCGCCCCCGGCACCGGTCAGCGAGCGACCTCCTTCGAGACCAGGGAGACCGCCTCTTCCACGTCGTCCGTGACGTGGAAGAGCAGCAGATCGTGCTGCGACGCCTTCCCCTGCCCGACCACCGTGGTACGCAGCCAGTCCACCAGCCCGCCCCAGTACTCCGTGCCGAAGAGCACGATCGGGAAGCGGGTCACCTTGCGCGTCTGCACCAGGGTGAGCGCCTCGAACAGCTCGTCCAGGGTGCCGAAGCCGCCCGGGAGCACCACGAAGCCCTGCGCGTACTTCACGAACATCGTCTTGCGGACGAAGAAGTAGCGGAAGTTCACGCCGATGTCGACGTGCGGATTGAGCCCCTGCTCGAAGGGCAGCTCGATGCCCAGGCCGACCGAGATGCCCTTCGACTCCCGAGCGCCCTTGTTCGCGGCCTCCATCGCGCCCGGGCCGCCGCCCGTGATCACCGCGAAGCCCGCCTCGGCCAGTGCCCTGCCGAGGCGTACGCCCGCGTCGTACTCGGGCGAGCCGGGCCGGGTACGGGCCGAGCCGAAGACGCTGATCGCGCTGGGCAGTTCGGCGAGTGCGCCGAAGCCCTCCACGAATTCCGACTGGATGCGCATGACCCGCCACGGGTCGGTGTGCACCCAGTCCGAGTCTCCCTTGACGTCCAGCAGCCGCTGGTCGGTGGTGGTGGGCTGCACCTGGCCCCTGCGGCGCAGCACCGGGCCGATCTGCTGCTCCTCCGGGGCCCGCTCGCCTTCTGGAATGCCCATTCCTGCTCCCTTCCGCTGACGAACGTTGCTAGGTCAGCGTAGGGCGACGAACGTTACGAATATCGAAATTCAGGCAGTCAGCCAGGCGTGCAGCCGCTTCTCGGCGTCAATGATCTTCGATGTCTGCACCCGCTCGTCCCGCTTGTGCGCGAGCAGCGGGTCGCCGGGACCGTAGTTGACCGCCGGCACGCCCAGCGCGCTGAAGCGGGAGACGTCCGTCCAGCCGAACTTGGGCCGCGCCCTGCCGCCGACCGCCTCCATGAACGCGGCCGCGGCGGGATGCGAGAGTCCGGGCAGGGCGCCCGGCGAGTGGTCGTCGACGACGAACTCGGTGATCCCGCAGTCCGCGAAGACCTCGCGGACATGGGCCAGCGCGTCCTCCTCGGTGCGGTCCGGCGCATAACGGAAGTTGACCGTGACCGTGCACTCGTCGGGGATGACGTTGGTGGCGACGCCGCCCTCGATCCGTACGGCGTTCAGGCCCTCGTGGAACTCCAGCCCGTCGATGACGGGCCGGCGCGGCTCGTACGCGGCCAGCCGCTCCAGGATCGGCGCGGCGGCGTGGATGGCGTTGGAGCCCATCCAGCTGCGGGCGGAGTGCGCCCGCTCACCGGTCGTACGCAGCAGAACGCGCAGCGTGCCCTGGCAGCCGCCCTCCACCTCGCCGTCCGACGGCTCCAGCAGGACGGCGAAGTCGCCCCGCAGCCAGTCGGGACGGGCCTCGGCCACATGCCCGAGGCCGTTGAGGTCCGCGGCGACCTCTTCGTTGTCGTAGAAGACGAAGGTGAGATCGCGGTTGGGCTCGGAGACGGTCGCCGCGAGACGCAGCTGCACGGCGACGCCGGACTTCATGTCGCAGGTGCCGCAGCCCCACAGCACGCCGTCCTCCTCGAGCCGGGACGGGACGTTGTCGGCGATCGGCACGGTGTCGATATGGCCGGCGAGGATGACGCGCTCGGGGCGCCCCAGGTTCGTACGGGCCACGACGTTGTTGCCGTGCCGGTCCACGGTGAGGTGCGGCAGCTCGCGCAGGGCCCGCTCGATGGCGTCGGCGAGGGCCTTCTCCTCCCCGCTCTCCGAGCGGAAGTCGACGAGCTGCGCGGTGAGTGCCGCGGCGTCCAGGGTCAGATCGATCGAGGTGTCGGCCATACTCCGACCCTAGCGAACCGTAGGGGGGCGGACCCCCTCGGTCCGTCATCCGGGCTCCAGTACGGTGTGGTCGTGTCCCAGCCCTCCGCCTCCCCCCACCGCGGCCGCTTCTTCCGCATAGCCGCCGCGTTCACCGTGCTGCTGGCGCTCGCCGGATACCTGGCCGTGCAGTACATCACCAGCCGCCCCGGCGCGCCGCGCTGCATCGTGCGGCCCCCCGAGGGCGACGGGGAGGAGTACCGGCTCAGCCAGGAACAGGCCGCCAACGCGGCGACGATCTCCGCCGTCGGCACCACCCGGGGCATGCCGGAGCGCGCGGTGACCATCGCGCTGGCGACCGCGCTCCAGGAGTCGGCACTGCGCAACATCAGTCACGGCGACCGGGACTCGCTCGGCCTCTTCCAGCAGCGCCCTTCCCAGGGCTGGGGAACTCCGGAGCAGATCATGGATCCGGTGTACTCGGCGGGAAAGTTCTATGAACATCTCGCCAAGGTGCCGGGCTATTCGCGGCTGCCGCTGACCGAGGCCGCGCAGCGCGTACAGCGCAGTGGTTACCCGCAGGCGTACGCCAAGCACGAGCCGGACGCCGCGCTGCTGGCCGGCGCCCTGACCGGCCGCGCGCCTGCCTCCCTCACCTGCGTCGCGAGGCCCGGCGGGGGCCCAGGCGACCCGGCGAAGGTGCGGGCCGGACTGATGGGGGCCTTCGGCCGGGATGTGCTGCCCGCCGCGCCCTCGGGCGGCGCCGAGGCAGGCCTCGCGGGCGGCACCGCGTCCGCCCCCTCCCGGGACATGACCGTCCCGGTGCCGGCGAGGGCCGCGGCGCAGCGGGGTTCCGGCAGCCAGGAGCAGCACGGCTGGGAGCTGGCGCACTGGGCGGTGGCCCATGCGGACGCCCTGCGCATCGACGAGGTCGCCTACGCGGGCAAGGTGTGGAGCGCGGCCGACTCCGTGGAAGGCTGGCGTGCGGCGCCCAAGAGCGCCGCACGGAGCAAGGACGAGGTTCGCATAACGGTCGCCGACTAGTGACCGGAAAGGTTTGGCGGGAAGCTCGCGACGTCCGGTGCGGTGCATCGCAAGGCGGAGCATCGCAGCTCGTACTCGGCCGTACTCGCGCGATGCGACAACGCTGGGGGCACCTCCCGTGCCCGAAGGGCTACGGGGGAGAGGTGCCGTGCCGGGCGCCGCGAGCCGGTGAACCTTCCCGGTCACAGCACTAGCTAGTGCCGCGACCGGCAACGTCTGCCCGTCGAGGAGCGGCGTCCGGTGCGTGCGATCGCAAGGCGGCCCCTCGTAGCAGCGTCGGCAGGGCCGGGCGGACGGCGGCCGACGACCTGCCCGTTGGTGCGGTGGAAACCGGCCTGCTGCCGCTCGGCTGAGGGTCCGCAGGACGTGGAAGGGGGCCCGGAGAGCATCGGCTCGCCAGGCCCCCTTCACGCGTACCTCAAGCCCCTCAGGCGAGGCGTTCGACCGCCGCCTCGACCCGCTCGTCCGTGGCGGTGAACGCGACACGGACGAACCGCTCGCCCGCCGGTCCGTAGAAGTCACCGGGCGCGACCAGGATGCCCAGCTCCGCCAGATGCGCCACCGTCTCCCAGCACGGCTCGTCGCGGGTGGCCCACAGATAGAGGCTGGCCTCGCTGTGCTCGATCCGGAATCCGTGCCCCAGCAGCGCGTCCCGCAGCGCGGTACGCCGTGCCGCGTACCGGGCACGCTGTACCGCGACATGCTCGTCGTCGCCGAGCGCGGCAACCGTCGCGGCCTGCACCGGGGCCGGGGTCATCATGCCGCCGTGCTTGCGGATCTGGAGCAGCTCACCGAGCACGGCGTCGTCGCCCGCGAGGAACGCGGAGCGGTAGCCGGCCAGGTTGGAGCGCTTGGACAGCGAGTGGACGGAGACGATGCCCTCGTACGTGCCGCCGCACACGTCCGGGTGCAGGACGGAGACCGGCTCGGCCTCCCAGCCCAGCTCCAGGTAGCACTCGTCGCTGAAGACGAGGATCCCGTGCTCGCGTGCCCAGGCGACGGCTCGGATCAGCTCGTCCTTGGTCAGCACGCGCCCGGTCGGGTTGGACGGGGAGTTCAGCCAGAGCAGCTTCAGCCCGGCCGGGTCCAGCTCGGTCCCCGCGGTGTCAGCCGCAAAAAATGTCTCAGTGTCGTAGACGACCGGCTCCGCGCCGCAGAGCCTCGCGCCGACCTCGTACGTCGGGTACGCGAGCCGCGGGTAGGCAATCTTGTCGCCCGCGCCGAGCCCCAGCTGCGTCGGGAGCCAGGCCACCAGCTCCTTCGAACCGACCACGGGCAGCACATTGCGGTGGCCGAGCCCGCGCGCGCCGAGCCGGCGCTCGCACCAGCCGGTGATCGCGTCGCGCAGCTCCGCCGTTCCCCACACCGTCGGATAGCCGGGCGAGTCCGCGGCCGCCACCAGGGCCTTCTGGATCAGCGCCGGCACCGGATCGACCGGAGTGCCGACGGACAGGTCGACGATGCCGTCCGGATGGGCGGCCGCCGTCGCCTTGTACGGCTCGAGCTTGTCCCAGGGGAAGACGGGCAGGCGCGAGGAGACTGCGCTCACGGGGTGCTCACTTTCTCGTACGTACGTACCTGAGCGGCCCGGCAAACGCCTCGGTCCCGCACGGCGTCAGGGCCGTGCGGGACCGAGGCGGCGCATGCGCGGAGCCGCTTGTTACCAGTGCCGCGACCGGCAACGTCTGTCCGTCGAGGAGCGGCCTCCGGTGCGTGCGATCGCAAGGCGGCCGAAGACCCTCGTAGCAGCGCTATTCGGGTTTTCGGCCAACGCAGCGAGCGTGCGTGCCTGGGGCACCCCTGGGGGCACCCCCAGCGGTAGCTGGGGGAGGTAGCTCGGGGAACGCCGCGACGGGGCAGACATTGCCGGGAGGGGCACTATGCCTGCGGCGGGAGCGCGGCGATGAAGGGGTGGTCGCGCTCGATCAGGCCGAGCTTCGACGCGCCGCCGGGGGAGCCGAGCTCGTCGAAGAACTCGACGTTCGCCTTGTAGTAGTCCTTCCACTCCTCCGGAGTGTCGTCCTCGTAGAAGATCGCCTCGACCGGGCAGACCGGTTCACAGGCACCACAGTCGACGCATTCGTCCGGGTGGATGTACAAGGACCGCTGGCCCTCGTAGATGCAGTCGACCGGGCACTCCTCGATGCACGCCTTGTCCTTCACGTCGACACAAGGCTGCGCGATGACGTAGGTCACGCTGTCGTTCCTCCTCGATAGGGCGCTGGCGGGCCTCCTCAGGCTCCGCCGCCTGGCGCGCGGGAGCGCGGCGTCGTCGATGCCCGGGATCTAGTATCTCCGTTCCTGGGCACGATCCGAACAGCAGGGGAGAAGAGAGCCGTGGAATTCACTGCCGGCGGAATGCCGGAAGTCCGGATCACACCTGCTGAAGTGGGCAAACGTGTATCAGTGCGACGCCTGAGCGGCGCCGGAGCCGGCCCGGAGAAGTTCACCGACACGGTCGGCGTCCTCACATCGTGGGACTCCGGTGTGCTGTTGATCACAAAAAAGGACGGCGAGACCGTCCGCATTCCGGAATCGTCCCTGGTCGCCGGGAAGGTCGTGCCCGCCGCCCCGGCTCGCCGCAGGGGGCCCGCCGCCACGTTCGAGGAACTCGCCCGGGTCACCGCCCGGGCCTGGCAGCCCGCGGAGAGCACGCACCTCGGCGACTGGGAGCTGCGCGCCTCGGCCGGATTCACCCGGCGCGCCAACTCCGTACTCCCCCTCGGCGACCCCGGCCTGCCGCTCGACGAGGCACTGCGGCTCGTACAGCGCTGGTACGCGGAACACGACCTTCCCGCGTACATCCAGACCGCCACCGGCGCCGAAGGCACCCAGGAGGCGCTCTGCGCGGAGCTGGAGCGGCTCGGCTGGCACCGCGAGGTCAGCGCGGACGTACGGATCGCCGCCCTCGCCCCGATCGCCGACCAGGACGCGGACGTGAGCCGGGTGACGCTGTCCCGGTCCGTGGACGACGCCTGGCTGCGGCGCTACCAGCGTTTCGGTGTGCCGGGCGAGCAGGTGCTGAAGGTCCTGACCGGCGGCCCATCGGTGTGGTTCGCCTCCGTGGCCGGGCCCGGTGACGTCCCTGCCGCCATCGGCCGTTGCGTGGTCGACGGCCGCTGGGCGGGCTTCATGACCGTCGAGGTCGACCCCGAGCAGCGCCGCCAGGGCCTCGCCACCGCCGTGATGGTGGCCCTGGCCCGGCAGGCCCTGGAGGAGGGCGCCTCGGCCGCCTGGCTCCAGGTCGAGAGCGACAACGACGGTGCCCGGGCGCTGTACGACGGCATGGGGTTCGCCACGCACCACAGCTACCACCACTTCCGATCTTTCTGAGCGGGTACGACGGACATATGGAACAGCAGGAGCCGCATCCCACCCCCTGGCGGCGCCGCTTCGCCGAGGAGGCCCGTTCCGGGCGTCCCGACCTGGCCACGCTGTGCCTGCTGATGGGCGCGGAGGCGGACCCGTCCTTCACCGAGGCCGACCTGGACGAGGCCCAGATCGAGATCGACCGCCTCTCCGGCCTGCTCCCCTTCGATCTGCACCGCCTGCACAGTTCCCGGGCCTGGGCGCTGGCCCTCGAAAACCTCCTCGGCACCCGCTTCGGCTATCACGGCTCGCCCTCCGACTACCAGCGCCTGGAGTCCTCCCTCCTGCACCGGGTGCTCCGGCGCCGCCGCGGCCTGCCGATCCTGCTCTCGGTGATCTGGATCGAGGTCGCCCGCCGCGCCGGTGCCCCCGTCTACGGCGTCGCCCTCCCCGGCCACTTCGTGGTCGGCTTCGGCCCGCACGGCGACCAGGTCCTGGTCGACCCGTTCAACGGCGGACGCCTGCTCACGAGCCAGGACGCGGAGCTGCTCGTCGCCGGCGCGACGGGGCAGGCCCTGCACCCGACGATGCTGTTCCCGGCCGATCCGCTGGAGATCGTGGCGCGCACCCTGAACAACATCCGCGCCTGGGCCGCGGCCCGCCCGGAACGCACGGACGTCGCCCTCTGGGCCGTGGAACTCTCTCTGCTGCTCCCCTCCCACCCGGCCCGCCTGCGCTACGAGCACGCCCAACTCCTCATACAGCGCGGAGACTTCCTCGAGGGCGCCGCCGAAATGGACATGTACGCCGACGCGGTGGCCGCGGTCGAGCCGACGACGGCTGAATCGGTACGCCACCGGGCGCGCGCGGCACGGGCGATGCTGAACTGACGCTCGCGGCCGGGCAGGCGTGACGTGCGCGGGTGCGTCCTCGGCGGCCGGGACCGGTCACGCCGCCGTCACGCTTACGTCACGCCCGGAACCTCAGACTGGTTCCGTTTCCGCTGGGCTGAAGCGCCCATTCCTGCCCAGGAAGGGGAAGAAGGATGAACCGGAAGCGTCGTCTCGCGCTCATCACCCCACTCGTCGCCTCCTCGGTGGCGCTCGCCCCGGCCGTCGCGGCTGCCCAGGGATCGGCCGAAGAGGTGCCGGGCTCCGCCTCCGCTCTCCCCACCGCGAAGTGCGCGCTGGTGCTCGGCACATCCGCCGAGAACGAGCCGGCCACGTACGACCTGAAGCTTTCCGGATTCAACAGCGGCCAGAGAGTGACCATCACCAGCAGCTCCGGCAGGGAAGACGTCAGGGTGAGGTCGAACGGAAAGTACACATCGGAGGACGTGGACTACGGCGACTACTCCGTCAAGGGGAGGAACCTGAGCATCACGTGCTCCAAGGTGCCCGAGAAGGCGCCCGAGAAGGCGCCGCCCAAGAAGGAAGAAAAGCCGAGCGAGGCGGGCGGACCTGTAGAGGTCACGGACGTCAATGTGGCATTGACTCCCGGCACCCCGGACAAAGTCGACTGCTCCAAGACGAACACCGTCGCCGTCGACGGCAGCGTCATAGGGACAGGCAAGGGAAAGGTTCCGCTTCTCTGGACCCTGCCCAACGAGAAGAAGTCCCCGTCGAGCGTCGAATTCACAGGTGGGGCAACGCAGACCATCACGGTGACCAAGGTGGTGTCGGTTCCCCCGCGGGCGACTCCGACGGACACCAGCGTGTCCTTCGCGGCCGTGCTTGACGCGCCCAAGAACGACGCCAGCTCCGGAAAGGTCACCATAAAGATCAATTGCCAGTAGGGCAGTTGATCCAGGAGGCCCTTGGGTCAAGGCTCCCCGCCGCGATCGGCCGGGAGCCATCCGGACGACGAAGACGTGATGAGGAGCCGGACACCGAGAGGTACCGGCCCCCCGAAGGGACAACCATGTCACGCAATCGCATGCCGCGCCTCGCCGCGCTCGGTGCGGCACCGCTCCTCGCCATGCTCACGATCTCGCCCGCTGTCGCAGCGGAAGGTCTGAACGCACGGGAATCACTTCCCACCGCGGAAACGAAGACCGCGGCCGCCCCGAGCATTTGTCACGGCCTGAGCCAGCCCGCGGATGCCTACCACAGAGGATGCCGCGAGGGGTTTCTGCAGGGATCGACCGCCGGCAACAGAGACGGCACTCCGCCGATCTGCCGGAAGACATTGCCTCCGTTGGCTCCGGTCAACCCCAATGATTTCGAACGCGGCAAGATACAGGGCTACAAGTACGGCTACGACCAGGCGTACCAGAAGGCGTACACGAAGAACTGCGCCACAGAACCGGAACAGCCCCCGCAGCAGCAGCCCCCGCAGCAGACACAGCAGACCTACGAGAGCATGTTCAACGCCGGAAAGGAATCGGGCACCAGGCTGGGCCTCGAGGACGGCAAGAAATGCCTGCGGACCAACGCGAATCTGACGCCTCCGGCAAAACCTGATGTGCTCATCACCGCTTTCCAGAACGGATACCGCGTCGGCTACGACACCGCGTACGACGAGGCTTTCCGTCAGAACTGCCAGGGCAAGCAGAATCCCTAGGATCGGTTCCCGGCGGGGCGGTTCGTCCCCCAGCGGCCGGGGCCGACGGGCCAGGTGCCGGGCGAGCCCGGGCAGGCGACCGGTGGGAGGGCGTGGCGGAGGCGGCCGTAGGGGGAATCGGTCTCGGTGAGCCAGCGGCCGGGCTCGTACGGTTCGCCGTCGGCGGAGGCAGGGGCCGGCCGGATGCCGTGCATGAGCCAGTCGGCGGTGCCCGCGAGGGAGAAGCGCAGACGGCGGCCACCGGCGTGGTCATGGCCCGGCAATCGAGTAGGAGGGACGGGTCGCCCGTCCCTCCTCTCACACCACCGGACATGCGGGCCACGCATCCGGCGGTTCATCAAGCTGATCTCAACCGTTGCCAGGTCGGCTTGAGCATGCGCAGGCCGAGGTCGTCCCAGTGAGAGTTGGGCATCGCCCGCTGAAGGACAGCCGATCCCGCGATCCGCCAGTAACCCTTGCCGCTGCCCGCCCATTCGCGGGCCTTCCACTCGGCGATGCCGAGCTCGCGGAGGTTCCTGAACCGGGCCTTGGGGAGCTTCCATTCCTTCCAGCGGATCTGCCGCATCCTGCGGCGGAACCACTCGTCCAGCTCCCTGAACACCTTCGGGGTGTCCGCTAGCTGGAAGTAGCCCATCCATCCGGTGGTGAAGCGGTTGATCTTCGCGATGCGTTCATCCATCGCGATGCTCCACCGGCGCGAGGTCAACTCCCGCAGCCGGTCCTTCAGGCGCTTGACCGCCTTCGGATCGACCCGGATCCTGACCCCGGCCCGGGTGAAGTAGAAGCCGAACCCCAGCAGCACCGCCGAGCGGGCGTGGCCCACCTTCGACTTCTCCCGGTTGACCATCAGTTTCAGCCGCTGCTCGACCACGGCCGTGACCGAGGCGAGCACCCTTCTGGCGGCTCGTTCGCTCCGCACGAAGACGCGCACGTCGTCGGCGTAGCGCACGAACCGGTGACCGCGCCTGAACAGTTCCCGGTCCAGGTCGTCGAGCATGATGTTCGACAGCACCGGCGACAGCGGGGACCCCTGCGGGGTCCCCTCTTCGCTCGGCATCTTGATGCCGTCCACCATGATCCCGGCTTCCAAATACCTGCGGACCAGTCTCAAGACCCTGCGGTCAGCGACCTTGCGCGCGACCCGCGCCATCAGGACGTCATGCTGGACCCGGTCGAAGAACCGGTCCAGATCAAGGTCCACGACCCACCGGTAGCCGTCCTCGATCGCCCGCCGCGCGACCCGGACCGCCTGATGGGCGGACCGGCCGGGACGGAATCCGAAGGACGACCCCGAGAACTGCGGGTCGAAGATGGGCACGAGTACTTGCGCGATGGCCTGCTGGATCAAGCGGTCCAGCACCCGCGGCACCCCCAGCATCCGCTCGCCGCCACCAGGCTTCGGGATGATCACCTGACGGACCGGCGCCGGCCGGTAGATGCCCGCGTCGAGTTCGGCCCTCACTTCAGGCCAGTGCACTGCGATCCACGGCCGCAACTCAGCCGTAGTCATGCCATCCACTCCGGGTGCACCCCGGTTCACTTCGACGCGGTTGAGCGCCGCGAGCAGGTTCTCCCTGGAGAGCATCCGCTCCCACAGCGAGGACTCCCGCTCCCGGTGAACGTCCTCCATGGAGTGCGCCGACCGGCCACTACGCTCCGCCGGGACACTTCCGGAATGCACCGGTCCCTCCCCGGTCGGCACCGCCGAAGCGGACTTGCCGCGGTCCATGTGACCAGCACGAGCAACCACCACATCACCCGTTCCACTCGATGTTCGGCCCTTCCCAGCCCACCACCAGGCGACGGCCATCCCGGCTGGTACTACGGCCTCTGCTGACTTCTGCCCGGTCAGAGTCGGCCTCCCGGCCCACTCCGTCGGCGCGGCGACACCTCAGCACAACCGACACCCGAACAGATCTCCCCAGGTAAGAACGATCACTGTCCCTGGATCTCCGCCGCGTTTACGCACTGGCCTTCTTGGCAGTGACGGGCTTCGCCTTGCCATGCAGGCTCACCCGACCAGCACGCCTCATACACGGTTCGTGTTCCTCGGTACCCAGGTCTCGCCTCGGGCTTCCTCCAGACCCCACCTCACGGTGACGCCCTTGCCTCCGGCTCGGGGTTAGCACCACCTCTTCCCCCAGGGGACTTTCACCCCCAAGCAATCGCCCATGCTGGGCGCACACGGCGAAGCCCCCGCCGGGGCGGGGGCTTCGGACGGCGGGGTGGGCCCGCGTCAGCTCGGGTTGAGCTCGATGACCTCGGTCCGCTCGGCCGGGGTCTTGCCGAGCAGCGCCTTCTGCATGGCGTGGGCCACGTCGTCCGCGGAGAGCGGGTGCTGCTGCCCGTCGCCCTTGGTGATCGTGATGCCGTCGAAGACGCCGTCCAGCAGTTCGGTGATGGCCTGCTTGTCGTAGACCTCGACGAGCTTGCCGTCGATCGGCTTCATGGAGAGGATCTTCGGCAGCGAGCGCGCCGGGCCGAACTGGATCTGTTTGCCGCCCGCCTTGATCGTGATCAGGCCGGACATGGCCGGCTTGGCGAAGGAGTTCATCGCCCGGTCCAGCTCGGCCTGGTCGATGGCCGGCTGCCGGGTGGTGACGGGCAGGTCGACGGTGTCCGCGCTGCCCGTCTCGACCTGGGTGCGGTAAGCGTCCCGTACCGAGATCATCGACTTGCCGACGTCCAGCGTCTTGCCGGCCTTGCCGGGGACGGCGACCGCCTTGCCCGGCAGGAACTTGATGGTGCCCTCGGTGGCCGTGCCGGAGGTGCCCGCGAGGTCGCCGAGCGCGACGCTCAGCTTCTCCTCGTCGACGGGGATGACGGGCTGCGCGACGCGCTCGCCGCCGAAGAGCGAGCCGATCACGGAGACCGGGTTGTAGTCGGGGCCCGCGGCGGCGCGTACCGTCGCCTGGCTGTCCAGGGTCAGGCCGGCCTGCTCCGGCTTGAGCTCGGCCTTCTTGCCGTCCACGTTCAGCTGGATGGGCGCGGTCGCGCGGTCGCCGAAGGCGGAGTCCAGCTTGCTGACGGCCTCCTCCTTGGTGCCGCCGCCGATGTCGACGCCGAGCACGGTGGTGCCCTTCGGCACCTCGGAGTGGTTGAGCAGCAGCCCGGCGGCGTAGGCGACGCCGACCAGGCCGACCACGCCGGCGCCGGCGAGGACCAGCTTGGAGCGGCCCTTCTTGGCGGGCGCCTCGGAGGCGGCGGCCGGCGCGGGGGCCGGGGAGGTGTGGTCGGGGGCGTCCTGCAGCCTCGGGGTGAGGTTCGGGCCGGGCGGGAACGGCGCGCGTTGATCGGCCGGCACCGGGGGGATGCCGCTGGTCAGCGTGTCGCCGGAGACATTGCCGCCCGCCGGGCCCGCGGGGGCGGGCTTCTGCGGGGTCAGGATGGCCGTGTCGTCGGACATCGGGCCCATCGGGGACGTCTCGGCGGTAGCGCCGGGACGGCCGGTGGCACCGCCCGCGGGCCACATCGACGCGTTGCCGGTGACCGGACCGGACGTCGGTCCGGCGGGCCCGCCCGCGGCGGGGAAGGCCGGGGCGCCGGGGCCGCCGCGGTACGGGGAGGCCGGCGCACCGACACCGCCCGGACCCTTGGCGCCCGCGCCGGCACCACGCATGGGCAGAGGTGCCCGGCCGCCGGGGCCCAGCACACGGGGACCAGCGGCGCCACCCGCAGCAGCGTCAACGCCCGGAGCACCCGCCGTGCCGTCGGAGGCGCCGGCCGCACCGCCGCCGCCAGGACCCAGCGCACGCGGGCCGCCCGCGCCCGCGGCGGGAGCGGCACCGGAGGCTCCGGCGTCCGGGCCCGTCGGCTTGCGCGGGGCGAACCAGTCACTGGTCTTCGTCTCCCCGGGCTTGGGCTCCGCGGCCGTCTCCGTCGCGGCCGGCCGCTGATGGGCGTCCGTACGCTCGGCGGCGGCCTCGCCCCCCGCCGGGGCGTTCGCGGCGTCGGCCTGGTCGGCCTCGGCCACCGGCTTGCGCATGACGACCGGCGGGATGGGGCGCGATCCGGGGATGTTGATGCGGATGCGGGTCGTCAGCGTGGTTTCGGTCCTGGGCTCGTCGGGCACGGAAGCGGTGTCGTCCCCCCTGGTTCCGTACGGCGGGGTACCCGAGGGGTACACGGCTCCGCCGCGGCCCTGCGGGCCGGAGGACGAGGTGTCAGTTTCACGACTCAAGGCAGGTTTCTCCCGGTTGGCTCCGCGGCCCGCGCTTTCTTCGTGTACGTGGTGCGGGCGGCTCGGCGGCGCGCACCACGATACTGGCCGTCACGGACGCGTATGCGGCGAGTCCGTCACTTGCCAAGTCGGGCGGAATCCTCGCCCGGTTGCGGCACCTGCGGCATCGTGGCACAGATCACGGCCACGACCATCCCGCCCAGCAGATAGACATACGACCCGATTCCGGCGCCGAAGACGAAGTCGCCCTCCGGCCGGGAGGAGGTCAGCAGCATGACGGCGATGAGCCAGCCGGCGGCCGGGGCGGCCGCCCCGATCCGGGTGCCGGTGAGCTGCGTACCGGCGTGGAAGAGGGCGCCCGCGCCGAGCAGGGCCAGCACCAATCCGCCCGGGAACCAGGCTGCTTGGACGAGTGCGCCCGCGGCGCCGACCAGCACGCCGAGCACACCGAAGACCATGTACGCGGCCGCGCGGGCCGCGCTCATGATGCCACTCCGGCGAAGAGGCCGTGCTCTCGCTCGCCGGCCGCGGCGCCGGATTCGCCGTGCGCCAGTTCGTAGTACTCGGTTGTGAAGATCGGCTGACCGAGCTGGTTGGAGAGTGTGAAGAAGGGGCCTTTCACCACGATCTGCGTGGCGTGCGCGCGCATCGCGGCCGCCTTCGCGGCGGCGTACGCGGTGGCGTCGACCTCCGTGGTGACCGTCACATCGTCGACGACGCCCGGAACGTCCGATACATCCGCGATGCCGGGGAAGTCCGCCCCCGAGGCGCGCAGCCGGGCGAAGCCCTCCTCGACGGCCGAGCGCGGCACGCGGTTCCAGTAGATCTTGGGGACGGCGTACGGATCGCCGAGGTCACGGCGGAAGGCGGGCTCCGCGGCCAGCTCGGCGGCGCGCAGGGCGACGCGGTGCGCCTGGATGTGATCGGGGTGCCCGTAGCTGCCCTGCGGGTCGTACGTGATCACGACCTGGGGGCGTACGGAACGGATCACCTCGACAAGGTGTGCCGCGGCCTCGTCCACATCCGCGTTCCAGAAGGCGTTCTCGCGATGGTTCTGCGGAGCGCCCATCATTCCCGAGTCGCGGTACCGGCCGGCGCCGCCGAGGAAGCGGTGATCGGTGACTCCGAGCTCCCGCATCGCTGCTGCCAGCTCCTCGATGCGGTGGGCACCGAGGCGGTCCTCCTTGTCGGCGGTCAGGTGGACCAGCTCGGGCGGGATCACCTCGCCCTCTTCACCGAGGGTGCACGTCACCAGGGTGACCTGGGCGCCCTCGGCCGCGTACTTGGCCATGGTGGCGCCGTTGTTGATCGACTCGTCGTCCGGGTGCGCGTGCACCAGGAGCAGCCGACGGGCGGGAAGATCCTTCATACCCGACAGCCTAGAACGACAGCCTCAGAACTTGAGGCCGCCGATCATCCCTGCCACGTTCGTGGTGAGTTCGCTGATCGTGGGTGCGATGGACGAGCTGGCAAGGTAAAAGCCGAGCAGCATGCAGACCGCCGCGTGTCCGGCTTTGAGCCCGGCTTTCCTGACCAGCAGGAAGACGACGATCGCCAGCAGCACCACCGCCGAAATCGAGAGTGCCACGGCGGTTCACCTCCAGGAGTACGGTCGGAAAACAGATATTCGGACAGTCAGCACGCACAATCCAGCAGGTTCATACCCACCTACCGCTACGGATCATAACTATCCGTGCGAACGCATTGATCGGTGCACGGCAGCACAAGGGGCGCACAGACGCACGGACTTCGGGTTACGACGAACACCGGCGGAGCCGCACACCGGATGCCGCAACGGCGGCCACGGGCCGTCGTCGGGGCGCTAGGTTCGGTCGTATGACCTCGGAACACCTTCCCTTCCCGCGCCAGTCCGCCAGGACCCAGCGTTTCACCCTGGGTGCGCCACGTTCGTTCGCCGTCTCACCGGACGGGGCGAGGGTGGCCTTTCTCCGTTCCTCCTCCGGCACGGACCGTGCCAACCGGCTGTGGGTGCTCCACCTCGACGAGGGCGGGCAGGGCGCCGTGGAGCGCATGGCCGCCGATCCGGCAGCCCTGCTGGGAGGCAGAGAGGAGAAGCTGTCCGCCGAGGAGCGCGCCCGGCGGGAGCGCAGCCGCGAGGGCTCGGCCGGGATCGTCTCGTACGCGGTGGACCGAGCGGTCGAGCTGGCGGCGTTCTCGCTGTCGGGGAGGCTGTTCGCAGTGGAGCTGCGCGCCGGTACCACCCGCGAACTGAACGTTCCCGGACCGGTGCTGGACCCCCGGCCGTCGCCGGACGGGCGGCATGTGGCATATGTGACCCGGGGTGCGCTGCGGGTCGTGGGCTCGGAGGGCGCGGACGACCGGGCGCTCGCGGAGCCGGAGGACGAGCACACGGCGTACGGGGTTGCCGAGTTCATCGCGGCCGAGGAGATGAGCCGCTCGCGCGGCTACTGGTGGTCGCCGGATTCGGACCGGCTGCTGGTGGCACGTACGGACGACCGTGAGATCGGCCAGTGGTGGATCGCCGATCCGGCCAACCCCGAGAACGAGCCACAGCGGCAGGCCTATCCGGCGGCGGGCGGCGCCAACGCGGACGTCCGGCTGTACTTCATGGGTCTCGACGGGGAGCACACCGAGGTCGTCTGGGACCGTGAGCGGTATCCGTATCTGGCCCGTGTGCACTGGTCGCAAGGAGGTGCTCCACTGCTGCTGGTGCAGGCCAGGGACCAGCGCACCCAGCTGCACCTCGCGGTGGACACCGTCACCGGTACGACCCGTATGGTGCACGTGGACGAGGACCCGGCGTGGCTGGAACTGTTCGCCGGAGTGCCCGCCTGGGCCCCGCACGGGCGACTGGTACGGATCGCCGACGAGGGCGGCGCACGCGTCCTCACGGTCGGGGACCGGGCGCTGACCGGACCGCAGCTGCACGTGCGGGCGGTGCTCGACATCGGGGACGACGACGTACTGATCTCTGCGTCGGCCGGCGACGGGGCGGAGGCGCCGGAGGTCGGCGAGATCCATGTCTACCGGGTCGACGAACTGGGCGTGGAGCGGATCTCGGACGGCGTCGGGGTCCACTCCGCGGTACGCGGCGGCGCACTGACCGTGCTGGCGTCGACGTCCCCGGAGCGCAGCGGCACGGCCGTCCGGGTCCTGCGGGACGGCAAGGCAGTGGCGGCGATCGCCAACCATGCGGAGACGCCGGTGCTGACGGCCCGGGTGCGGTTCACCGAGGCCGGCGCGCGGCGGATCCCGTGCGCCGTGCTGCTGCCGACCGGCCACCGCGAGGAGGACGCTCTGCTTCCGGTTCTGCTGGATCCGTACGGAGGCCCGCACGGCCAGCGGGTGCTCGCCTCGCAGAACGCGCATCTCACCTCGCAGTGGTTCGCCGACCAGGGGTTCGCGGTGGTCGTCGCCGACGGGCGCGGCACCCCGGGCCGCTCCCCCGCCTGGGAGAAGGCGATCAGGGACGACTTCCCGCTGACCCTCGACGACCAGATCGAGGCGCTGCACGGACTGGCCGAGCAGGGCCTTCCGCTGGACCTGGGCCGGGTGGCGATCCGCGGCTGGTCGTACGGCGGCTATCTGTCGGCCCTCGCGGTGCTGCGCCGCCCCGATGTCTTCCACGCGGCGGTCGCCGGAGCCCCGGTCACCGACATGCGGCTGTACGACACCCACTACACCGAGCGCTATCTCGGCGACCCGCACGAGGCGCCCGAGGTGTACGCGGCCAACTCGCTGGTGACCGACGAGGGACTGTCGCGGCCGGCCGAGCAGACCCGGCCGCTGATGATCATCCACGGTCTCGCGGACGACAATGTGGTGATGGCCCACACCCTGCGGCTCTCGTCCGCGCTGCTGGCCGCGGGACGCCCGCACGAGGTGCTGCCGCTGTCCGGGGTGACGCACATGACACCGCAGGAACAGGTGGCCGAAAACCTGCTGCTGCTCCAGGTGGACTTCCTCAAGCGGTCGCTGGGGATGGAGGGATAGACCCACAACCGGCCGGGGGGCCTCGCACCCCGGCCGGTCGACGGCATCCGCACGGCCGTACGCCGACCGGCACGGCGGGTTCACGTATCGGAAGCACTTCAGCCACGTTGCCTGCGCATCAAAGAAACTGACGCATATTCGGCCCGCCGCCCGAATGTCCCCCCTGGGACGGCTCCCCGGAGCTCGGTGGCGGCTCGCTCTCCCCCGGCACCACCTGCTTCTCCTCGGCGAAATGGCAGGCGGACGGATGGTGCGCGGGCCCCTCCGCGAGCTGGAACTCGGCCGGGACGTCCAGCGGCGGCACCTCCAGCTCGCACCGCGGCTGCGCCTTCCAGCAGCGCGTACGGAAGCGGCAGCCGGACGGCGGGTTCGCCGGCGACGGGACGTCACCGGCGAGCATGATCCTCCCCCTGGCTTCGCCGGGGGGACCCCCACGGCGTTCCCGCGCCGCGGGGTCGGGCACCGGCACCGCCGACAGCAGCGCCTGGGTGTACGGGTGCGTGGGATGGTCGTAGATCTCGGTCTCGGTGCCGGTCTCCACCACCCGCCCCAGGTACATCACGCCCACCCGGTCGGCAATGTGCCGCACGATCGACAGGTCGTGGGCGATGAACACATAGCTCAGCTTGAACTCGTCCTGGAGCTTCTCCATCAGGTTGACGACCTGTGCCTGGATGGAGACGTCCAGGGCGGACACCGGCTCGTCGGCCACGATGATCTCGGGCCGGAGCGCCAGGCCGCGCGCGATGCCGATGCGCTGGCGCTGACCGCCGGAGAACTGGTGCGGATAGCGGTTGATGTAATCCGGGTCGAGGCCGACGACGTCCAGCAGCTCCTGCACCCTGCGGCGCCGGTCGCCCTTCGGCGCCACCTCGGGATGGATCTCGTACGGCTCGCCGATGATGTCGCCGACCGTCATCCGGGGGTTGAGCGAGGTGTACGGGTCCTGGAACACCATCTGGATGTTCCTGCGCACCGCCTTCAGGGCCTTGGCGGACAGTTGGGTGAGGTCCTCGCCCCTGTAGGTGATACGGCCGGAGGTGGGCTTCTCCAGGCTCACCAGCAGTCGGGCGAGCGTGGACTTGCCGCAGCCGGACTCGCCCACGATGCCCAGCGTCTCCCCGGCCGCCAGGTCGAGGTCGACCCCGTCGACCGCCTTGACCGCGCCGACCTGTTTCTTGAAAAGGATGCCCCGGGTGAGCGGATAGTGCTTGACCAGGCCGCGGACCTGCAGGATCGGCTCAGCCATGGAGGCACTCCCGCCAGAAGAAGCAGGCGCTCTCGCGTCCCTCGGCCACCTCGAAGAGCGGCGGTACGTCGGTCCGGCACACGTCCTGGGCCAGCGGGCAGCGGGGGTGGAAGGCACAACCGGGCGGGATGTTCATCAGGTTCGGCGGCAGGCCCTTGATCGCGTACAGCTCCTGGCCCTTCCGGTCCAGCCGCGGGATCGATTCGAGCAGGCCCTTGGTGTACGGATGGGCGGGCGCCTTGTAGATCTCATGGACCGGGGCGGTCTCCACGACCCGTCCCGCGTACATCACGACGATCCTGTCGGCGACATCGGCGACCACACCCAGGTCGTGGGTGATCAGGATCAGCCCCATGCCGAGCTCCCGCCGGAGCTCCGCCAGCAGGTCCATGACCTGTGCCTGGACGGTCACGTCCAGGGCGGTCGTCGGCTCGTCGGCGATGATCAGCGCGGGTTCCAGGGCCAGCGCCATGGCGATCATGATGCGCTGACGCATACCGCCGGAGAACTGGTGCGGATACTGCCCGACACGCTCCTTCGCCGCCGGGATCCGCACCCTGTCCATCAGTTCGATCGCTTTGGCCCTGGCGTCCTTCCTGGACATGCCCCGGTGCACCACGAACATCTCGCCGAGCTGGTCGCCGACCGACAGCACGGGATTGAGCGCCGACAGCGCGTCCTGAAAGATCATCGCCATTCCGGCGCCGCGGATCTTCCGCCGCTCCTCCTCCTTCATCAGCAGCAGATCACGGCCCTTGAAGAGGACCTGGCCGCCGGTGATCCGGCCGGGCGGCATGTCGAGGATGCCCATGACCGCCTGCGCGGTGACGGACTTGCCGGAGCCCGACTCCCCGAGCACCGCCAGGGTCTCGCCCTCGTCCACCGAGTAGCTGACCCCGTTGACCGCCTTGGCGATTCCGTCCCTGGTACGGAATTCGACGTGCAGATCGCGCACTTCGAGCAGCATCCGGAGTGCCTCCTCAGCGCAGCTTGGGGTCGAGGGCGTCGCGCACCGCGTCGCCGAGCATGATGAACGCCAGCACCGTGACCGCCAGCGCTCCGGCCGGCCAGAGCAGCATGTGCGGGGCGTTGCGGATGTACGCGGAGGCTGCGGAGATGTCGATGCCCCAGGAGACGGTGGGCGGTTTCAGGCCCACACCGAGGTACGAGAGCGTGGCCTCCAGCGCGATGTACGTACCGAGCGCGATGGTCGCCACGACGATCACCGGGGCGACGGCGTTGGGTGCGATGTGCCGTAGCAGCAACCGGGAGTTGGAGGCGCCGAGCGCCCGCGCCGCCTGGACGTAGTCGTTCTGTTTTGCGGTGATGACCGAGCCGCGGGCGATCCGGGCGACCTGCGGCCAGCCCAGCAGCACCATGAAGCCGATCACCGGCCAGACGGTTGAGTTGGTCACCACGGACAGGAAGACCAGACCGCCGAGGACCACCGGGATGCCGAAGAAGACGTCGGTGATCCGGGACAGGACGGCGTCCGACCCCCCGCCGAAGAATCCGGCGAGTCCGCCGAGCGCGGAGCCGAGCAGCGCGACCCCGAGGGTGGCGCACACACCCACGGTCACCGAGGTCCGCGCTCCGTAGACGGTACGGGTGTAGACATCGCAGCCCTGGCCGTCGAAACCGAAGGGATGGCCGGGCTGGGGGCCCTCCTGGGCCTTGGACAGATCGCAGTCGAGCGGGCTGCCACTGGTGATCGCCGAGGGCCAGATCGCGATGAACACCAGAAAGACGATCACCAGTCCGGAGACGATGAAGACCGGATTGCGGCACAGGTCGTGCCAGGCGTCCGACCACAGGCTGCGCGGCTTCCGCTCGGGCCCGGTGCCCTCGGGTCCGCCCGGAACCCGTCCGCCGGAGGCGGCTGATGGATACGGTTCCAGGGTCCGGCCCTCGTCCATCGCGAGATCCATCGCGCCTCCCTGTCCCGTCGGTGCGATGACGTTGTCGGGGTGCTGAGCCTCAGACATACCGGATCCTCGGGTCGAGTACGGCGTACAGAAGGTCGACCACCAGATTCGCCAGCAGGAAGATCAGCACCAGCACCGTCACGAAGCCGACCACCGTCTGGGTGTTCTGGCGCAGGATGCCCTGGTAGAGCTGGTAGCCGACGCCGTGGATGTTGAAGATCCGCTCGGTGACGATCGCGCCGCCCATCAGGAATCCCACGTCCGTGCCGATGAAGGTGACGACCGGGATCAGCGAGTTGCGCAGCAGATGACGGGTGGTCACCCGGCGCCGGGGCAGGCCCTTGGCGATGGCAGTGCGCACATAGTCGGCGCGGCGGTTCTCGGCAATGGAGGTCCTGGTCAGCCGGGTGACATAGGCCAGAGACACGGAGGCGAGCACGAGCCCAGGGACGATCAGCTCGTCGACCGGTGCCTCGGGGGACACGGCCGGTTTGATGACGCCCCACTTCACGCCGAGCAGCAGCTGGAGCAGCAGCCCGATGACGAAGGTCGGGATCGAGATGACCACGAGCGTCAGCAGCAGCACGCCGGTGTCGACCGGACGGCCGCGGCGCAGTCCGGTGACCACACCCAGGGCGATGCCGATGACGATCTCGAAGACGATGGCGACGAGCGTCAGCCGGAAGGTGACCGGGAAGGCTGTGGACATCAGCTCGGTGACCGGCTGCCCGTTGAAGGCCGTGCCGAAGTCACCGGTGAAGAGATTGCCCATGTAGGTCACGTATTGCTGCCATGTGGGCTTGTCGAGGCCGAACTCCTTGCGCAGCTGGGCGACGGTCGCGGGATCGCACTGCTTCTCGCCGCAGAGGCCCGCGATGGGGTCGCCCATCACATTCACCATAAGGAAGATCAGCAGCGTGGTGCCGAAGAAGACCGGGATCATCTGCAGCAGACGCCGGATCACATAATGTCCCATCGCGGGCTCCGGAGGTCGCGGGCGTCACTTCACCTTGATCTGGTTGTAGACGGGCACGCTGAACGGGTTCAGCTCCACATGGGTGATCCGGGCGGAGTAGCCGGCGCTGCCGTTCTGGTACCAGAGCGGGATGGCGGCCATCTGGTCGCGTACGACCTTCTCGGCCTCCTGGAACGTCCGCACCGCCTTGGCCTTGTCGGTCTCGGCGTTGGCCTGGTCGACGAGCCTGTCGAACTCCTTGTCGGACCACTTGCCGTCATTGGAGGAGGCGTTGGTGTAGTAGAGCGGCTGCAGGAAGTTCTGGATCAGCGGATAGTCCATCTGCCAGCCGGCCCGGAACGGTCCGGGCATCTTGTGCCGGCTGATCTGGTTGCGGAAGTCCGCGAAGGTGCCGATCGGATTGCCGACGCAGGCCTGCTCATCGCCGAGGGCGTTGTTGATGCTGTTGCAAACCGCATCGACCCACTCCCGGTGGGAGCCGGTGTCGGCGTTGTAGGAGATCTTCAGCTGACCGCCGGGGATCCCGCCGCCCTCGGTGATCAGCTTCTTGGCCTTCACCGGGTCGTAGGTACAGGCCTCACCGCACAGCCCCTTCTTGAAGCCGCCGGCCACGCCGAGCACCGGAGAGGTCCAGTCACCGGCCGGAATGCGGGTGTGCCGGAAGATCGTCTTGGTGATCTGGTCACGGTTGATCGCCATGGACAGGCCGGTGCGGACCTTCTCGACGCCGGGCTTGTTCCACTTCGGGTCGTAGAAGGGGAAGGCCAGCGTCTGGATGATGCCGGCCGGGGTGTTGATGTAGCGGCCGCCGAGGTCGGCCTCGACGTACTTGAGCTGGGAGGCGGGGATGTCGTTGACCAGGTCGAGGTTGCCGGCCGTGAGGTCGGTGTATGCGGTGTTGCTGTCCGTGTAGACCCTGAGGTCGATGCCGTCGTTCCGGGCCTTGTCCTCCCCCGGGTAGGCGTCCCACTTGCGCAGGGACATCTGGAAGCCCCTGGTGTACGAGTTCACGACGTAGGGACCGTTGCCGATGGGCTTGGCCAGCCAGGCCTTGTGGTTGTCGAAGAACGCCCTGGGCAGCGGGGCGAAGGCGGCATAGCCCAGGGTGTCGGGCCAGCTCGAGAACTTCTGGCTGAGCTTGACCGTGAAGGTGTGCTCGCCGGTGACCTTCAGTCCGCTCAGGGTCTCGGCGGTCGGCCGGCCGGACTCGGGGTGGACCTGGTCGTATCCCTCGATCTGGCTGAAGAAGGGCGCGTTCCTCTGATTGTTCTTCAGTTGTGCGCCGTAGTTCCAGGCGTCCACGAAGGACCGCGCGGTGACCTTCTCGCCGTTGGAGAAGGTCCATCGGGGCTTGACCGTGATGGCGAATTCGCTCGCGTCCTTGGACTCGATCTTCTCGGCGAGCATGTTCTGCGCCTTGCCGGTTGCCGGGTCGTACCGTTTGAGACCGCGGAAGATCATGTCCAGGACCGTGCCACCCTGCACCTCGTTGGTGTTCGCGGGTTCGAGCGGATTCTGCGGGTCGCCCCAGGAGGCGCTCACCACCCCGGGACTGGTGCCACCGCCGGCACCGCCGCCGCAGGCCGTCGCCGCGAGGGCGACGGCCACCGCGCATACGGCCCATCTGGCGTGCGTGGCTCGGCGCATGGAGTGCCTCCTTGGGTCCCGCGTATTGCTCAGGACCCAAATATCACCCTATGCACGTTTTGAAGCATTTTCATGGCGTCTGATGGCGCTGCCCGTCACCCGGTCGCGGGCAGGGTCACCTCCCAGGCGTCGATGGCGTAGAGCCGGCTCATGCCGTGCGCCTCGTACAGCCGCAGAGCACCGGTGCTGTTCCGGGTGTCGACGCCGAGCCCGATGGCGTCCCGGCCGCGCGCGGCGAACGTACCGAAGGCGTGCCGCAGCAGATAGCCGCCGAGACCCTTGCCCCGTGCCTCCTTCCGTACGCCGATGTTGCGCACCCAGCCCCTGGCCTCCTGATCGTCCCGGGACAGCAGGACTGCCACATCGCCCGACCCGGCCAGGGAGGCGATCCAGACCAGCGACCAGTCGAGGCCGGCCCCGTCCAGGTCGTCGAGCCACTGCTGGTAGCTGCGCGGCAGATGCCCGAAGTGATCGGCGAAGGTCTCCTCGAGCAACTCATGGGCGCGCCGCCGGTCGGCCTCCTCCCGGCAGTCCCGCAGGGTCACCCCGGCGGGCGGCTCGGGCACCGGATCGGCCTGCGGCGACAGCGACCGGGTCATGACGTGATACCTGCGCACGGTCCGCCAGCCGCGGCCGGTGAGCATCGCGGTGTCCGTGGTGGGCTGGATATGGAGGTTGAGATGGACGACCGCACGGTCGGCGCCGTTCTCCCCGGCCTTCTCGGCGGCCCTGGCCTCCATCAGCTCCAGCAGGTGAAGGGCGGCTGCGTGCCGGCCGGGCAGTGCATAGTGGTCGATGTCGATGCGCTCGGCCCCCGAGTCGTCCCAGAGCCGCCCGTAGGCAACGAGCCGGCCGCCCTCGGAGACGAGCCAGGAGTTGCGGACGAGATCCGCCTCGGGGTGCTTCAGCTCGCCCTCGACCCTGTGCAGATCGGTCTCGGCCCGGCCGATCTCGGCGAGGTCGACGGCATTGAGCAGCTCGCAGATGGCGGGCGCGTCCCCGAGGGCCGCCGGCCGGACGGTGAGAGGCATGACTGCCACTCTGGGCGTCTCACCGTCCCGCCGCAACAACATTGCGCAGCGCGCCGGACGGCACAAGGCCCGGGCGCGAGGTCGTCCTCGCGCCCGGGCCCCGGAGCAGTGTGCGTCACGCGTCCTTCGAGGTGCCCTTCGACGCCTCGCCGACAGCGTCCTCGGCGGACGCCTCAGTGGATTCCTCGGCGGACTCCTCAGCAGCGTCCTCGGTGGTCTCCTCGGCGGACTCCTCCGCCGCGTCAGCAGCGGCGTCCTCCGACGCCTCCTCGGCCACGTCCTCCGAGGCCTCCTCGGCGGCCTCCTCCAGGGCCTCCTCGAGCGCGGCCAGGGCCGGGTCCAGGACGACGGCCTCCTCGCGGGCCTCGGTGGTGGGGTCCTCCGGGAAGTGGCAGGCCGTCAGGTGGCCCGGCTCGCTGCCCGCCAGCTGGACCAGCGGCGGCTCCTCCGTCGCGCACTTGTCCTGCGCCTTCCAGCAACGGGTGCGGAAGCGGCAGCCGGACGGGGGCGAGATCGGGGAGGGGACGTCGCCCTCGAGGCGGATCCGCTCCTTGTCCGACGCGTCGACGTCCACCTCCGGCACGGCCGAGAGCAGGGCGTGCGTGTAGGGGTGGCGGGGCCTGTTGTACAGCGACTCGCGGTCCGCGACCTCGACGACCTTGCCCAGGTACATGACGGCCACGCGCTGCGAGAAGTGCCGTACGACGGCCAGGTCGTGGGCGATGAAGACGAACGCGATGCCCATCTCCTCCTGCACCTTCTGCAGGAGGTTCACCACCTGGGCCTGGATCGACACGTCCAGCGCGGAGACCGGCTCGTCGGCGACGATCAGCTTGGGCTGCAGCGCCAGGGCGCGCGCCACACCGATGCGCTGCCGCTGACCGCCGGAGAACTCGTGCGGGAAGCGGTTGTAGTGCTCCGGGTTGAGGCCCACGACCTCCAGCAGCTCCCGCACCTTGGCCTCACGGCCGCCGGGCGGGTTGATGCCGTTGACCTCCATCGGGCTCTTGATGATGGTGCCGACGGTCTGCCGCGGGTTCAGCGACGAGTACGGGTCCTGGAAGATCATCTGGATCTCGGACCGTATGGGCGCCAGCTGCCTGCGGCCGGCCTTGGTGATGTCCTGACCCGCGTACGTGATCTTGCCGCTGGTGGCATCCATCAGCTTCGTGATCAGACGGCCGGTCGTGGACTTGCCACAGCCTGACTCGCCGACGAGGCCGAGGCTCTCACCCGGGTACACGGACAGGTCGATCCCGTCCACTGCCTTGACGGCGCCGACCTGGCGCTTGAAGGGGAAGCCGCCGTAGATCGGGAAATGCTTGGTCAGGCCCTCGACGGTGAGCAGGGGCTCGCCCCGGCCGTCGGCCTTCTCGGACGAACCCTGCTTCGGCAGAGTGACGTTCTCGCTCATGTCTCTGCGTCTCCCTAGCCCAGCCGGGGCTTGATCTGATCGATGAAGATGGTCTGCTTCTGCTCCGCGGTCAGGTGGCAGGCAGCAGCGCGTCCGTCGGCCAGCAGCGGCCGCTCGGTGGAGCACAGCGAGCCGCCGACCGTGTCGGTGAAGCCGCAGCGCGGGTGGAAGCGGCAGCCGGCGGGCGGAGTGAGCAGGCTGGGCGGAGAGCCGGGGATCGGCATGAGCGCCTCGTTGACGTCACCGCCGAGGTGCGGCATCGAGCTCAGCAGACCCCAGGTGTACGGGTGCTGCGGCTCCTTGATCACCTCACGGACGCTGCCGCGCTCCACTGCCCGGCCCGCGTACATCACCAGCAGGTCGTCGGCCATGTGGGAGATGACGCCCAGGTCGTGGGTGATGAAGATGATCGCCGACCCGAACTCCTGCTGGAGGTCCTTGAGCAGGTCGAGGATCTGGGCCTGCACGGTCACGTCGAGCGCGGTCGTCGGCTCGTCGGCGATCAGCAGGTCGGGGTCGCACATCAGCGCCATGGCGATCATCGCGCGCTGGCGCATACCACCGGAGAACTGGTGCGGGTAGTCGTTGAAGCGCGTCTGGGGCTGCGGGATGCCGACCTTGGTGAGCATCTCGATGGCCCGGCCCTTCGCCTCCTTCTTGGAGGCGCCGGTGTGCTTCATGAACGGCTCGGAAAGCTGCCTGCCCACCGTGTAGTAGGGCGAGAGCGCGGTCAGCGGGTCCTGGAAGATCATCGCGACCTTGTTGCCGCGGAGCTTCTCCATCTCCTTCTCGGAGGCGCTGAGCAGCTCCTGGCCGTCCAGGTTGATCTCGCCGTCGATGGTGGTGGTCTTCTTGCTGTGCAGACCGAGGATCGTCAGGTTGGTGACGGACTTGCCGGAGCCCGACTCGCCCACGATGCCCAGTGTCTTGCCGCGCTCGACGTCGAAGGAAAGGCCGTCGACCGCCTTGACGATGCCGTCCTCGGTGGAGAACTGCACCCGCAGGTCGCGGACCGAGAGGAAGGCCCCGGGCCCGGTCGGGGCCGGAGTGTCTTCGGTCTTGGTCAGTGTGGTCACGGTCGTTCTCCTAGGCGAGGCGCACGCGCGGGTCGATGTAGGCGTAGGCGAGGTCCACGATGATGTTCAGGATCAGGATGAAGAAGGCTCCGAACAGCATCACGCCCATCGTCTGCGGCAGGTCCTTGGTCAGCGACGAGTCCACCGCGAGACGGCCGATACCGGCCAGGTCGAAGGTCATTTCGGTGACCACCGCGCCGCCGAGGAGCGCGGAGAGGTCCATACCGATGATGGTGACGATCGGGATGAGCGAACCACGCCAGGCGTAGCGGAAGAAGACGTACCGCTGCTTCATGCCCTTGGCCCGCGCGGTGCGGACATGCTCCTCCTGGAGCTGCTCGATCATGGTGGAGCGGGCCATACGCGTGTACTGGGCGGTGAAGATCGTCGCCATGACGACCCAGGGGATCAGCAGACCGAGGAACCAGCCCACCGGGTCTTGCGTGAACGGAACGTACTTGGGGTTGTCCATCCAGCCCGTGCTGTAGACCAGGGCGCCGAGAACGATCGGACCGAGGAAGTAGATCTGGAACGAGCTGAGCACCATCGAGGCGCCACTGACGGCCTTGTCGACCGGGGTACCGCGCTTCCATGCGGCGAGCAGACCCGTGGCGAGGCCGACCACCAGGAAGATGACCAGACCGCCGATGGTCAGCGACAGCGTCAGCGGGAAGCGGTCCATGATGGAGTCCCAGACGAACTCGCCACTGGAGAAGGAGACTCCGAGACACGGGGCGGAGCAGTGCCCGACCGGGAAGTCGCGGCCGGCCACGATACCGACCATGAACTCCCAGAACTGTGCGGTGATCGGCTTGTCGAGTCCGAGGTTCTCCCGGATGACAGCGATGTTCTGCGGCGTGCAGGTTTTGCCGCAGGCGAGCTCGGCGAAGTCCTGGGGAATTGTGTAGAACAGGAAGAACGTGAAGGCGCCGATCAGGAACATGATGACCACGGCGCCGGTCAACCTGCGGATGAGAAACTGAAGCATGGCGGGCAGCTGCTCTCTTCGGAAGCGGCGGGGGGTGGAGGGTCAGGTCCGTGGGGGTGCGCTCCGCCTGGCGCGCACCCCCACGGGATCAGCCGTGATGTGTGGTTACGGCTGGATCAGGTACAGGTTGTTGATGTCGATGTAGCTCGACTCAGTGCTGTACTTGACGCCACCGACGTTCGAGCCGGACAGCTGGATCTGCTTGGAGTAGTACACCGGAGCAGCCGGGTTGATCTCCTCCACGATGCGGTGGTGAGCCTCTTCCCACTTCTTGGCCGCGGCCTGGGGCTCCAGGGTCAGCGCCTCCTTGATGAGAGCGTTGACCTGCGGGTCGTTGATGTGGGAGTAGTTCGAGGCGCCGTCGGACACCAGGGTGCCGTCGTAGACCGGGGTCACGACCGTGGACTGCGAGGGCCAGTCCTGGCCCCAGCCGGTCATGTACATGTCGTACGGGTTGTCGACCTTGCCGATCTGCTCGTAGTAGCTGGCGCGGTCCTTCTCCTGGGCCTGGACGTCGAAGCCGATCTTCTTCAGCGCGTCCTTGACGATGACCATCTGCTTCTGGCCACGCGGGGTGTTGGAGTAGGCGTAGGTGAGCTTGGTGCCCTCCTTGACGCCCGCCTCCTTCAGCAGCTGCTTGGCCTTCTCGATGTCACCGTTGGGCTTCTTCAGCTTGCCGAACGGGTCGTAGTTCGGGTCGAAGCCCGGCAGGGTCGGGGCGAACAGACCACCGGCCAGCTCACCGCCGTACTTGCCACCGTCGGCCGCGATCATGGACTGGTTCGGGAGCGCGTAGGTGATCGCGTCGCGGACCTTCTTGTCCTTCATCCGGTCCAGGTTGAAGGTCAGCTGCCACACGTAGGGCTGGTAGCCCTTGACGGTGCGCTTGTTGACCGCCGGGTCGCTGATGACGGACTGCATCTGGGCCGGGTCGACCGAGTCCGTGAACTGGATGGCGTTCTTGGCCTCACCCTGGTCGGCGATCAGACGCTTGGTCTGGCTGGGCGCGTCGATCGTCGTGGTGAAGTCGTATCCGTCGACGTACTGGTGGCGCACCACGTCCGTCTTCGGGTCCCAGTTGGTGTTCTTCACCAGCTTGATGGACTTGCCCGGCTTGTACTCGGCGATCTTGTACGGGCCGAGGGCCTTGGGCGCCTTGTCGTACTTCTCCTTCGTGTCCTGCTTCGCGGGCACGATGGAGTAGCCGGCCATGGCCAGGGCCTGCGGCAGGTCCGGGCGCGGCTGGTTGAAGTGGAAGACGACCGTCTTGGCGTCCGGGGTCGCCAGGACGGTGTCCGGCAGGTGCTTGCCCTTGTACGGACCGTCCGGCAGCGCCTTGCGGTAGTCGTCGCCGGAGAGCCAGGTCTGGATGTACGACGGGCCGTCGAAGATGACCTTCGAGTACTGACGCTCGATGGTGTGGCGGACGTCGGCGGACGTGATGGCGTTGCCGTCCTGGTCCTTGATGCCGTCCTTGAGGGTGAACGTCCAGGTCTTGCCGCCGTCGGAGGACTTGCCGGAGTCGGTGGCGATGTCACCGACGACCGTCAGGTTGCCCTTGGCGTCCTCCTGGAAGTTGGTCAGACCGCGGTGGATCAGGTTCGAGAACTGACCCGCGTCGGAGACGTAGATCTGACCCGGGTCCATGTGGCTCAGGTCCGACTGCGTGTAGACGTTGATGACGCCACCGGGCTTGGCACCCGGGACCTCCGCGGCCGGACCGGTGGAGGCAGCGGTGTCACCGTAGACGACGGGCTTGGACTGAGCGGCCGCGTCCGTCTTGGACTTGGACTCGTCCTTGGTGTTCTTGCTGCCGCCGTCCTTGGAACAGCCGGTGAGCGCCAGGGAGCCGGCCGCGAGAGCGACGACTATGGCTCGCGCGTGGCGCGAACGGATGGACTTCATGATGCTCGTGCACCTACCTGTCGGTTGATATCCGGAATTGCTGCCTGGCCATCCGGTTTCCCGGAGCGGGAGCGGCAGCCACTCCCGCCCATGGACGTCACCGTCCGGTCTTGGGGTCGAACGCGTCCCGCACCGAGTCACCCAGGAGGTTGAAGCAGAGGACGAAGATGACCATGGCGATGCCCGGGAAGAACATGAACGCCGGGTCCTGCTGGTAGATCTCGGCGCCGATGGCGAACATCCGGCCCCAGTCCGGGGTGGGTTCGACGAAGCCGACACCGATGTACGAGAGGAACGCGATGTTCAGGATGGCGCTGGGCAGCATGTACGTGCCCTGCACCAGGATGGGCGTGACGATGTTCGGAAGGATCTCCTTGCGCACGATCCGCCACTGCGAGGCGCCCGAGACCTTGGCCGCCTCCACGAACTCCCGCTCACGCAGGGACAGTACGGAGCTTCGCACCAGACGCGCCAGACCCATCCAGCCGAGGAACCAGCTCACCAGGATGATCGCGACGGCCCGCAGATAGGTCGGGGTCTCGTCCCGCGGGGAGACGAAGAGCGCGGTCACGACGGGCATGAAGGCGATGAAGAACAGCTGGCTCGGGAAGGCCAGGAAGAAGTCGGTGACCCGGCCCACCCAGTAGTCGACCTTGCCGCCGAAGTAACCGCCCACCATACCGATGAGCACACCGGTGAGCACGCAGAAGAACGTCAGGATGAGAGCCATGAACAGCGAGGTGCGCATGCCGTAGAGCAGCATGGTGAACACGTCGCGGCCCAGGTTGGGCTCGATGCCGAACCAGAAGTCCGAGGACATGCCGCCGAGAGCACCTTGAGGCATGGCGAAGTCGTCGAGCAGGGAGGGGTCTTCCTGCCCGTACAGCGTGTACGGGTCCTTGCCGTACAGGGCGGAGATCACAGGCGCCAGCGCGGCGACGGCGAAGAAGAAGAGCACAACGCCGGCGGAGATCATGCCGGCGCGGTCGCGCTTGAAGCGCGCCCACATCAGCTGCCCCGGAGAGCGACCGGTGTGCTTCTTCTCGCCGTCCGCGGACTCGGTCTTCGTCGCGGTCTCTTCGTCCAAGACGACAGAGGCCTGGGCGTCCTCGGCCTCAATTGGACTGGTCATGGTTTGTCCATTTCACGGGTGTCGGGTGGCCCGCGGTCCTGCTGCACCTCGACGGCCGAGCGGTGTGAACTCGTCCCGTCTGGCCACTGCTTGACGATCCCCCTCACCGGACCCCACCCAAGGGCAACGGGTACAGCCGAAGAGCCGGACGCCTACGAGATTCTCGCGGGCAACTCGGACGGAAGAACGGTCAATTGAGGTGGATTCACCCCAAGGAGCGCGAACCTAGCGGTTAGCCGGGTCTCAGAATCGGTGGTCGCTCACGGCAACCGAGCCGGATGAAGCGCACCGGATGACACCGGCCGTACGCGCCGCCGGCAACGACCTGACCCATATGGCGCTTGTGGCACCGCGCATGGGTTCCTCCTCATGAGTCCACGTGTTCACTGCAAGTGAGGGCACCCGATACCCCACCGACACCCCTGACGGCGAAGATCAAGTTCCCAGTGTGCTCGTGAGCCGGCGCTCCCCAAAGCGCATGACCCATTGACCCGAGCTCAATGGAGCCAACTATTGAGTACGTTCGGGCTGTAAACCACACTTAAAGAGTCTCGGTTTGACAACATCACATCGGCCACTCAGCCCGAAATCCGGACAAACTGATCACAGACAGACGCCCCCGAAACGGACTGTTAATACGCGTTTCCGGTGAGCGACGTCCGGTAAATGGACACTTCGGACATGAAAACCGGTTGACGAACAGCCGGTCCGAACCGCAGCGTCGGGGTGCGCCGGCCCTCTCCCGAGGGGCCTGGCGGCCTCCGCCCGGCTTCGCCGCGGCGCATCGCGAAGGACACGACCCGGGAGCCCCCGAGAGGCCTGCTCCCCCAAGCAGCTTCACGGCGACGAACCACGCAGAACGGCCCGGCCCCCACGTGGAGTCCACGTGGGGGCCGGGCCGTTTGCTCTCTGACGCTAGGTCATCAGCCGTGCTTGGCGCGGGAGGCGGCGCGCGCACGCTCACGCGCGTCCAGGTTCACCTTGCGGATGCGAACCGCCTCCGGGGTCACCTCGACGCACTCGTCGTCACGGCAGAACTCCAGCGACTGCTCCAGCGAGAGCTTGCGCGGCGGAACGATCGACTCCGCGACATCGGCCGTGGAGGAACGCATGTTCGTGAGCTTCTTCTCCTTGGTGATGTTGACGTCCATGTCGTCGGAGCGGGAGTTCTCACCGACGATCATGCCCTCGTACACCTCGGTGCCCGGCTCGACGAAGAGCACGCCGCGCTCCTGGAGGTTGGTCATCGCGAAGCCCGTGACGGAGCCCGCCCGGTCGGCGACCAGGGAGCCGTTGTTACGGGTCTGCAGGGTGCCGAACCACGGCTCGTGGCCCTCGTGGATCGAGTGGGCGATACCCGTACCGCGCGTGTTGGTCAGGAACTCCGTACGGAAGCCGATGAGACCACGGGACGGGACGACGAACTCCATACGCACCCAGCCGGAGCCGTGGTTGGACATGTTGTCCATACGACCCTTGCGGACACCCATGAGCTGAGTGACCGCGCCCATGTGCTCCTCGGGCACGTCGACGGTCATGCGCTCGACCGGCTCGTGGACCTTGCCGTCGACCTCCTTGGTGACCACCTGCGGCTTGCCGATGGTCAGCTCGAAGCCCTCCCGGCGCATCTGCTCGACCAGGATGGCCAGCGCGAGCTCGCCACGGCCCTGGACCTCCCAGGCGTCCGGACGCTCGGTGTCCAGGACGCGCAGCGAGACGTTACCGATCAGCTCGCGGTCCAGCCGGTCCTTGACCTGGCGGGCGGTGACCTTGCGGTCCTTGACCGCGGCCTTGGCGTCCGCGCCCTTGCCGGTGCCGCCACGGCCGACCAGCGGCGAGGTGTTGGTACCGATGGTCATGGAGATCGCGGGCTCGTCGACCGTGATCAGCGGCAGCGCGACCGGGTTCTCCGGGTCGGCCAGCGTCTCGCCGATCATGATGTCCGGGATACCGGCGACCGCGCAGATGTCACCGGGGCCGGCCACCTCGGCGGGCTTACGGGTGAGCGCCTCGGTCATCAGCAGCTCGGAGATGCGGACGTTGGAGATCGAGCCGTCGCGCTTGATCCAGGCCACCGTCTGGCCCTTGCGCAGCTCGCCCTGCTCGACGCGGAGCAGCGCGATACGGCCGAGGAAGTTGTCGGCGTCGAGGTTGGTGACGTGCGCCTGGAGCGGCGCGTCCTCCGCGTACGTCGGGGCCGGGATGTGCTCCAGGATCGTGGAGAAGAACGGCTCCAGGCTGGTGGAGTCGGCCGGGACGGTGCCGTCCTCCGGCTTGGTGAGGGACGCGATGCCGTCACGGCCGCAGGCGTAGACGATCGGGAACTCGATCTGGTCCTCGTCGGCGTCCAGGTCGAGGAAGAGGTCGTAGGTCTCGTTGACGACCTCGTCGATGCGGGAGTCCGGGCGGTCGGTCTTGTTGATGCAGAGGATGACCGGCATCCGGGCCTGGAGGGCCTTGCGGAGCACGAAGCGGGTCTGCGGGAGCGGGCCCTCGGAGGCGTCCACCAGCAGGACCACACCGTCGACCATCGACAGACCGCGCTCGACCTCGCCACCGAAGTCGGCGTGGCCGGGGGTGTCGATGATGTTGATCGTGATCGGGTCCCCGCCGTCCTTGGGGTGGTACTTCACGGCGGTGTTCTTCGCCAGGATCGTGATGCCCTTCTCACGCTCCAGGTCGTTCGAGTCCATCATGCGGTCGTCGACGGAGTCGAGCTGGTGTGCGGCGAAGGCGCCGGCCTGCTTGAGCATGGCATCGACGATGGTCGTCTTGCCGTGGTCGACGTGGGCGACGATGGCGACGTTACGGATGTCGTGGCGCGTGGGCATGCTTTGGTTTGCGCTTCTCTCGATCGGGGATCAGGCGTCTTCGGTCCTCGTACGCCCGCGTGGCGGACACGCCACAGCGCCTCCCATGGTACGGGGCCGAGGAGTAGGGGGCCTCCTCGTCCGCTGGGAGTGATGAGATACACGTTCGATCCGACGATCGGGATGCGGCCCGGGTCATGGGTGGACACGACCTTGCCCGCCGCGGGAGCGGCGGGCAAGGGACTTGAGCTCATTCAGAGCTTCCGCTTCTTGTAACCGATGTCCTGGTAGGCGGGGGTGGCGAACCCGAAGGCGCCCGCGTTCGCCAGATTCTGCCTGACGGCCACCAGCTGGGGGCGCTGATAGAGGGGGATCGATCCGGCAGCGGCCCAGATCCGGGCGTCGGCCTGCTTCACCAGCTTCCGGCCCTCCTCCGCGTCCAGCTCGGCGACCGCCTGGTCGAAGAGCTGGTCGATACGGTCCGTACCGACCCGTGAGTAGTTCTGCTCCACCAGCAGCGAGCCGTCGGCGGCGGGTTCCGGTTTGGCGAAGATCGGGCGGGCGTCGGTGGCCGGGAAGGCGGTCGCGGGCCAGGTGTAGAGCGCCAGGTCGAAGGCGCCGGAGGCGATGTGGTCCTTGAAGAAGCTGTCGTCGGAGACCTTGATGATCTCCGTACCGATACCGACGGCGTCGAGCATCCCGATGATCCGGTCACCGACCGCGCGCAGCGACTCGGAGCCCGGCCCCGAGGGCAGTACGAAGCGGAGCATCAGCGGCTTGCCGTCCTTGCCGAGCGGGCCGTTCGCCTTGTCCCCGGCGGCCGGTGCCGGTGCGGCGGTCCCCATCGGCGCGTAGGCCCCGGCGACGCCGTGCCGGGATCCGGCGCCGACGGCGTCCTGCTCCTGTACGGCGGCACCGTGGGGTGCCACCCCCGGGGCGGGGTCGGGAAGCAGCCTGCCGGACGGCGCGTCTCCCGGCTTGCTGTCCGCGTTGATGATGTAGAGGCCTTCGTTGGGGTCCTCGTCCCGCTGCCGCTTGTCGTCGGCCTTGGTCACCGGCTTGCTGCCGGCCTTGCCTCCCGCGGACTTCTGGCGGGCGCCGCCCGGGGTCCAGCCCGCCTCGGCCAGCAGCGCGCGGGCCTTCTGGGCGTCCTGGGCGCCCAGCGCGTCGCTGCTGTCGGCGTACCCGGGCTGGCCGGCCAGCGCCAGGTGGCTGCCCACGGGCACGGCGGGCAGGCCGAGCGGTTTGAGGACGGTCTCCGCGATCTCCTTGCGGTCCAGGGCGCGGGCCACGGCACGGCGCACCCGTTCGTCGGCGAGCGGACCCGAGCCGCCGTTGAGGGCGAGCTGGGTGTAGGCGGGCTCCAGGGACTTGCGGACCCGGTATCCGCTCAGGGACCGCTGCTCGTCGGCGTCGCGGCCCGTGGGCCGGACCGCGCCGGTCCCGGTTCCGTTCCGCCGGGCCGCCGCGATGCGCTCCGCGGCGGCCCGGTCGACCTCGGCGAGATCGACGGTGCCGGCGGCGAGCGCGGCGGCACGCTGATCGCGGGGCACGGCCTGGAAAACCAGGGTGTCCAGCTTGGCCGGCCTGCCCCACCAGCGCGGGTTGCGGATGAGCGTGACCGCTCCCTCCCGGGTGTCGGCCGTGAGCCGGAACGGCCCGGCGGTCGCCTTGAGGGTGGTGCGGGCCCCGTCGTTGAAGGAGGCCGGGCCGGCGGTGACGTCCTTCGGGTAGAGGGGCGTGAAGAGGGCGCGCCAGTCGGCGTAGGGCTTGGCGAAGGTGACCCGGACCTCCAGGTCGTTGGCGCCGCGTTCGACCTTCTCGATGCGGTCGTAGCCGGCGTTGTGCGCGGTCCAGTAGGCGGAGTCCCTGCCGCTCAGGGCACGCCACTGGGCCAGGAAGTCGGGGGCGCCGATCTCCCTGCCGTCGGTCCACACCGCCTGCTGGTTGAGCTTGTAGAGGACGACCTGTCTGGGCTCGGTCTCGACGATCTCGGCGGACTCCAGATAGTCGGGATTGCGCTGGAGCCGGCCTCGCTCGTCGAGCGTGAAGAGGGAGGGCAGCAGTGCGCCGGCGAGGCGCGTGGTGGTGGCGTCGGCGTCGGCCTGGAAGGCGTTGAAGGTCTGCGGCATCGCGTCGACGGCCCAGCGCAGGGTGCCACCGTCAGCGATCAGGTCGCGGGACGCGGATCCCACGTCCGCGGCGGCTACGGGCGCGGTACCGGCGTCGCCTTTCGTGTCGCACCCGGACAGGGCGGCCAGCACGGGGATCGTGAGCACACCGGTGGTCAGGAGCGCGAGGGAGCGGAGAGTCCGGGACACCCTCCCGCGCGGGACGCCGACCTGGGACATGACTGATACCCCTTTGTCCGGTATGGTGACATTTGCGATGATCACATTCATCGCTCACCCACTGAAAAGGACGGTGTGCGGACGGCGCCGCAGACACGGCGACAGCGGGGCCCGAAGCCACCCGTGCGGCCCAACGGCCCCACACGCGAGTGGGAATCCGAGTACGCGCCCTTCACAACCGGGGATGTGACGCGCGACACTCGCATCCCACACAGCATCTTGCCGCCCGCGACCGCGGAAGTGAGGGCAAGTCATGTCCCTGCAGGATGATCTGACAGCGGTTCAGCGCAGTCTGGACGACCTGGCAAGGTCCGTCGGACGACTGGAACAGCACGTCGGTGGAAGCAGCCTGGAGATACGGCGCGTACGTACCGACGCCGACCATCTGAGGGAGAGCGTCGCCCTGCTGCGCGAGGCCGCGGCACCCGGCACGCTCCCCACCGAGCGGCCCGAACTGGTCACGATCGCCGACACGCCGTACAACAGCGCGCTCTGGACGGACACGGACGACGAGGGCCTCGGTGCCAAGGACCGCCACGCGCCATAACGCCGCGCTTGCGCGACCGGACAGCTGGGCGCCCCCCGTCCGGGCGGGCCGGGGTGTTCGTCCGCAATCCCCCAGCCACCGCTGGGGGTACCCCAGGGTGCCCCCAGGACGGGCTGATCTGTCGTCGTCCACCCGAGTTGTTGCCGTCCACCACGGTTGGAGTCTCGTTGGCAACCGGCACCGAACCCCATTCCCGGACGGGCGGTGTGCGCGGCGCCTCACGCGCCGCGATCACCGCCCGCCATCTGCGCACCGACCGCTGGTGGCTGGCACCGGCCGCGACCGCGACCGGGCTGCTGGCCTTCGTCGTCTACTCGACCTGGCGGGCCTTCGCGAACGCCGACTACTACGCCGCGCCCTACGTCTCACCGTTCTACTCGCCCTGCCTGGCGGAGAACTGCGCCCCGATGAAGGGCGGACCCAACTGGGAGATCTTCGGCAGCTGGTGGGGGCTGTCCCCGGCGCTGCTGATCCTTGTCTTCCCGCTGGGTTTCCGGCTCACCTGCTACTACTACCGGAAGGCCTACTACCGGGGCTTCTGGGCGTCGCCCCCCGCCTGCGCGGTCGCCGAGCCCCACCGGAAGTACACCGGCGAGACCCGCTTCCCGCTGATCCTGCAGAACATTCACCGCTACTTCTTCTACGCGGCGCTGCCGGTGGCCGGAATCCTCACCTACGACACGGTGCTCACCTTCCGTGACGAGCGCTACGAGTGGGGCCACATGGGCCTCGGCACCCTCGTCTTCCTGATCAACATCGTGCTCATCTGGGCGTACACGATCTCCTGCCATTCCTGCCGGCACATCATCGGCGGACGGCTGCGGCACTTCTCCAGGCACCCCGTGCGCTACCGGCTGTGGGGCTTGGTCGGAAGGCTGAACGCACGCCACATGCTGCTCGCCTGGGCCTCACTGATCAGCGTCGCCCTCTGCGACTTCTACGTCCATCTCCTCGCCACCGGCGCCTTCGAAGATCCGAGGCTGTTCTGAAATGGAAGGTGCCAACATGGCTCAGGTCGACCGGCAGCAGTGGGACGTGGTCGTGGTCGGCGCCGGCGGAGCAGGGCTGCGCGCGGCGATCGAGGCCCGCGAGCAGGGCGCCCGTACCGCCGTCATCTGCAAGTCGCTGTTCGGCAAGGCCCATACGGTGATGGCGGAGGGCGGAATCGCCGCGGCCATGGGCAATGTCAACGACCACGACAACTGGCAGGTGCACTTCCGCGACACCATGCGCGGCGGAAAGTTCCTCAACCAGTGGCGCATGGCCGAACTGCACGCCAAGGAGGCCCCGGACAGGGTCTGGGAGCTGGAGACCTGGGGCGCGCTCTTCGACCGTACGGCGGACGGGCGGATCTCCCAGCGCAACTTCGGCGGGCACGAGTACCCCCGGCTGGCACACGTCGGCGACCGCACCGGCCTGGAGCTGATCCGTACCCTCCAGCAGAGGATCGTCGCGCTCCAGCAGGAGGACAAGCGCGAACACGGCGACTACGAAGCCCGGCTGAAGATCTACCAGGAGTGCACGGTCACCCGGATCTTGAAAGAACACAGCCTCAAGGACGGCGAGCGAAGCGAGATGGGGGTCCCCCCCGGCCGAAGGCTCGGGGGGAGGGTCTCCGGCACCTTCTGCTACGAGCGCGAGACCGGGCGCTTCTTCATCCTCGAAGCCCCCGCGGTCGTCCTGGCCACCGGTGGCATCGGGAAGTCCTTCAAGGTGACCTCCAACTCCTGGGAGTACACCGGCGACGGTCACGCCCTGGCGCTGCTCGCCGGAGCGCCGCTGGTCAACATGGAGTTCGTGCAGTTCCATCCCACCGGGATGGTCTGGCCGCCCTCGGTCAAGGGCATCCTGGTCACCGAGTCGGTGCGCGGCGACGGCGGGGTACTGCGCAACAGCGAGGGCAAGCGGTTCATGTTCGACTACGTCCCGGACGTCTTCAAGGAGAAGTACGCCGAGTCGGAGGAAGAGGGCGACCGCTGGTACGAGGACCCGGACCACAACCGGCGCCCGCCCGAGCTGCTCCCCCGCGACGAGGTCGCCCGCGCCATCAACGCCGAGGTCAAGGCGGGCCGCGGCTCCCCGCACGGCGGAGTGTTCCTGGACGTCTCGACCCGGATGCCGGCGGAGGTCGTCCGGCGCCGGCTGCCCTCCATGTACCACCAGTTCAAGGAGCTGGCGGACGTCGACATCACCGCCGAACCCATGGAGGTCGGCCCCACCTGCCACTATGTGATGGGCGGTGTCGCCGTCGACTCCGACACCGCCGCCGCCCGCGGAGTACCGGGCCTCTACGCGGCAGGCGAGGTGGCCGGCGGGATGCACGGCTCCAACCGGCTCGGCGGGAACTCCCTCTCCGACCTTCTGGTCTTCGGACGGCGGGCCGGGCTGCACGCCGCCCGGTACGCGGCCGGACTGGGCGCACGGCCCGTCGTGGACGCCCGCCAGATCGACACGGCGGCCGCGGAGGCGCTGCGCCCCTTCAGCGCGGAGGGACACGAACCGGCCGGGGAGAACCCGTACAGCCTCCACCAGGAACTCCAGCAGGCCATGAACGACCTGGTCGGCATCATCCGCAGGGAAGCCGAGATGGAGCAGGCCCTGCACACCCTCGCCGCGCTGCGGCTGCGCGCCCGCCGGGCCGGCGTCGAAGGCCACCGCCAGTTCAACCCCGGCTGGCACCTCGCCCTGGACCTGCGGAACATGCTGCTGGTCAGCGAGTGCATCGCCCGCGCCGCACTGGAACGCACCGAGAGCCGAGGCGGCCACACCCGCGAGGACTGGCCCGCGATGGACCGCACCTGGCGCAGGGTGAATCTGCTGTGCCGTCTCGCCGACCCCACGGGCGGCCTTGCGGCCACCGACCCCGTGCGCGGCCAGATCGCCCTCGTACGGGAGACCACCGACCCCATCCGCCCCGACCTGCTCGCCCTCTTCGAGAAGGAGGAGCTGGTCAAGTACCTCGCCGAAGAGGAGCTGTACCAATGAGCGGCTATGACGCGAGCTTCCGTGTCTGGCGGGGCGATACGGCCGGCGGGAAACTGACGGACTTCACGGTCGAGGTCAACGAGGGCGAGGTGGTCCTCGACATCATCCACCGCCTCCAGGCCACCCAGGCCCCCGACCTCGCGGTCCGCTGGAACTGCAAGGCCGGCAAGTGCGGTTCGTGCAGCGCGGAGATCAACGGGCGGCCGCGGCTGATGTGCATGACCCGCATGTCCGTCTTCTCGCGGGACGAGACGATCACCGTGACCCCGCTGCGGGCCTTCCCCGTCGTCCGCGACCTGGTCACGGACGTGGGCTTCAACTACGCCAAGGCGAGGGAGGTCCCGGCCTTCGTGCCCCCGCCGGGCCTCGGTCCCGGCGAGTACCGGATGCAGCAGATGGACGTGGACCGCTCGCAGGAGTTCCGCAAGTGCATCGAGTGCTTCCTGTGCCAGGACACCTGTCATGTGGTCCGCGACCACGAGGAGAACAAGACGGCCTTCGCGGGCCCCCGCTTCCTGATGCGCGTCGCCGAGCTCGACATGCATCCGCTGGACGCGGCGTCCGCGGCGGGCCTGGACCGCAAGCGCACCGCGCAGGAGGAGCACGGGCTGGGGTACTGCAACATCACCAAGTGCTGCACGGAGGTGTGCCCGGAGGGCATCAAGATCACCGACAACGCGCTGATCCCGCTCAAGGAGCGGGCCGTGGACCGCAAGTACGACCCGCTGGTCTGGCTGGGCTCACGCATCCGCCGCCGGGCCGAATAGGGCGCGGCCGCGCACGCGGAGAGCGGGTCCGGGCCCGGTGTTGCCGGTCTCCGTCCAGCCCGTCCTGGGGGTACCCCCAGGACGGGCTGGTGGTGATGGGTGTCCCCTTCGATCACTGCCCGGCTCGACCACTGCCCGGCTGTGGACCACCCGGCCGCACCCGAACAAGCCCGTCCTGGGGCCCCAGAGGTGGCTGGGGGAGATCGAGGACGCCGCCCGGAGGGCGGTCCGGGCGGCTGGGCGGAGCCCCGGCAGCACCGCCGGCGTGATGCCCGCCCGTTTCCAGATCCTGCGCGTCCGTGCCCGTATCGGCCCAGGCTACTGGGCGTGACTGACATCCCCCTGCCCGGTCGCGAAGGCGCAAACCGCGCCATACGCTCCTGAATGTGACGCCCTTCGCCCGCCTGACCGTGCTCGCTGTGCTCATGGCGGCCGGGGGCGTGCCGCAGGAGAGTTCGACGTCGAACGCCGATCTGGTGCTGCCCATCGTCGCGGCGGCGGGCGCGGTCGCGGCGGCCCTGTACGGGTTGCGCCGGCGCAGGAGGCTCGCCCGGACCCGTACGACACCGGGCGCGCGGGGGGTCACGCCCCTGACCGAACTCGACGCGCGCGCCCGGCAGGCGCTGGTCGCCACCGATGACACGGTCCGTACCAGCGAGGAGGAACTCGCCTTCGCCACCGACCGGTTCGGCGAGGAGGCGGTGCGGCCCTTCGCGGATGCCGTCGCGTTCGCCGCCGGTGAGCTGACCGCGGCCTTCCGGCTGCGCCAGCTGCTCGACGACGCGTACCCGGTGGACGCGGCGACGCGGCGCCGGCTGCTGGTGGAGATCGTCGCCCGCTGCACGGCGTCCGGGCGGCGCCTGGATGCCGAGTCGGAGGCCTTCGACCGGCTGCGCGCCCTGGAGCGGAACGCCCCGGAGGCGCTGGACGTCGTGGAGTCCGCGTTCCGCTCGCTCGCCGGGCATACCGTCACCGCCGAGGAGACCCTGGCCGTCATGCGCCGGCGGTACGCGGAGTCGGCCGCGGCCCCCGTCTCGGGAAACGTGGAGCAGGCCAAGGACCGGCTGGTCTTCGCGACCGGCGGCATCAACCGGGCCCGGCAGGCCCTCGACAAGGGCGACACGGCCCGTGCCGCGGTGTATCTACGGGCCGCCGAGGGTGCCGTCGGCCAGGCGGCCACCTTGGTCGACGCGGTCGGACGACGGGCCGCGGAGCTCGCGGAGGCGGAAGCCCGGCTGCCCGGCGTGCTCGACGGGACGGACGCCGACCTGGCCGACGCCCGTGCCCGGCTGCCCGCCGGGTCCGGGGTGACGGACGCGACGGATGTCGCGGCCTGGGCGGCCACGTCGGACCTGGGCGGGCGGCTCGCCCGTGCCGAGGCCGTGACCGCCGCGGTACGCCGGGCGATGGGGGCCGGGCGGTACGACCCGATCGAGGCGCTGCGCCGTGTCGAGGAGACGGGATCGGCTCTGGACGAGGCACTCTCCGGGGCGCGTGAGCGTGGGCAGCGGAACCACCGTGCCCGGGTACTGCTCGACCAGGCGCTGCTCACCGCCGGCAGTGCGCTCGGCGCGGCGGACGGCTATGTCGCCACCCACCGGGGTGCGGTGGGCAGTGAGGCCCGTACCCGTCTCGCGGAGGCCGGACGCCATCTGGCGCGGGCACGGGCCGATGCCGGGACGAACGCCACGGGCGCGCTCGCCGAGGCGCAGCAGGCGGATGCGCTTGCCCGCCGCGCGCAGGGCCTCGCCGAGCAGGACGTACGCGTGCACGGGAACCCGTACGGCAGCGGCGAGCGGCACGGGAACGCGGCCGGGCTCGGCGGCGCGGTGCTCGGCGGGATCGTCCTCGGCGGGACGTCCGGCGCGGGGCGGGGAAAGGCCGACGGCTTCCGGCCCGGCAGTTTCGGAGGTGGCGACACGCGCGGGAGGAGGGGTGGCGGCCGGTTCTGATCATCGACCCTCCCCCGGTCCTCGGCCAGGGGGATGCCCATCCAGGAGGAATGTCAATGTCCGACAAGCAGTCGATCCTCGGCCGGATCGCCCAGCTGGCGAAGGCCAACATCCATGTCCTGCTGGACCAGGCCGAAGACCCGCGGAAGATGGCCGACCGGCTCATCCGCGACTACAACTCCAGCATCGTGAAGGCCGAGGAGACGGCGGTCGCCGTCATGGCCGATCTGCGGCTGATGGAGCACGACCAGCGGGAGGACGTGGAGGCGGTGGGGGCGTGGGGCGCCCAGGCACTGGCCGCCAGCAGAAAGGCCGACGAGCTGCGCGCTTCGGGCCAGGGCGAGGAGGCCGACAAGTTCGACGGGCTGGCCAGGGTGGCGCTGGAGCGCCAGCTGGAGCACGAGAAGGAGGCGAAAGCGGCCGGGCCGATCATCGCCACGCAGCAGGAGATCGTGGAACGGCTCAGTAGCGGGCTGGAGGAGATGCGCGCCAAGCTGTCGGAGCTCAGGACGAGGCACGACGAGCTGGTGGCGCGGGCCACGAGCGTGCGGACGCAGGGCATGCTGACGGACGCGCTGCAGAACATCGACGTCTTCGATCCGGCCGGGGAGCTCAGCAGGTTCGAGGACGTGGTGCGCCGGGAGGAGGCGCGGGCGATGGGCCAGCCGGAGCTCGCGGAGTCCTCGCTGGACGCGCAGTTCGCGCGGTTCACCGACTTCACCACGGACGCGGAGATCGAGGCGAGGCTGGCCGCGCTCAAGAGTGGGGCCTGACCGGGCTTGGCGCCCTCCGCCCAGGTGGGCCGGCGTGTCCGTCCTCAAGCTCCCCAGGACGGGCTGCAATCCGTGACGCCCACGTCCCGCCGGCCGGTGTTTCCGTCCTCGGACGCCGGATGGGGCTGCGATCTTCACATCCACGTCCGGTTCTCCAAGGCCGGACAGACTCAGCCGTACGTGCTCAGCAGCTGCTCCGCGGTCGGCTCCGCCACCGGCTCGCCGTCCTCCGGGAGGGCGAGTTCGAACCACACCGTCTTGCCGCGCGGGGTGCGGCGCGAGCCCCATCCCGCGCTGAGCAGGCCGACCAGCTGCAGTCCGCGGCCGCCCTCGTCGGTGTCGCGGGCCCGGCGGCGTCTGGGCTGGACCAGATTGGCGTCCCAGACCTCGCACACCAGCACACGGTCGCGCAGCAGGCGGAGCCGTATCTCTCCGTCGCCGTAGCGCAGGGCGTTCGTGACCAGCTCGCTGACCAGCAGTTCGGTGGTGTCGACCAGTCCGTCGAGGTCCCAGGCGAGCAGTTGGGCGCGGGCCAGTTCACGGGCCCGGCCCACCGAGCGGGGCTCGCGGGGCAGCTGCCAGTCGCCGACGGCGTCGGCCGGCAGACCCTGGACGCGGGCCATGAGGAGGGCGATGTCGTCCTCGCCGTGGCGGGTGTCGAGGGTGCCGAGGACGTGGTCGCAGACGTCCTCCAGGGCGGGCACCGGGTCGGCGAGGGCGCGGCGGAAGGCGCGCAGACCGTCGTCGAGGGAGTGGTCGCGGGACTCGACGAGCCCGTCGGTGTAGAGGGCGAGCAGCGCGCCCTCGGACAGCTCGACCTCGACCTCCTCGAAGGGTTCGCCGCCGACGCCGAGGGGCATGCCGGGCGGTACGTCGAGGAGCAGGGCCGGCTCCCCGGGTTCGACCAGGACCGGGGGCAGATGGCCGGCGTTGGCGAACGTACATCGCCGGGTGACCGGGTCGTAGACGGCGTACACGCAGGTGGCGAGGTAGACCTCGGAGAGGTCGGCCTCCCGGGAGCGGTGCGTCGCGCGGGAGGACTGCTGGGTGCCTCCGGGCGCGCCGAGGCCGCGGGCGATCTCGTCCAGGGCGGAGAGCACCTCGGCGGGCTCCAGGTCGAGCAGTGCCAGGGTGCGTACGGCCGTGCGCAGCTCGCCCATGGCGACCGCGGCCCGCAGGCCGCGGCCCATCACGTCACCGACGACGAGCGCGGTGCGGTGGCCGGGCAGTTCGATGACGTCGAACCAGTCACCGCCGACCTCGGTGGCCGTGTTGCCGGGCAGATAGCGGCAGGCGATGTCGAGCCCGGCGGCCTCCGGATCGCCGGGCGGCAGCAGGCTGCGCTGGAGGATCAGCGCGCGCTCGTGCTCCCTCCGGTAGAGGCGGGCGTTGTCGATGCAGACGGCGGCGCGGGCGGCGAGCTCGGTGGCCAGGGCCCGGTCGCGTTCGCCGAAGGGCTCGCTGCCCTTCGTACGGGAGAACTGGACGAGTCCGACGACGGTGTCGTGCGCGACCATCGGCACGGCGAGCGTGGACCGTACGAGCGAGCCGTCGGGGGCGGGCAGTTCCCGGACCCGGCCGGTGCGCAGGGCGTCGGCGTAGAGGGAGCTGAAGGGGTAGCGGTGCACGGCGCCGACGTCGACGACCCCGCCGCTGTCGGGGCAGCTGCCGCCGAGGGCGGGTGGCGGAGTGTCCGACACGGCGCTGGCGAAGGCGACGCGGCGCACTTCGGAGCTTCCGTCCGGGTGGCCGGGGGCGGTGTCGTCGCCGGTGAGCAGGGACTGGAAGAGGTCGACGGAGGCGAGGTCGCAGAAGCCGGGGACGGTGACGTCGAGGAGTTCCCGGGCGGTGGTCTCCAGGTCGAGGGAGTTGCCGATGCGGGCTCCGGCCTCGTTGAGCAGGGCGAGGTTGCGGCGGGCGTCGGCGGCCTCGCGGGCGGCGACATGGCGGCGGGTGACATCGATGCCGAGGCCGGCGATGCCGATGGGCCGGCCGGAGGCGCTGTGCACCTGGTAGAGGTTGATCGACCAGTGCCTGCGGTCGGTTCTGCCGGGTGCGTGGCCGGTGATCTCGAAGTCGGTGACCGCCTCGCCGGTCTCCAGGACCCGGCGGAGGGCGGCGGTCATCCGCTCGGCCTCGGCGCGGGCGAGATAGTCGTGGACGGTCCGGCCGCGCTGATCGTCGGGCTGTCCGCCGAAAACGGCGGCGAACCGCCGGTTGGCGCGCTGCACGGTGAGGTCCGTACCGAACAGTACGAACCCGAAGGGAGATTGACCGAAAATTGCCTGAGATGAGGCAAGGTCGGTCTCGATGCGGCGCAGTGCGCGCACATCGACGACGATGCAGAGCGCGGCACGCTCCCCGCTCGCCGTCTCGGAGGGCATCAGATAGAGCTCGGCCGCCCCGTGCGCCCGTCGGGACTCCTCGCCGTCCCCCGGCATCCGGAACGGGACGAGGCCGGTCCATTCCTTGCCGTCGAGGATCTCGGCGACCTTGCGCCGGCCGTGCGAGTGGAAGCCGTCGGGCATGAACGCCTCGACCGGATCCCTGCCGACCACATCGGCCGCGGTCAGGTCGAACAGGTCCTCGGCACGCTTGCTCCACTGTTCGACCAGCCCGTCGGGGCCGATCGAGAAGGAGGCGACCTTGATGTAGTCGTAGATCGAGCCGGGCGGACTGCTCTGCCACATGACGCCGCCCGCCCGCTGCTCGGGCGTCTCCGCCTCCGCCGGTATCTCGCTCACGCGACCGTCCCCTCCAGCTCACCGCACCGGACCGGCCTGACTCCGCAGTATTCAGCACTACGGCCCCTACCGGCACGGAGTTCACGATCACAGAGCGGTCTCAGTCTCTTCCGGCCGCATTTCCCGGGAAGTGCTCGTCGGCGCCTGCGGCGGGTGCGACGGCCGCACCATCGTGATCGTTCGTCCCTCCCCACCTTCTAACCAGGCAAGGCCAGCTCGAACCACACCGTCTTGCCCTCGCTGTCCTTCCTGGTCCCCCAGCGCCGCGCCGAGCGTGCCACCAACTGAAGCCCGCGGCCGCCCTCGTCGTCCGGCCCCGCCGGACGCTCCAGTGGCGGATCCGGGAGCGGATCCGAAACTTCCACCAGCAGCGCCGCCCTCTCCGCCTTCTCGTCCCCGTCGGCGACCGGCAGCGCGAGCCGGACCCCGATCGGGCCCGAGGCATGCCGCATGGAATTGGTCACCAACTCGCTGACCAACAGCACAGCCACATCCCCGACCGCCGCGTCGAGACCCCAGCCGTGCAACGTGTCACGGACCGCGTGGCGCGCAGTCCGCACCACGTTGGGTGCGGCGGGGAAGGTCCACTCGGCGCAGTCGCCTTCGATGTCGATCACGCCGACCACTTCCCGGATCGCCTGGGCAGACCCGCGTCCTGTTTCGGGGGCTTAATCAGCACATACCCGATATTCGGGGCGGGCTATCGCGGCTTCGGGCGCATCGTGGCACGAACGGCGTACACCTCCCGCGCCCGCGAGCCGGTCCTGATCCGCCGGACAGGCCTAGCGTCCGCGCGCGCCGTCCCGGGCGCCCCCGGTCTCCCTCAGTCTGCGCACCGCCTCCGCCACAGCCGGGCGGTCCTGCTCCAGCCAGTCCACGGTGTCGCTCTCGTGCGGGGCGAGCCAGCGCACCTCGTCATGGTCCTCCAGCGGCCTCGGCTCACCGCTGACCAGCCGCACCGTCCACACACGCAGCACATATCCGGTCTTGAGCGCCCATTCCCCCGGGATCCGGTCCAGAGGCTCCGCCTCCACGCCCAGTTCCTCGCGCAGTTCGCGCACCAGCGCCTGCTCGGGCGTCTCCCCCGGCTCCAGCTTGCCACCGGGCAGCTCCCAGCGCCCGGCCAGCTCGGGCGGCGCACTCCGGCGCGCGGCCAGCAGCCGCCCCTCATGACAGAGGGCTCCGCCCACGACCACTCGTACAGTCATGCCCGGAGCCTAGGCCCTCTCCGGCCGATCACGCCGGGCAGGGCCCGGGCGATCAGCGGGAGCGCCTCTCCGACGGGGCGTTCCGGTCACCGTGTGCGCTCTGGCCGATGCGCTCGACCCAGTAGAGCTGCTTGTGGCCCCGGCCGTCGAGGCTGTCGGCAATCTGCTGCGCCTCGTCCTGCGTCGCGTACCGGCCGACGCGGTAGCGGTTGCCGTTGTCGTCCTGGCGTATGACCTGCCAGGGGAGCACAGTGCCGCCGTCCGTCATCGCGCCCCTCCGTCCGCCGGCGTACGAGCCCTTCGAGGATCCCGGGGAAGCCCCGATCCGCATATGCCCGAGCTTACGCCTGACCTTCACTCAGCGGATGCATGTTTTCACAAAGAGATACGCTTCCGGCCAATGCGCGGGGCACGACCGTGCCGCACGCGGCCCCGGTCACCTCACCGGCAGGTGATAAGCGACCCGGTAACGGTCCGCCGGAATCACGACGTCCGCGGTCTCCACGGCACGCCCGGAGGCATAGAAGGTGCGCGAGACGACCAGCACCACATGGCCGGGGACACCGCTGAGGGCCATCAGCTCCTCCGCGAGCCCCGGCCGCGCGCCGACCTCCTCGACGACGTTGTCCACGACGACGTCGATCGCCGCCATGCGCTCGACGACCCCGCAGCCGCCCAGCGGCCCTTCCTCGGGCAGCATCACGGGCGTACGCCCCGTCAGGGCGATCGGCTCCCAGGAAGTGGAGAGCATCATCGGCTCGCCCGCGTCCCGGAAGAGATAGCGGGTACGCATCACCCGGTCCCCCGGCTGGAGTCCGAGCCGCGCGGCGACTCCGGCCGAGGCGTCCTCCTGCTCGCTGCCCGACTCCCAGGTGCCGCGCGCCCCCTCCTCGGCCTGCTCCTGCCGGAACGGGCTCGCGCCCGAGGCCGGGCGGTACCCGGAGCGGGCGACGCGGCGCGGAACGCGGCGCTCCCGTACATACGTACCCGACCCGGAGCGGCCCTCGACCAGCCCCTCGGCCATCAGCACCTTGCGGGCCTCCAGCGCGACGGTGTCGGAGACTCCGTACTCCTCGCGGATCCGGGCCTGCGAGGGAAGCCGGGCGTGCGGCGGCAGCGAACCGCTGACGATCTTCCGCCGGAGATCACCCGCAACGCGCAGATAGGCCGGCTGGTCACCGAAAGTCACTGGCCACTCCGATCTGTTGACAGACAGCAACAGCCTGACAACCACGGAATGTTGCCCGCAAGTGAGGGCCAAAGTTTCACCCGATGTGATGACTTGTCTTTGTCCAGCGCTTACCGCGGGTATGACTAACCGGTATTCAGGCGTCGGTCCCGTCCCCGGCTGCCCCTTCCTCACTCGCGGTGTCGTCCTCGTAGTCCTTGGGCGGAGTCGTCTCGAGCACGAGCGCCTCGCGGATCGAGATCTCGGTGCTGGTCTTCAGCGCCGCATGCGCCGCGTCATGGTGCGTCCAGAACAGGTCTTCGTCGTCAGTCACTTCCGACGCCGTCACCCACTCCTTGCGGGCCGCCTCGAACTCCGCAACACGGTCGGCGACCGCCTTGTCCGCCACCGAGGGCCAGGTGCGGGAGCGCAGTTGCTCCGCGCCCTTCTCCAGCGCGGCCGCGACCTCGATCGCCCAGGTCCTGAAGCCCTCCGGATCGTCCTCGACCTCGTCCGCCTCGGGCCCGCCGTAGAGAAGACCGTCGACGGCATTGGCCGTCCCCAGATACGCCGCCTGGTGCGGGTCGAGCATGGAGGCGTCATTGAGCAGGGGCCCGTCGAGGGTTCCGTCGCCGTCGTCACTGAGGGAACAGGTGACGGAGCGGTCGCCGAGCCGCCATCCACGCTTGTCGGGCGCGAAGTAGTACGTCACGACGCTCTCCGGCACGGCCCAGGTGTCCATCGCGTACGTCCCGGCGATATTCCAGCACCGCTCCGCCGCGATCGCGGAAATCTCGCCCTCGCCCGGCCAGGGCCCCGGAATCTCCAGCTCGAACGTCCCGGTCACCTCGCCCTCGTGCGAGCCCGAGCACGGCACCACCCGCACGTCCGTCACATAGCCTTCCAGCCCGTCGCCGCCCGGCGCATCGAAGCAGTCGCCCCTGTGCAGCCGGTCGATGCTCTTCGTACGGGCCGCCTCGCCCGCCGCGTCCCTGAAACCGCGCCAGAAGTCGGCCGCTCCTCCGGTGACGATCGCGGTGAGCACCAGCAAGGTGCTGATCGAGGAGAGCACGACGCCGGCGACGGCCATGCCCTTGCCGCGGTGCCCCGTCTTCTTGATCTGCACAAGGGCGACGACCCCCAGGATCAGGCCCAGCGGGGGCAGACAGCACACGATCCCGGCAACCATCGACCCGATGGCGAGACCGTTGGTCTTCGGCGGCTCGGGCGGTGCGCAGGGGTTTCCGTACGGGGTCCGGTACGGGGACCACTGCTGCGGCGGCTGAGGAACGTGCCCGGGCGCGGGCGGCGGCGGAGGTATGTCCACGGGGTACGGTGCTCCTGATCAAGGTCCTACGAATTGCCGCGCATGCTACGGCGCGAAAGCGGCGGCCGCCGAGCGACCGCCAGGATCAGATCAGTGCCGCCCAACTGGACCTGGCCCGCCGCGGGCTCTTCGTGGAGTCCACGGGGGTCGCCTGCTGGGCAGCGATGAACGCCTCACCGGACGTGCTGGGCGGCCGCGACGCGGTGGTCCCGCTGTGCGGGGCGGGCGCGAAGACCGGGCCGGCCTAGCGGGTCAGCCGGTGCACCGCGCGGGGCGCGGAGCCGGTGTCCCGCAGATCGCGGAGCATCGGCTCCTGCACACGCACGGCACGCAGCCGTTCCGGGTCCAGATCGGCGGCCACCAGTTGCGCCTTGTCGGGCCCGGCCTCGACGACGATCCGGCCGTCCGGCCCCCAAATGGCGCTGCTCCCAGCCCCGTACAACGTTGATGTGCCTGTTCGCGGCAGGTACGGCCGCGATGGCCCGCAGCGCCGTCGTCCCGCCGGCCGTTCTGCTCCCGATGGTGGCCGCCGGGTCCCGGATCCTGTCCGTCGTCGGAGCGACGAAGGCGCAACGGCCCGGCCGGACGGCCGGGCCCTACTCCGCGGAGGCCCGGAAGCGCCGGAGCCCGATCCACAGCGCGCCGGCCAGCAGCACCGCGCCCCACGCCGTCGCGAACAGGTACGGGTGTTCGGCGGGGAGGCCGGTCCCCGGCCGCGCCGGGGTGCCCCACAGGCGGCGGCAACTGTCGGCGAACGAGCTCACCGGGTTCCACTCGACGACGGGCCGGAGCCAGCCGGGCATGCTCCGGGCCGGGAAGACGGCGTTCGACAGGAAGGTGCACAGCACCAGGACCAGGGCACCGACCGAGTCGATGGACTCGGCGTTGCGCACCAGGACTCCCAGCACGACGCCGGCCCAGACCGCGACAAAGACGAATCCCGCGGCCACCGCGAATCCGGCGGCGATGGAGGCCGGGCCGCCCTGCGGGCGCCAGCCGATGCCCAGTCCGGCCAGCGCGATCAGGGCGAGCACTGCGAGTCCGATGAGCCAGTCGCCGAGGGCGTGGGCCACCAGGACGGCGGGCCGGGAGACCGGCAGGGAACGGAAGCGGTCCATCAGCCCGGTGCGCAGGTCGAGGGCGACGCTGATCGCGGTGGGCCCGATGCAGGCGAGGCCGACCTGCATCGCGATGCCGGCCATCAGATAGTCCTGGTAACGCTCGCCCTGGGGCACGTCGATCGCGTTCTTGAACAGGTAGCCGACGGCGAGCAGCATCACCAGGGGGTTGAGCGCCACGCCCACCAGACGGCCGGGGGCGCGGCCCAGGTGGCGCAGCCGGCGTCCGGCCAGGACGACGATCTCCGTGACGGGCAGTACGGCGGACACGGGGGCACGGCCCGCGACGGTTGTACTCAACTCGAGCTCCTGCGCAGTTCGGTGTCGATGACACGGCCGATCGCGGCCTGGGGTTCGGGGTTCATCAGGTACTCGTGGACGTACGGCGTCTCGTGCACCGTGATCCGGCCGGTCACATGGGGGGCCCAGCGGCGGGCCGCGGCGGCGGTTCGCCCGTCGCGCCCGGCCGTGGCGACGAACAAGGTCATGTCGCCGTCCAGCCGGCCGGGAGTGAACCGGGTGGCCAGATCGGCGTGGTGGGCCATCACGCCGATCAGCCTCTCCACGTCGGCCTCGGTGAGCCGGGCGAAGACGCCGCCCTGCCGGCGCAGTACGGCCACCACCTCGTCGGTGCCGGCCGGGGCGCCTTGGGCTCGGTCGTGGCCGACGTATTCGAGGAAACGCGACAGGAGTTCTTCCCGGCCGGCCGGGGAGCCGTCGGCGTCGGCGTCGTACGGGAAGGCGTCGAGGTTGGCCACGTAGGCCACCCGCTCGCCCTCCTCCTGAAGGCGCAGCGCGATCCGGTGGGCGAGGAGGCCGCCGTAGGACCAGCCCATCAGGTGGTAGGGGCCGGCCGGCTGGATCGCGCGGATCCGCTCCAGGTAACCCTCCGCCTGGGCTTCGAGAGTTTTCGCCGGGGAACCACCGGCCACCTGGGGTGCCTGGAGGCCGTGGATCGGCCGTTCCTCGTCGATGTGCGCGGCGAGGCCCAGATAGGGCAGGCTCAGACCGAGGCCACCGTGCAGGCAGAAGAGCGGGGCCCGGACGCCCGTGGCCCGGATCGGAAGCACCGGGGCGAAGACGTCCTCCTCCAGTGCCTGCCCTGCGCCGCGGACCTGGTCGGTGAGGTGACGGGCGGTGCCCCGGCCGTCGGCCAGGGCGCTCAGGGCGGCGACGGTCCGGCGGGTGAAGACCTCGGCCGCGGTCAGCGCGATCCCTTCCTTGGCGACCCGGGCGGCGAACTGGACGGTGCCGATGCTGTTGCCTCCGAGGTCGAAAAAGTCGTCGTCGGCGCCGATGTCCTGGACGCCGAGGACGTCACCGAACGCCCTCGCCACGGCCCGCTCCGTGGCGGTGACGGGGCGGCGTCCCCGCCCGCCGGCCCGCCGCGGGGCGGGCAGCGCCGCGGTGTCGAGCTTGCCGTTCACCGTGAGCGGGAGGGAGTCCAGGACGACGAGGTCCGAGGGCACCATGTAGTCGGGCAGCCGGCCGGTCAGCAAGGTCCGGAGCCGGGCGGTGTCGATGCGCCGGCCCTCGGCGGCCACCAGGTAGCCGGCCAGCGACTCGCCGCCCGACGGCTCGGTGCGCACCACCACCGCGGCCTGGGCCACGTTCTCATGGCCGGTCAGTACGCCCTCGATCTCGCCCGGTTCGATCCGGTAGCCCCGGATCTTCACCTGCTGGTCGGTCCGGCCGAGGTAGTCGAGGGTGCCGTCGGCGAGCCAGCGGACCAGGTCACCGGTGCGGTACATCCGGCTGCCCGGCCGGCCGAACGGATCCGCGACGAAGCGGCTCGCGGTGAGCGCCGGCAGGTTCGCGTATCCGAGGGCCAGTCCGTCGCCGCCGACGTACAGTTCGCCGGGAACACCGGCCGGGACCAGGGAGAGCGTCTCGTCGAAGACGTACACACGGTGGTTGGCCATGGGCCGGCCGATCGGCGGGCGGCCTCCGGCCGCGGCCGGCACCTCCTGGGCGGTGACGCACACCGTGGCCTCGGTGGGCCCGTAGAGGTTGAACAGCCTCAGTTGCGGGGCCCAGCGGCCGACGAGCTCCGCGGGGCAGGCCGAGCCCGCCGTCGCGAGGATCAGGTCGTCGGGCAGCCGGCACTCCTCGGGGAACGCCGTGATCACCACCGGCGGCAGGACCGCCAGATTCACCCGGTGCTCCGTCATGAAGTCGGCGAGCGGCCCGCCCATCCGCCGGTCGTCCCCGACCTGGACGAGAGCGCCGCCGGTCAGCAGCGAGGCACAGAGCTCCCACACCGCCGCGTCGAAGCTGAACGACGAGAACTGCAGCGCCCTGGTCCCCTGCCCGGCACCGAAGCGGTGCCGGTGGTCGTCGGCCAGGGTGACCGCGGTGCCGTGGGACACCACCACCCCCTTCGGCAGACCGGTGGAACCGGAGGTGTGGATGACGTAGGCGGGATCGAGCGGCGTCAGCGGGCGGGTGCGGTCGGCGTCGATGAGCCGCCGCGGCGGCCGGGTGGCCAGGGACGCGACGGTGTCCGGGGCGTCCAGGACGACGCACCCCTCCTGCGGTACGCCCGCACGGGTCAGCGCGCCGGAGCCGAGGACCCGCCGCGAGGTGACGAGCAGGGTGGCGGCCAGGTCGCCGAGCACGTACGCGATACGTTCGGGCGGGTAGGCCGGGTCGACGGGCAGGTAGGCGGCGCCGGTCTTGAGCACCGCCAGCACCGCGACCACGAGCTCGGGGCCGCGCGGCAGGACCAGGGCCACGGTGCAGTCCGGGCCCGCGCCCCTGGCGGCGAGTTCGTGGGCGAGGCGGTTGGCGCGGTCGTCCAGCTCGCGGTAGGTGAGTTCGCCGTCGTCCCGGACCAGGGCCGGGCTGTCGGGCCGGCGGTCGGCCCAGTACTCGAACAGGGCGGGCAGGGTGGTGGCGGGCTCGGGGTGGGCGAGGTCGCCGTGGCCGAAGCGCTCCAGCAGTTCCGCCCGTTCGTCCGGGGCCAGCACGTCCAGGTCGCTCAGTGGGGTGTCCGGGGCGGTCACGGCGGTGGCGAGCAGCCTCAGGAAGCGGGCCACCAGTGTCTCGGCCGTCTCCCGGTCGTACAGGTCGGCCGCGTACTCGAGGCGTCCGGACAGTGCGCCGGACCGGCCCGGCGCCGAGGCGGACCGGTCGTAGAACTCGAAGGTGAGGTCGAACATGGCGGTCGGGCTGCCGGTCTCCACGAAGGCGCACGTCACGCCGGGGAGGGACAACTCCCATTGCTCGGTGTTCTGGTAGACGAGCATCACCTGGAAGAACGGCTGAAGCGCCAGCGACCGCGTCGGCTGGAGGGCGTCGACCAAGGTGTCGTACGGCAGGTCCTGGTGGGCGTGGGCGTCGAGGTCCGTCTCCCGTACCCGCCCGAGCAGTTGCCGGAACGTGGGGTCGCCGCTGGTGTCGGTGCGCAGGACCAGCGTGTTGACGAAGAAGCCGATCAGGTCGTGCAGGGCCTCGTCGCGCCGGCCCGCCACCGGGGAACCGAGCGGAATGTCGGTGCCGGCGCCGAGACGGGTCAGCAGGGCGGCCAGCGCGGCCTGCACCACCATGAAGGGGGTGACACCGGCGCCGCGGGCCAGTTCCGTCAGGGCGTCGCGGGTCCGGTCGGGCACGGTGAAGTGCACGTCGCCGCCGGTGCGCCCGGCGATGGCGGGGCGCGGCCGGTCGGCGGGCAGCCGCAGTTCCTGCGGTGCGCCCCGCAACGCGTCGGTCCAGTAGGCAAGTTGTCTGCCGACGGGACTGTCCGGGTCGTCCGCCTGGCCCAGGGCGTGCTGCTGGTGGACCGCGAAGTCCGCGTACTGGACCGCAAGTCCGGGGAGATCCGGTTCGGCGCCCGCGACCCTGGCCCGGTAGGCGGCGGACAGGTCACGGGCCAGCAAGTCCGCCGACCAGCCATCGAAGGCGATGTGGTGGGCCACCATCAGCAGGACATGCTCGCCGGGGGCGACGACGAACAGCCGGGCCCGGAACGGCAGGTCCTCGGTCAGGTCGAAGGCGCGGTCGGACTCGGCGGTCAGCGCGGCCGTCAGCTCGTCCAGGTCGGCGGGAGCAGGTTCGGGCGCGAGCGCGGGCCGGGCGTCGACGGCCGGGACGACGAACTGATGGGTCTCGCGGCCCAGGACCGGGAAGACGGTACGCAGGATCTCGTGCCGGTCCGTCACATCGCCGAGCGCGGCGCGCAGCGCGTCCACATCCAGGTCACCCGTCAGCCGGACGGCGTAGGGAAGGTTGTACTGCGTGCCGTCGGGGTCGAGGCGGTTCAGCAGCCACAGCCGCCGCTGCGTGTGCGAGAGCGGTACGAAGGACGGCCGCTTACCCGGCTTGAGCGGCGGGCCCGCCGGTGCGTCCGTGCCCAGGCCGCGGAGCAGGGCCGCCGGGGTGGGCCGCTGGAAGACGTCCCGGACCTGGATCTCCGTGCCCAGGACGGCCCGCACCCGGGCGACGAGTCTGTTGGCCAGCAGCGAGTGTCCGCCGAGGTCGAAGAAGCTGTCGTCGGGTCCGGTTCCGGCCAGCCCCAGGACCTCGGCGAAGATGCCGCAGAGGATCTCCTCGCGCGGATCCCGGGCCGCGGCGGCCGCCGCCGGAAGGGTGTCGGGGCCGGGTGCGGGCAGCCGGCCCCGGTCCACCTTGCCGCTCGGATTGAGCGGCAGCGCGTCGAGCCGTACGAAGAGCGAGGGGATCATGTACGGCGCCAGGACCCGACCGAGCCGCTCGCGCAGCACCGTGTCGTCCACCGGTTCGTCCCTGAGCACCAGGTAGGCGACCAGCCGCAGGTCCGTCGGCCGCCCCGAGCCGGCGCCGTCCGGGCCCGCGCCGAGGTCCCGGGCGACCACCGTGGCCCGCGCGATCTCCGGCTGCTCGCCCAGCGCGGCCTCGATCTCGCCGAGTTCGATGCGGTGGCCGCGTATCTTCACCTGGTGGTCGACCCTGCCCAGGCAGTGCAGTCGGCCGTGCTCGTCCCAGTGGGCGAGGTCCCCGGTGCGGTACATGCGGGTGCCGGGCGGCCCGAAGAGGTCGGCCACGAAACGTTCGGCGGTCAGTCCGGGCCGGTTGAGGTAGCCGTGTGCCAGGCCGTCCCCGGCAAGATAGAGCTCGCCCGTCACGCCGACCGGCAACGGACGCAACATGGCGTCCAGAACGTAGGCGCGGGTGTTGGCGAGCGGTCGGCCGATCGGCGGGGCGCCGGCGGTGGCCACGGTCACCGGCGCGGCCGTGGACCAGATGGTCGTCTCGGTCGGGCCGTAGAGGTTGAGGACCGAGCGGACCGTGCGCAGCAGGTCGCCGGCCAGCGGCTCCGGCAGGGCCTCGCCGCCGGTGAGGACCCGCAGCCCGGCCAGGGCTTCCGGGTCCGCCTCGAGCAGCGCCTGCCAGTGACTCGGCGTGGCCTGCATCATGGTGGCGCCGCTGTCCGTGACCAGCAGGGCCAGGGCACGCGCGTCACGCACCGTCGTGCGGTCCGCGATCACCAGCACGGCGCCGGCGAGCAACGGCACGAACAGTTCGACCATCGCGATGTCGAAGCCGAACGTCGTCACGGCGAGGAATCTGTCCTCGGGTCCCAGGGAGAGCCGCTGTTCCATGTCGGAGAGCAGGTTCGCCAGGCCGCCGTGGGACACCACCACGCCCTTGGGACGGCCGGTCGAGCCCGAGGTGAAGATCGTGTAGGCGGGCAAGTCGGCGTCGAGCGGACTGCCTCGTTCGGCGTCGCCGACGGCGGCCGCGGACGTGCCGCGCAGTGTGGCCTCGGTGTCCGGGTGGTCAAGGACGAGCACGTTCGCGGCGCCGGTCAGGGTCGCCACCGTCGCCTCGGTGCCCACAAGGAGGGCGGGGGCCGCGTCCTCCAGGACCCGGCCGGTCCGCTCGGCCGGGTGGTCGGGGTCGAGCGGCACGTAGGCGGCGCCGGTCCTGAGCACGGCCAGGGCGGCGACGACCAGGTCGGCGGAGCGTTCCAGCAGGAGGGCCACCAGGTCGCCGCGGCGCACGCCCCGCGCCAGCAGGAGCCTGGCCAGCCGGTTGGCGCGGGCCTCCACCTCGCCCGCAGTCAGGACGGTGGATCCGTGCTCGACGGCGGGACGGTCCGGGTCCGCGGCGGCCCGCTCGGCCAGCCACTGGGGCAGCAGGCCGTCGGGGACCTCGCGTTCCGTGCGGTTGGGGGCCACCAGGACCTGGTCGCGCTCCTCGGCCGACAGCAGGTCGAGGCCGGCCAGCGGGACGTCGGCGTATTCCTCGATCCGCTCCAGAAGCCGGACCAGGCGGGCCAGCAGAGCCCGGACCCGCTCGGGGCGGACGAGGTCCGGCCGGTACTGGAGGGTCAGCTCCAGTTGGTCCGGGCCGGGCACGGCGACCAGCGAGAGGGGGAATTCGGTCGCGTTGCGTATCTCGGCGCCCAGCAGGTCGACACCGGTCGCTTCGGCGAGTGCGCCGGGGTCGGAGACCGGGAAGTTCTGGAACATGACAGCCGTGTCGAAGAGATGGCCGATGCCCAGTTCCCGCTGGATGTCGGCCAGCCCCAGGTGGCGGTGCGGCAGCAGCGCGGCCTGCTCCTGCTGGAACGCCTCCAGGACGGCGAACAGCGCGCGCCCCGGATCCAGCCGCAGCCTGGCCGGGACGGTGTTGGCGAGCATGCCGACCATGGATTCCGCGCCGGGCACGCCACTGCCGCGCACCGAGTCCACCAGGCCGAACACCACGTCGGTGCGCCCGGTCAGCTGACCGATCAGCAAGCCCCAACAGCCCTGGACCACGGTGGCCGAGGTCAGCCGGTGCTTCCTGGCCCAGGCCGCCAGCCGCCCGGCGGCGGCCCCGGGCAGCACCGCGACGGCCTTGTCGGGCAGTCGCCCCGGCCGCGAGCCGGCGAGCTTCACGACCTCGGTGGGCTCGGCGATCCCGGCCAGTGCCGTGGACCAGGCGTCGCAGGCGGCCGACTGGTCCTGCCGGGCCAGCCAGGCCAGGTGTTCCTCGAACCGTGGGGGCGTGCGGCGGGGCGCCTCGCCGGTGGCGTACAGGGCGAAGAGCTCGTCGAGCAGGATCGGCATGGACCAGCCGTCCACCAGGATGTGGTGAACGGTGAACAGGAACCGGAAGCGGCTGTCCGGCAGCCGGACGAGGGTGCAGCGCAGCAGAGGCGGCCGGGCGAGGTCAAAGGGCCGGACGCGGTCCTCCTCGGTGAGCCGGTCCAGGAGCCGGAAGCGCTCGGCGGCCGGTTTCCCGGTGAGATCGATCTCCTCCCACGGCACGGCAACGGCCGCGGGCAGGACCTGTACGGGCTCGCCCGAGCGGCGGATGCGGAAGCAGGCGCGCAGGTTCGGATGACGTGCCGTCAGTCCGGCCGCCGCGTCCCGCAGCGCCCCGGGATCCAGCGGGCCGGCCAGGTCGGCCACCAGCTGCAGGACATGGACGTCCACGTCCGGCACGGCCTCGGCGTGGACGAGGAAGCCGTGCTGCAGCGGAGTGAGCGGCAGGAACTCGCTCGTGCTTCGTTTCCGTGGGGCGGGAGTCATCGGGGCTCCAGCTCTGTGTCGAGTTCGGCCATCTCGTCCTCGTCGAGCGTCAGCAGGGGGGGCCGCGCCGGCGAGGCGTCCGCGCCATCGGGAAGGGTGCCGGCGGCGGGCAGCGAGGCGAGGGCGGCCGGAGTCCTGTGCTCGAAGATGTCGCGGGGGCTGAGGGCGATGCCCTGCTGCCGAGCGCGGCTGACGAGGTGGATCGCGGTGATGGAGTCACCGCCGAGGGCGAAGAAGTTGTCGGTGCCCGACACCGCCGCGTGGCCGAGCGTCTCGGCGAAGAGCGCGCGGAGCCGGTTCTCCAGGACGGGGTCCGGGACGGCGGCGCGAGACGGTGCGTCCGGGGCCGGCGCCGTGTCCGCACCGCCCGCGCCCGGCGCCTCGCCCCGGGCGTCCGGCCCCGACGGCGCGCGGGTGATGCCCAGGGCCACGGCGAGCCGCGCCGCCTCTTCCTCGCCCGCCCTCAGCCGGGCCATCGGCGCCAGGGGGTCGGCCGCCTGCGCCATGAGCAGCGCGCGCAGCCGGGTGGCGACCAGACCGGCCGCCTCCCGGCCGAGGACGTCCGGCGCGTAGTCGAACCGGATCTCCAGCCGCCTCCCCGGCTGGACGACCAGGCTGAGCGGATAGTGCCGGGCGTCACGGGCGGCGACGGCGGTGACCCGCAGCCCGGGACCGTCCGGAGCTGCCTCGCCCATCGGGAAGTTCTCGAACACCAGGGCCGTGTCGAAGGGCTCACCGGTGCCGACCAGCGCCGGGTTGCCGCCGATGGCCTCGCCGAGCCTCACGTACCCGAATTCCCGCAGCCGGGTCTGCTCGTCCTGGAGCCGCCGCAGGAACGCCACGACGGACTCGTCGGGACGGAGTACTACGCGGACCGGAAGCGTGTTGAGGAACGGGCCGACGACCGACTCGACGCCGGGTAGTCCGGCGGGCCGGGTGGAGACCGCGGCGCCGAACAACACGTCGTCGCGTCGCGTCAGTTCACCGATCAGGACCGCCCAGGCCGCCTGGACCAGGCTGTTCACGGTGACGTCCTGCGCCGCGGCGAACGCGGTGAGGGTCTTGGTCTCCGCCTCGGTGAGGTGCAGCGGCAGCGACGCGGGCTCCGTGGGCACCCGGCCGGATGCCGCGGGCCACAGGTACGTCGGCCCCGGCACGCCGTCGAGCACCGCGTGCCAGTGCCGCCGGGCGGCGTCGTGGTCCTGCCCGGCCAGCCAGTCCAGGTAGGCGCGGAAGGGCACCGCGTCGTACGGCCACGGGTCGCGTCCCCCTCGCCGGTAGCAGTCGAGCAGGTCGCGTACCAGCAGCGGCATGGACCAGCCGTCGACCAGGATGTGGTGCAGGGTCCAGATCAGGCGGAACCGGTCGTCGGCCAGCCGGACCAGGGTCCACCGCATCAGCGGAGGCCGGGAGAGGTCGAACCGGCGCCACCTGTCGTCCGCCGCGATCCGGTCGAGTTCGGCCCCGGCCTCCTCCGCCCGGTGCCCGGACAGGTCGACGCGGACCAGCGGAACCCGTACCGCACCGTGCAGCAGGGCGATCGGCTCGCCTCGCTCCGAGAGGCCGAAGCCGGCGGTCAGCACGGGATGCCTGCGGAGCACGGCGGCGAGGCAGTCCTCCAGCAGACCGGCGTCCACCGGGCCGGACAGGTCGGCCGCGATCTGAAGCGTGTACAGGTCGGGGCCACGGTCGTCGAAACGGGACTGGAGCATCAGGCCCCGCTGCAGGGCCACCAGGGGCAGCACGTCGGTGACGGGTCCGTTGCCCTGTCCGGCGGCCGCGTACTCCACGGCGTCGATCTCGTCCTGGTCCAGCGTCACCAGCGGCACGTCGGAGGGAGTGAGCCCGCCCGCGCCCGGCCGTGCACAGTGCCGGATCAGCGCGCGCAGGGCCACGAACCAGCCCTCGGCCACCTCGCGGACCTCCGCCTCGGTGAACAGGCCGTCGGCCCAGAGCCAGTCGGCGGCCAGGCGTGGCGCGCCGCCCCGGTCCTCGGTGGCGGCGGTCACCGCCAGCGGGTGGCGCAGCGGCATGTCCGGGTGGACACCGGTGCCGACCACGGTGCCGCCGCCCTCCAGCGCCCAAGAGGCCTCGGTGTCACCGGTCCGGAAACGGCCCAGGTAGTTGAAGCCGACCGGCGGGACGGGGGCGGCCGCCAGCAGCCGGGCGGAGCGCGGGTCGAGATGGCGCAGCATGCCGTGACCGATACCCCGGTCCGGGACGGCGCGCAGCTGTTCCTTGGCGCGCTTGACGACACGGCCGAGCGCCGGCCCGCCTCGCCACGCCTCGTCCCGGTCGAGGCCGCCGATGTCGATCCGCGCCGGGAAGACGGTGGTGAACCAGCCGACGGTGCGGGAGAGATCGACGTGATCGTCGATCTGTTCCCGGCCGTGTCCCTCCAGTTCGATCACGGCTGCCGCGGTGGGTGTGCCGGCACCGTCCCGACGGCCGGGCGCGGTGTCCGCCGCCGTGCCGCTTCCGTCCTGCCGCTCCGCGGCGGGCCACCGGTCGGCCAGGGTGAGGGCGAGGGCACCGAGGAGGACGTCGTTGATCTCCCCGTGGAAGGCGGCGGGCACCGTGGTCAGCAGGGCCGCGGTCTCCTCGGCGGACAGCTCCAGGCGCAGCCGGCCGGCCCGTCCGTAGGTGTCGCGGGCGGGGTCCAGGGGCCGGGGGGTGAACGCCGGGACGCCGGCCGTGCGAGCGGTCCAGTACGGCAGTTCGGACAGCCTGCGGTGGCTGCGGGCCTGTTCGGCCAGGATCGTCGACCAGCGCCGGTAGGAGGTGGGGACGGGTGCCGGGTCCGGCTTCCGTCCAGCCCGTACGGCCGTCCAGGCGGCCTCCAGGTCCGAGACGAGGATCCGCCAGGAGACGCCGTCCACCACCGTGTGGTGGGCGAGCAGCAGCAGCCGTCCGGGGGACAGGACGGCTTGCAGCAGCACACCGTCCTCGGGCCGCAGGCGGCGGCGCGCGGCCTCGACGGCCGTCGCCGTCGTCTCTTCCGTCCCGTCGTCCGTGTCCGCGGCGGTGATCAGGTCCCGGGCGTCGACCGAGCCCGGCTCGGCGACCCGCAGGGTCCGCACTCCGGGCGCCGGTTCGCCCGTACGCATCCTGAGCATGGCGTGCCGGTCGAGCAGCGCCTGGAGCATCACGGTGAGCCGGTCCGCGTCCAGTTCGGCGGGGACGCGCACCACGACGTACTGGCTGTACTCGCGCGCGACGGCGTCGGGCAGGCCTGCCAGGTCCTCGTGGAACTGCGCGACGATCGGGGTGGGCGCGACCTCGCCGGTGCCGTCGTCCGCGGCAGGCGGCTCGTCGCCGGTGACGACGGCCCGTTGGGCGAGGGCTGCCGGGGTCCTGTGGGTGAACACGTCGCGCGGGGTGAGTCCGATGCCGTGCGTCCGGGCCCGGCTGACGAGCTGGATGGCGGTGATGGAGTCTCCGCCCAGGGCGAAGAAGCTTTCGTCGGCGCGCACTTCGGGCAGACCGAGGATCTCCTCGAACAGTGCAGTCAGGATGTCCTCGCGGACGCCGGTGCCGGCCGGCGGCGCCGGGACGGCGGCCGTGACGTCGACCGGGGAGGCGGCCGTGACGTCGGGCGGGATGGCCGCCTGCGGGGCGTTCGAGGCACGCGTCAGGGCCACCCGGTCCACCTTGCCGTGGGGCGTGAGCGGGAAGTCCGGCAGCGGGACGAACCGGCCCGGGACCATGTACTCGGGGAGGAGTCCGGCCAGGGCGGTGCGTATCGCGGGCACTTTGTCCGGGTCCGCGACGAGGAAGCCGGTCAGGCGGGTGTGGCCGCTCTCGCCGGTACTGGCGACCACGGCGGCGTCGGCGACGTCGGGCAGGGTGCGCAGGACGGCCTCGATCTCGCCGAGTTCCACGCGGTGGCCGCGAACCTTGACCTGGTGGTCGAGGCGCTCGATGAACTCGAGCATGCCGTCGGGGCGCCACCGCGCGTGGTCTCCGGTGCGGTAGAGCCGGGTGCCGGGCGGACCGTAGGGGTCGGCCACGAAGGTGGCGGCGGTCCTGGCGGCCTGCCCGAGGTAGCCGCGCCCCACTCCGGTGCCGGCCACGTAGAGCTCGCCCGGGACACCGGGCGGTGCGGGCAGCAGCTCCGGGGTGAGGACGTAGAGGCGGGTGGCACGCAGCGGGACGCCGATGGGGGTGCGTGTCGTGCCGATGGGCACGTCCGGTTGCAGCCGGGCGTGGGTGACGTCGTCGGAGCACTCGGTGGGACCGTAGGCGTTGGTGATCGGGATGTCCGGGAAGAACTTCCACCAGCGGTGGCACAGGTCGACCGGAAGCGCCTCACCGGTGACGACGAGATGCCGGAGAGGTCCGGGATCCGGCGCCGTTCCGGTGAGTTCCCAGGTGTCGAGCGCGGCCCGCAGCAGGGTGGGGACGATCTCCAGGACGGTGATCCGCTCCCGGGCCACGGTGGCCATCAGCGCGTCCGGGTCCGCCGCGGTGGCCCGCGAGACGGTACGCACGGTCCCGCCGGTCGTCAGCGGTGCAAGCATCTGCCAGACGGATACGTCGAAGGTGACCGGTGCGTTGTGGATCAGCCGGTCACCGGCGGTCAGTCCGAAGTCCGCCACCTTCGCGGCGAGGTGGTTGTTCATGCCGGCGCGGTGCACCATCGCGCCCTTGGGCTTGCCCGTGGAGCCGGAAGTGAAGATGACGTAGGCCAGGTCGTCCGGCTGTTCGGCCACCGCGGCCAGGTCGCCCACCGGCCACGCGCCGCCCGTGAGTCCTTCGGCCGTGCAGGGGTGCACATGGGCGGAGGCCGCGTCCCGCGCGGGTGCCGCGGCGGCGATCGCCGCCGCCCGCTCCGCGTGCTCGGGGTCGGCGATCAGGTGCCGCAGGTCGGCCTCGTGGGCCAGCGCGGCGGCTCTCGCCGGCGGGGCGTGGACGTCCAGCGGGACCCAGGCGGCGCCCGCGGTGAGGACGGCGACCACCGAGGCGGTGAACAGCGCGCCGGGTTCGGCGAGGATGCCGACCGGCGTGTCGGGGCCCACTCCGGCGGCCTTCAGCCTGCGGGCGACGGTGTCGCTCCACACGGCCAGGGCGGAGTAGGACACCTCGGTGGTGTCGTCACGCAGGGCCGTGGCGGCGGGCGTGGCGGAGGCCCACTGCCGCACACGCTCCGCCACCGGTACCTCTTCCGCGCCCTCGGCGTCCGGCACCGGCCCGGTGCCCAGGCGGTCGAGGAGAGTCTGTTCGTCCTCGGTGACCAGGCCGATCCGGCCGAGCGGCAGCCGCCGGTCGGCCGCTCCCAGCCGTCGCAGGAAGGCGGAGAACCGGTGCAGGTGGGCGGCGGCCTCCTCGTCCTGGTACAGCGCAGGATTGCCGTTCAGGTGCAGTTCGACGGCACCGTGCGAGCCCTCCAGGACGGTGATCATCAGGTCGTCGACGATCCCGGTGGACAGATTGCACAGCCGGGCCCGGCACGGGCCGAGCTCCAACTCGGGCTCCTGCGGGAGGACGTTGACGAACGGTCCGAAGGGCCGCCGGTCGTCACTGCGCAGTCCCATGTGCCGCCGGATGCGGTCGGCCGGGTAGCGCTGGTGGCGCAGCGTCCGGGCCAGCGTGCGCGAGACATCGGCGAGCAGCTCGCCCACCGTGGTCCCGGGCACCGAACGCGCCGGGAAAGGAAGGTAGTTGGCCACCATTCCCGGTACCGAGCGCGCCTTGGCCGTCAGCCGGGCGGTCACCGGGAGGGTGAGCAGGACGTCGTGGGACCCGGTGCACTTCGCGGTGTAGGCGGCGGCCGCCGCGATGACGAAGGTCGGCCAGGTCACCCCGGCCGCCGTGGCGGCGGCCCGCAACGGCGCGGCGGCCTCGGCGTCCAGTTCGAGAGTGTGCCGGCGCAGCTCGGTGCCCGGCACGGGGTCGCCCGACGCCAGACTGAACGGTCCCGACGCGTTCGCCAGATGGCGCTGCCAGAAGGCCCCGTCCTTCTCGACGGCACGGGAGTCCAGGTAGGCGGCCTCCTCCTCCAGCAGTACGGCGAGCGGGGGCAACGGGCGGCCGGGCAGTGGCTCGTTGTCCACCAGGGCGCCGTAGACCGCGCTGAGCCGCTGGTACACCGCCACCCGGCTGTAGCCGTCGGAGAGCAGGTGGTGCATGGCCAGGTAAAGGAGCGAGCGCCCGGCCGACATGCGGATGAGGATCATCCGCAGCAGCAGGCCGCCGTGGAGTTCGAACGGCCGCCGCAGGTCCTCGTCCATCAGCCGTCGCGCCTCGGCGACCGGGTCCGGGTGGCCCCTGAGGTCGAGGGTGTCGAGCGGTAGTTCGCCGAGGGGCTCGATCCGCTGCACGGGCCTGCCGTCCACCTCGTCGAAGCACGCCCGCGCGCACTCCGCCTCGTGGAAGACGATCTCCAGTGCCCGCACCAGCAGCCCTTCGTCGAGGGGCCCCGAGATGTCCAGGTAGTCCGCCATCTGGTAGGCGAGACGGCCCTCGGAGAACTGCTCGTCGTACCAGATACCGGTCTGTGCGCCGGTCAGGGGAAGGGTGGTGGGTGAAGTCAAGGCGAGCTCCGGTTGGGGAGGACGGATGGTGCGCCGCGCGCCGTACAGGCGGCCACGGATCAGACGGCAGCGGTGGGCACGTCCTCCAGCACGGTGGGTCCGTAGATGTCGGTCACCCACTGGTCCTGGTAGACGGTGTCCAGGTACCGGTCACCGAGGTCGGGGGAGATCGCCACCGCGACGGCCGAGGGATCGAGCGGGTGCCGGGTGAGCCAGGAGACGGCACCGCCGACGACGGTTCCCGTGGAGCCACCGAACAGGAAGCCGCTCCGGGCCATCAGACGGCAGGCGCGGATCGTGTCCGGTTCGGCCACCATGACCACGTCGTCCACAAAGGACTCGTCCAGCAGCCCTGGCCGCACGCCGGTGCCCAGCCCGGGGACCATCCGGCTGCCGGAAGGCCCGCCGAAGGTGACGGATCCGACGACGTCCACGGCCACGATCCGAACGGACGGGCGGTACTCCCTGAAGTACCGTGCGCAGCCCATCAGCGTGCCGGTGGTGCCGGCCCCCACGAAGAGCACCGAGAGACCGGGGAAGGCCGAGAGGATCTCGGGCCCGGTCCACTGGTAGTGGGCCCGCCAATTGGCCGCGTTGTCATACTGGTTGAGCCAGTGGACGTCGCTGCGGGACGCGCACAGCTCCTGTACATGGCGGATGCGGGCGCCGAGCAGCCCGTGTACCGGATCGGGTGTGGTGACGACATGCACCTGCCCGCCCAGGGCCTGCATCATCTGACGGGCGCCCAGCGTGCACCGCGAATCCGTGACACAGATGAACCCGTATCCGCGGCTGGCGGCGATCAGGCTCAGGGCGACACCGAGATTGCCGGACGAACTCTCCACCAGAGTGGAACCGGGTCCCACCAGGCCGGTCCGCTCGGCGTCGTCGACCATGGACCGTGCGGCCTTCAGCTTGATCGAACCCGCGAAGTTGAATCCCTCGCATTTCAGCATCAGGCGTGCACCGATGGTCTCCTCAAGATTGATGAAGAGGTCACCGGAATTGAATTCATGGGGTCGGGATATGACGTTGATTACGCACCTGCCAGATGACGGCGGATACCGGGCGGCTCGATCCTGACAAGGGGCGCTGACATCCGGATGACCGGCCACTGACCACGGAGCGGGCTTGTTCATGCCCGGCACCGTTGATAGCTTCCGGCCGGGGGCCGGCCGGAGGCGACCGGACCGCAGGGGGAAACGGAGGGTACCGAGGATGCGTCTGGTGCTGGCGGAGGACCAGTATTTACTCCGCGCTGGACTGACCCAGTTGCTCGAGGTGAACGGATTCGACATCGTGGCGGCGGTGAGCACGGGCCCCGAGCTGATCCGGGCTCTCGACGAGCACCGGCCCGACGTCGCCCTGGTCGACATCCGGATGCCGCCCACCCACACCGACGAGGGACTGCGTGCCGTGCTGCACGCCCGCGCCCGCCAGTACCAGCCGGCGCTCCTCCTCTCCCAGTACGTGGACCAGGTGTATGCCCGGGAGTTGCTGGCCGACCGGCGCGGCGGCGTCGGCTATCTCCTCAAGGACCGCGTGTTCGACGGTGGCCAGTTCGCCTCCGCCCTGCGGCAGGTGGCCGGCGGCGGCACGGTGATGGACCCCAAGGTGATCTCGGGCATGATCACTCACAATGCCCAGAACGAACGGCTGGCACGCCTCACCGAACGGGAGCGCGAGGTGCTCTCGTACATGGCCGAGGGCCGCTCCAACGCGTCCATCGCAGCGGCCCTGGTCATCACCGAGAAAGTGGTGGCAAAGCACATCAACAACATTCTCGCCAAACTCGAACTACCGCCGTCGAAAGATGAGAACCGTCGTGTCATGGCGGTGCTCGCCTATCTGGAACGGGCCTGACGACTCGATCCGCGGGACCGGCCGATTTCTCCGGATGCACGCTCGGTGTTCGGCCGGCTGATCACCGCACACCGGGCACCGGAGTTCACGGAACACACGCCGGCAATTCACCGGAAGTCGCCCTCGAGTTCGTTCGCCAGGAGCCCCTGGAAGAGATTCAGGTGCTGGATGTTCCGAGTGCCCTCCATGAATTCGGCGCCCCTCGCGTCCCTGACCAGCTTGTCCAATTCCGGATGATTCGCCCGGGCCGCTGGGCCGAGCAGATCACAGGCGGCCAGGGTGGCGTCCTCCGCCAGGGCGCAGGCGCGGGCCTTGGCGGCGGAGGCCACCCGGCCCCTGCCCGTGGCGTCCACCTCCGCCGCCGCCCGGTGCACCAGGGCTCGGGTGGCGGAGATCCGCATCCCCAGGTCCTCGATCCGGTCGCGGTCGGTGCCGGTGGCGGACCGGCGCCGTTCCGCCACGTACTCGTGCGCGGCGGCCGCCACCCCCAGCGCCAGCGCGGCGACCGTGGGCCGCAGCCGGTTGAAGACCTGGACGCAGCTCCAGATGCCGCGCCTGGCCGGCGAGAGGTGCCGACCGAGGACCTGCCACGGCTCCACCTCCACGTCGTCCAGGTGTACGGCGGACAGCTGGGCGCCGCGCAGACCCAGGGTCGGCAGCGGCTCCGCCCGGTAGCCGGGCTCCCCGGTGTCCACCAGCGCCGCGGTCACCCCGAGCGGCCCCGGCCGGGTGCGGGCGAGCACCGAGACGAACCGTGCCCGGCACGCGTTGCCGATGTAGCGCTTCGCCCCGGTCAGCAGCAGCCTGCCGTCCTCCCCCCGGCGCAGCGCCGTGGTGATCGCGGAGGCGTCCGAGCCGCGGTCCGGCTCGGTCAGCGCGAAGGAGGTCCAGGTGGGAGAGGCGGCCACGGCGCCGTAGAACCGGTCCCGCTGCTCCTCGTCGCCGAGCTGCTCCATGAGCACCCCGGACATCGAGACACCGGGTGAGGCCAGCACCATGCCCATGTCGCCACGGGCCAGGTTCTCCGTCAGGACGGCCCGCTCCAGTGCGGTGGTGCCGGCATAGCGGTGCCGTCCGATCGTCAGCGGCTCGGCGTAGCCGGGCGGGATGCCGAAGGTGCCCAGGCACCGGACTCCGGGCAGGTCCAGGAAGTCCTTGATCCTGCCGGGATCCTCGTCCAGCGCCAGGGCGCCGGCCCGGAAGCCCACGCTCCACTCGCGTGCCTGGCGACCGAGGGCGGTCAGGCGTTCGTCCAGTCCGTATCCGTTCATCGGGCCCTCTCCGCGTCCTGGTGGACCTCGGCCAGCAGTTCCGAGACATGGGCCACGCCACCGGGGCCCTCCGCCAGGAAGCCGTGCGCGCCGAACAGGCGCAGCAGAGCCCGCCCGTTCTCGGTCACCTGGTCGTGCGGCCGCCGCAGCCGCGATGCCGGAACGCCGTCCGCCGCGATCCCGCTCAGCCACGCCGCGAGCTCCATCTGCTGCGCGGTGGCCTCCGCCAGCTGCGCCTTCACCAGCGGCTGGAGCAGCACGGTGCTGTCGCCGCTCGGGCGGTCCTTGAGGTGCTCGACACAGCTTCGGCGCAGCCCCTCGGCCAGACCGAGACGCAGCCACAGCAGCGCCGTCGCGTCGAAGGGCGGAGCGCACCGGTAGCCGGGACCGGGCTTTGGAACGCGCACCAGCGTCACCGGTCCGCCGGGCAGGGGGTAGGTGCACAGGGCCTCGACGGGGTGCTCGGGGTGCTCCAGGGGAAGGACGGCGAAGCCGTGCGGTGCGTACGGCAGGGTCTTCGGGCCGCGTGGACCGAGGAGTTCGCGCAACGCCGGGGCCGGTCCCCGGGTGCGCGCGAGGTCGCGGACGCGCGGTCCGAGAGCCGCCGGGGGCGTCTCGCTTTCGATGAGTGCCGTCATGTCCTGACCGTTTCGATCCGGCACAGCGACAGATCGCCCAGTTCTCTGTCGTAGTCCACCAGCAGGAGCGGTGCCGCGTCGTCGCCCGGCGGGAGTCCGGGAAGCAGACCGAGGACCCCGGTGGCCGGCGAGCCCTCCGGGCCCCGCAGGACCGGGCCGTGACCGGCCGGTATCCAGCTCGTCCCGACACCGGAACCCGCCAGCACCCGCGCGGATCCGTCGGGGTCCGCCTCCGCGAACAGGGCGCGCAGACGGCCGGCCGCGGCCTCCGGGGACACGCCGTGCTCCTGCCTGACCCGGTAGGACCCAGTGGAGTCGTCCGGGCCCGCCTCCAGGACCAGCAGGACCGCCGCGTCCCCGTCGACGCGCCAGGCGTCCGGCACCTCGTTGGCGTACGGGGTGAACGACTGGTCGAACACCATGACCATGGCCCTGCGGTGGCTGTGCCGCCGCCAGTGGCTTCTCACGAGGGTCAGGGCCGTGAACGGCGTGGCCCGGCCCTGCTCGGTGACGCCCAGGACCATCGGGTCTCCGGGGATCCGCTCGGCGATGGCGGCGGCGGCCAGTGTGGTCGGGGCGAAGTCGGGTGCCGCGTGGGCGAGCACCAGCAGGTCGACCGGCCGTTCCCCGGGGGCCGGCTCGGCGGCGGAGTGCTCGCCGGCCGGCTGCGCCGAGGAGGTGCGTTCGTTGGCGCTCGGCTCCCGGGCCCCGGCCAGAGCGGCCAGCAGTCCGGCGCCCATGTCCTCGAAGGAGTTGCCCGTCGCCTTCTCGGTGAGGTCGGGGCGCAGGGCCACCCCCGCCTGCGCCGCAAGGCTCCGCGCGTACTCGAGATCGGCCGCCCGCTCGCCGAAGCGGGTGTGCGCGGTGGTGAAGCGGCGCCCGACGACCGCGGTCACCACAGGGCCGACGGCGACCGGCATCATGATCCCGTCTCGGCGAGGACGAAGTCGGTCAGCGAGGCCACGGTGGCGAAGTGGCTCATCTCCAGTTCGTCGGTGTCGAACTCGCAGCCGGTCAGGTCCTCCAGACGCAGCAGCAGGTCGAGCACGCCTGTCGAGTCCAGCCCCAGCTCGCCGAAGAGCTCGGTGTCCGGTGACAGCCCGGACAGATCGCGCTCCAGCACGTCGCCGAGCGCCTCCGTGACGGCGGCGGCGACCCGGGCGCGATCGATGGCCGGGGTCTGTGCGGTCTCAGTCATGGCAGTGGCCTTTCCAGATGGTGAAGTGAGGATGCGGGGAGTGCGCGCGGCCCGGGCACCGGCGGCCGGGCGGGCGGGCGGAACCGGCCCCGAAGCGGGCTCAGCCGGTGACGGAGCCGGACGGGCGGTGCAGACGCTGTTTGCGCATGAGGTCGTCGGCGGTGTCCGGCTCCCGGATCAGATGAGCCCGTCCCTCGTCGACCAGGACCTCGGCGGGGTGGCCGTGGCCGAGGAACAGCACGGGTGAGGCACTCGGCCCGTAGGCGCCGGAGCGCTCCACTCCGAGCAGGTCGCCCTCGCGCAGGGCCGGCAGCGCGGCCCGCTTGCACAGGGTGTCGTTGGGGGTGCAGAGCGGCCCGGTGACGTTCCAGGTCTCGTCGGCGGGCGCCCCGGTGCGGCTCAGCAGGCGTATCGGATAGTTGCGCTTGACGAACGAGCCGATACCGACGGCGGCCATGTGGTGGTTGGTGCCGCCGTCCGTCACGGCGAAGTTCTCGCCCAGCGAGGTCTTGGCGTACCGCACCCGCACCACGTACGTCCCGCTCTCGGCAACCAGGTACCGGCCGAGCTCCATGACCAGCCGGGTGCCGGGGTGGCGCTCGCCGAACGCGTCCAGGAGCGGGTTGAGGCCCTTGGCCAGCAGGGCGAGGTCGAGGTCGCGCTCGCCGTCGAAGTACGCGACCCCCAGGCCGCCGCCGATGTCGACCATCTCCAGCTCGAAGCCGTGGTGGCCGGCGACGCGGGGGGCCAGCTCCAGGATCCGTTCGGTGTTGCGGACGACGGTCTCCTCGCTCAGGATCCGCGTCCCCAGGTAGACCTGGACTCCCATCAGCCGCAGATGGCGGTGGCGGCCGGCGAGCGGTGCGTGCTCCATCAGCTGGGCCTCGTCGATGCCGAACTGGCGTGGCTTGCCACCCATGGTCAGCCCGGACCCCTTGACCGCGAACGCGGGGTTCACCCGCAGCGCCACCGGGGCGGTGACGCCGAGCCGGGCGGCCACCTCATCGATCAGCTCCAGTTCACCGAAGGATTCGCAGATGATCGCGTAGATGCCCAGCTCCAGGCAGGCGGTGATCTCCGCGCGGCTCTTGCCCGGCCCCAGGAAGACGATGTCCCGCGGCTCCACACCGGCCCGCACCGCGGTGCGCAGCTCGGTCATCGAGGACACCTCCGCCCGCGCGCCCTGGGAGTGCAGCAGGGCGCAGATGGAGATGTTCGGGTTCGCCTTGAGCGAGAAGAACACCTCAAGGCGTGGGTGGAGCAGTTCCCGCAGGTCACTGGCGCGTCGGCGGAGCGCAGCGCCGTCGTAGAGGAAGAGCGGGGTTCCGTACTCCTCGGCCAGGGCTCGGATGCCCAGCCCCTGCACGGCGAACTCAGCGGTCATGGCGGATGCCTTCCGGAAGTTGCGGACCGAACCGGCGGACACGTTCCTCGACGGCGGCGTCCAGCGCGGCCAGCCGGCTGGGCGAATCCGTCACCACAAGGCCGTAGAGCCGGCCGTGGTAGAGGCCTTCCGCCGTGGCGCCGGCGTTGACGGTCGCGAAGTTGTTGACGACGAAGCCGCTGCCGTCCGGTTGGTCGAGCAGCAGGTCGCCGAGGCCACGGCGGACGGCGGCGAAGTCCAGCTCCTCGTCGAGGAGGAGCTGATGGTGCCGGGCGAGCGCACAGCGGCCCGGCCCGACGAGAAGTTCCTGGAGCCGGGTCTGATAGGTGGACATGTTGTTGCGCGCGTTGATCTCGATCACCGGGTAGATGCCGCCCTCGGGATCGACCATGGCGTCGACCCCGACCACCCCGTAGAACCCGTCGGCGGCGAGCTGCTTGCCGAGCAGCCGCGCCGCGGTGCCGATCTCGTCGAGCTGTCGCTCGGAGAGCGCGGGCGGGAATCGGTGCCCCTTGTGCACGCCACCCTCGGTCAGGGCCTCCTTGACGAAGTCGAGGTGGGCGTCGCCGTCCCGGGCCAGGGTGAACTGGTAGTTCAGATCCGCCCGCTTGGCCACCTTCTCCTCGATGACGAAGGCGATCCGGTCGGTGCCGGACTTCCGCGCGGATCTGCCGATCATGGTGCGCAGCCGGGCGAGCCGCTGACTGCCGGCGACCTCCGCGATGCCCTTGCCCGACACCCCGTAGGCCTCCTTGACGAGGACCGTGCGACCTTCGTCGAGCAGGGCGGAGGCGGCCTCGATCGCCGCATCCAGCTCGTCCAGGGTGGTGCAGGCCCAGCCCCGGGGCTGGCGCAGCCCCAGCAGGTCGGCCGCGCGACGGCTGTAGACCTTGCTGTTGACCGGCTTGCTGACGGCGGCTCCCGGCACCGCGAGCGCCATGCCCGCCCGGTCGGCGAGTTCTTCCTCGAGCGCGGAGGCGCCGTGCGGCAGCAGCCGGGCGCCCCGCGCGCCGAGCTTGCGCAGGGTCTCGAGCAGGCCGGGGTCGGCCAGCGCGTCCTGGGTGACGGTATGCCTCGGCACCTGGTCGCACACCACGTGGACGGTCGGCAGATCGAGGCCGAGCCGCTCCAGGTGGTCAAGGTAGCCGGGGTCGGGCGCGGACTTGAGGATCACGTGGTCGTCCCTGCCGCCGAGCAGCAGGGCGAACTCGTCCATGCGGTTGACCACGGCCACGCCGCCCTCGGCGGAAATCCTGGGCAAGCCGGCCTCCCCGCGCGCCCACTGCTCCTCCACCTCGAAGTTGCCCAGGAACACCAGGGGCGTCGACGTGTCTCCGGTGACGGCGCGTTTCAGCCGTGCGCCGAAGCCGTGCGGGCCGGCGTCCTCACGCGCGATCGTCATGGGCGTGTCCGTGTGTCCGTTCTCGGGCATGTCAGTGCTCCACCACCGTCGCGGCGTAGGTGGCACCGAGCCCCACGGAGACCAGCAGGCAGCGGTCACCCGGCTGGATCCGGCCGAGGGCGCGGGCCGTCTCGAAGTTGAGGAAGGGGTCGGCACCGAAGCAGTGACCGGTCCTGGGCACGTTGTCCAGGAAGATCCGGGACAACGGGAGGCCGATCCGGTCGGCCATGCGTACCCAGGCGATTCGGTTGACGTTGTGCGGCAGCAACAACCCGACGTCGCCGATCTCCAGTCCGGCGTCGGCCACCGCGAGACCGATGGTCTCCACCACGGCGTCGGTGTACATCGTGCGGAAGCGGTCCAGCCCCTGAGAGGACATCGCCATGCAGGGGTCACCGGTGTACAGCGTCCGGCAGGCGAAGCCCAGAACCCTGTTGTGGGCCCCGCGGTCCGCGACGAGGATGGCCGCGGTCCCCTCGCCGGTGGCACCCATGCCCGGCAGGATCTGGGCATGCGGCGCACGGGCCTGCTCACCGACCAGGATGAGGGCCAGGGAGTCCGGGTCCGGGTCCTCGGCCAACAGCATGCCGGCCAGGTCCATGGCGGACAGCCCGGAGGCGCACGCATGCTCGGTCAGCGCGAAGGCGGACGCGTGGCTCAGCCCGATCTCGCGGCGTACCTCGTGCAGCGCGCTGTCCGGGTACGGGGCCGGGAAGCGCTGGGTCCGCGCCCGGATGAGATACCGGACCTGGTGTTCCCGGCCGCGCAGCGAACTCAGCTTGTCCACGGCGGCCATCAGCAGTTCGGCCTCGGAGCGCTCCTCGTCCCGGCATATGTCCGAGAGCCCGAACGCCCTTTGGTAGCGGCGGAGTTCGACATCCGACAAGTTCAGTGCGTCCTGGCGGCTCGCAAGGGACACCTGCGAAGGCCAGTGCGTTGACACCTCGACGAGTGAGGTCACGCCGATCGGCTCCTCTCAGCCTCGGCCGGCCCGGCCTTCCGTCCGTGAGTCCGGCACCAGTGCTGTGGCCGGAAAGGTGCGGCACCCGGCCGGCGGCGTCCGCTGCGACACGCCGCGGCCGGCGTCGCCCGCGCACCCGGACGTACCAGGTGCCAGGTGTGCGGCCGCACGGCGAAGCGCGGCGCCGGGCAGCCCGGGCCGGTGGACCTCTCCGGTCACGGCACTAGCTAATCCGCCGGGGTTGACCGGCCGCTGACCGAATGCTGACAGCGCGCCCGGTGCCGCTCTGAGGACCCATCAGCACGGCTATAGTCCGGCGCTGGCGGCCCGGCCGCCGTAGCTCCGGGCACCGGGCCCGGGCGGGCGCACCAGGACCCGCGTGGGGCGCTCCGACAACCACCCTGGAACCGGTGCGGCGCGGCACGGCGGGACCGTCGGTGCCCGTCCGTCCCGCACCGGACCATCCGGGGCGCGCCGGCTGCGCACTGCGCGTCGGCCACCGCCGCGCCCGGCGGAGCGTCCGCCGAAGCACCCGCTACGCACGCCCTTGGCGCCCCGGGCCGTACCGGCCCTTCACAGACACGAGACGAGGGACATCCATGCCGCAGGAGAACCTGCTCTTCCTGGACCGCAAGGACGTACTGACCTGCCTCGACGGCATCGACCCGGTGCAGGTCGTCACCCAGGTCCTGCGCGATCAGGCCGCCGGCCGCACCGAGATCCCGTCCGAGGGTTATCTGTCCTGGCGCAACGGCGAGGACGCCTACAGCAGGGCCATCGCGATGCTCGGCGCCCTGCACCGGCCCGAGGGCTCCGTCTACGGGATGAAGCTGATCAACGCCTCGGTGAGCAACCCGGCCCGCGGCATGGAGCGGGCCGGGGGGCTGAGCTTCGTCTTCGACCCGGAGACGGCCCGCCCGAAGCTGATCGCGGAGGCCGGCTACCTCAGCGCCGTCCGCACAGCCGCCTACACCATGGCCAGTCTTCAGGCACTCGGACCCGCGGAGTGGGACGGGATCACCCTGATCGGCGCGGGCACGCTCGCCCGCGCCCATCTCGACCTGCTCACCCGCGCCTTCCCCGACGTCCGCCGTGTGGTCGTCCACGACATGTCGGGGGAACGCGCCGAGGAACTGGCCCGCTGGGCGGCCGCCCACCACCCTGACCTGAAGGTCACGGTCTCCGCCTCCGCCGCGCGGGCCGTCGCAGCGACCTCCGTCGTCGTCACGGTCACCACCAGCAACACCCCGTACATCCCCGCCGACTGGATCATGCCGGGCACCTTCCTCGCTCACGTGTCCCTCGCCGACTTCACCGAGGAGGTCTACGCGAGCGCCGAGGGCGTGTACGGCGACGACCTGGACCTCATCGAGGAGAACCCGCGCCGGATCATGGGCCGTCTCATGGCGGAGGGGAAGCTCGTCAGGCCCGGCGTGGCCGGTGCCCAGCCGGGCCGGACGGTCAACGGCACGCTGGGTGAGGTGCTCCTGGGCCGGGTGCCGGCGGTGCGGCCGGGGAAGGGCCATGTGCTGAGCAACCCGTTCGGCATGTCCATCCTGGACGTCGGCCTGATCGACGCCGTCCACCGCAGGGCGGGGGAAATCGGGCTGGGTCAGCGGCTCACGCTGTTCTGAGCCGGGCCGGGACGGATTGCCGACGGCGGCGCCGAGTGCGCCGCCGACGGCGGTTTCACCGGCCCAATGACGGAACATGGAAACTCGTAAAGAATTTCAACAATCTCCGACGCTCGCTGCGGATCTTGAAAAGGCCATACCGGGTGTGTAAGATCCGGGGCGTTCGGCAGGCCGCTCGCCATCACTTATCGCGCATTCCGATCGCGAGCTGGTTCCGTCAACCAACACGGGGACTCGTGATGAATTGCACTCATCTGAACAGACGTGCGATCTCTCCACCACCGCCATGCCCGAAACGCCTCCGATAATCGATTGAGCCACTCGAGGTAGAATTTCGGACATACGCCCCAGGGTCGCCGCAGTGAGCCCCACGCCCTGCCCACCCGGGAACGCTTCGCGCCATTCCCCCCACTGGTGGCCCACTCGGGCATCGGTGCGTCGTGTGCAAATTCTACCCAGTCACGAGGGAACGGATGCACATGAGAGACCAGCGCTCGACACAGGCGTACGGCATTCCTGACCTGCTCAAATTAGAGATGCTGGGGCCCTCGCGAGTCGTGTGGGACGGGCACGCCATCACCATCGGCCCGCACCGCGCACGCGCCCTGCTCGCCGTCCTCGCGTTCACTCCGGGTGAGGTGGTGTCGACCGACTTCCTCATCGACGAGCTGCTCGCGGACGGCAACTCCAGGAACCCGAAGAACGCCCTTCAGGCGAGCATGCGCCGGCTGCGCACGATCCTGGACGACAACGGCATTCCGGGCGGCCGGCTGGTACGGACCTCGGTCGGCGGCTACCTCCTCGCACTACCCAGGCCCGCGGTGGACGCCCACCGTTTCGAGGAACTCGCCGCCCGCGGCTCGGCACTGGCGCGCGACGACCCGCGCGCCGCCATCCCCCTGCTCGAACAAGCGCTGCGCCTGTGGCGGGGGCCGGCGCTCGCGGACATCGCGGCCGGCCGGCGCTGCGGGAGTCAGGTCGCGCGCCTGGAGGGGCTGCGGCTCGGCGCGCTGGAGGACCTCTACGAGGCCCGCCTCGCCTTCCGCACCGACCGCAGCACCGTGGCCGAACTGGAGCAGCTGGCCATCGAGCACCCGGAGCGCGAGCGCATCTCCGAACTGCTCATGATCGCGCTCTACCGGTCCGGACGCCAGGGCGAGGCGCTCGCGACCTTCCAGCGGGTCAGAACATGGCTCAACCGGGAGCTGGGCCTGGAACCGGGAAGCGCCATGCGCGCCCTCCAGAAGGCGATACTGGTGCAGGACCCGACACTCGACGGCCGTCCGGTCGAAACGTAGGCATTCAGCAGGAATGCAGCCTGTTTTATGACGCTGTGTGATGCTCGCTGGTCAGGATGAGTGGCGTCCAGAGGTTACTGGTCGATCTTGCCGGCCCGTACCCGTCAGGCCTGGATGTTCAGCCCGGACAACGCCCAGCGGACCTGTTCCGGCCACTGCTCTTCAGGGTGGTCCTGTTCGGCGGCGGTCAGTTCGCGGATCAGGTGGGCGCCGCGCAGGTGGTGGCCGGAGCATCGGCAAACTACCAGACCCAGTGGCCGAAATCCCAGCAATTATAAAATTCACAGAGCAGGGGCCGGAGGGGCCTGGTCCAAACCGCAGCTTGAATTCGGGCCCACCTTTCCTGTCTGCTGTCCGCACGGCTTTCTTCCCGTTCACTGGAAATCCGGCGGGTCGTCCAGCGGGTCGTCCACGGAAAACTCCGCCACTTCGACGCCGGGGGCTCCGTGGACCGCAAGCGCCGCGACGCCTCCGGCTGCGTACCCGCCTGCGCCGAGGTCCACGAGGCCGAACTCCGACGCCTCGTACCGCCCGGCCCAGTCGATCAGCGCGGCGGCCCGCCCGGGCCGGGTGACGGTGATCTCGCGCATGGGCAGCGACAGTCCGTGGCCTGTCGCCTTGAGCAGCGCCTCCTTCCGTGTCCAGTAGCGGCAGCCCGCCCAGTTGAGCAGCCCGGACGGAAGGCCGGAGAAGTCCCTGGCCTCCGCCGTCGACAGCGCCCGCCCGGCCAGACGCGCGAAGTCCCGGCGGCCGGGCCGCTCGACGTCGACCCCGGGGCTCCCCCGGTCACACACGGCCAGCACCACGAGGTCGTCTGCGTGTGAGAGGGAGAACCGGTATCCGGACCCGGCGAGCCGGGGCCCTCCGTGCGGTCCGCCGCAGAGCCGGCAGGTCCGGCTGAAGCGGAGCGACCCCGCGGGCGCGCCGGTCAGCCGGCCGAGCACGCTCTTGGCCAGCGCCCGGCCGGCCGCGAACCGCGCCCGGTCGCCCGCCGCCCACAGGGCCGCGTACCGGGCCCGTTCGCTCTCGTCCAGCAGGGCCCGGACGGCGGGCCGGTCCGCGACCGGCGACCACACCGCCCAGGCCACCGTGGCCGGCTGAACGGCGCTCATGACGAGGGGCTGCCCGTCAGGCTCAGGAAGACGTCGTCCAGGGACGGCCTGCGGTGCGCGAAGTCGGTGACCGCCACACCCCGGTCGCACAGTTCGGTGGCCACCGCGGCCACCGTCGCCATGCCCTCGGCCGGCTGGAGGCCGAGCACGCCTCGCCGGTCGTCACGGAAGACCTCCCCGGTGGCCAGGGGGCGCAGCACGTCGTAGGCCGTGCCGAGGTCCGCCGGGTCCGCCACGGTGATCTCCAGCCGCTCGCCGCCGATCTTCCGCTTGAGCTCGTCCGGTGTTCCCTCGGCGACCACCCGGCCCTCGGCGATGACCGAGATCCGGTCGGCGAGGGCGTCCGCCTCCTCCAGGTACTGCGTGGTCAGTAGCACGGTGACGCCCTCCTCGGTGAGCTCCTCGACCGTGCTCCAGAGGGCCAGCCGGCTGGCCGGGTCGAGTCCCGTGGTCGGCTCGTCCAGGAAGATGACCTCGGGTCGGCCCACCAGGGTGCTGGCCAGGTCAAGACGGCGGCGCATGCCACCGGAGTAGGTGCGCGCCGGACGGTCGGCGGCCGCGGCGAGGTCGAAACGGCTGAGAAGTTCACCGGCCCGCTCGCGAGCCTGCCGCCTGCCGAGGTGCAGTAGGCGGCCCAGCATGACCAGGTTCTCACGGCCGGTCAGTTCCTCGTCGACGGCGGCGTACTGGCCGGAAAGTCCCAGCCTGCGGCGTACCTCCCGGGGCTGCGAGGCGGCGTCGAACCCGGCGATCAGGAGCCGGCCCCGGTCCGCTCGCAGCAGCGTGCTCAGGATCCGCACGGTCGTCGTCTTGCCCGCTCCGTTCGGGCCGAGCAGCCCCAGCACACTGCCGCGCGGGGCGAAGAGGTCGATCCCCCGGAGCACTTCGAGGCCGCGGTAGGACTTGTGCAGTCCTTCCACCTCGATCGCGGCCGAACCACGCTCGGTCATGGGTCAGCTCCCCGCCCCGGTGAGGCGCCGCGGCCTCAGGTCGGTCCAGTGCTCGTCGACGTAGCCGACGGCCTCCTCCCTCGGAACCGGGCCGAGCACCGGATGCCAGCCGTCGGGGACCGCGGCGAACGCGGGCCACAGACTGTGCTGACCCGCGTCGTTGACCAGCACATGGAAGACGCCTTCGGAGTCGTCGAAAGGGTTGCTCATGGCGGTTCCCGCGTTCCTCTCGCCAAGGGGCAGTGTCGGGGGAGCGATGCTCACCACTGTGTCAGTCCACCGCTGACCGGGCGCTGACACCCGGCTGAAGGGTGCGGCCCGGGCCACGGGGGTGGGGCTCGGGCCGCGCGTTCACACGCCGAGCCCGACCTCCTCGGCCGGCTCGGGCATGGAGGACGGTGCGACCGCCGACCGTCCAGTCTTCGAGGGCCACCAATTGGCCCGGCCGAGCAGCACCATCAGGGAGGGCAGGACGAAGGCGCGGATCACTGTCGCGTCCAGGGCGACGGCGACCGCGAGGCCCACCCCGATCTGCTTCATCTCGACGAAGCTCAGCGCGCCGAAGACGCTGAACACCGCCACCATCACCACCGCGGCCCCGGTGACGACGCCCGCGGTGCGGCTGATGCCGTCAATGACCGCGTTCCTGGTGGTCATGCCGATGAGGACCCGCTCCCTGATCCGGCTCACCACGAAGACGTGGTAGTCCAGCGACAGCCCCGAGAGGATCACGAACAGCAGGACAGGGACCCAGGACACGACGTGGCCGGTCGAGGTGAAGTCGAGCAGCGGCTCCGCCCAGGTCTTCTGGAACACCAGGCACAGGATCCCGAACGACGCCCCCACGGACAGGAGGTTGAGCAGCACGGTGGTCAGCGCGATCACGACGGAACGGAACGCGGCCAGCATGACCAGGAACGTCAGCGCGAAGACCGCCGCCATGACCCACGGCAGCCGGTCATGGAGGTTGGCCGTGTAGTCCATGTCCTCCGCGGCCGCCCCGCCCAGCGCGTAGCTGCCGGCGGGCAGACCTCGCAGGGTGGAGTCCAGCAGTGCGCGCAGGTCACGGACCGCCGTACGGGCCTCGTCCGTTCCGGTGGCGGACGTCCTGCTCACGTCGAGGACGGCACCTCGCCCGTCCGTGGACCAGCGGATCTCGGGCTTCGCCCGGTCGCCCGCGGCGCCCTGCTCGATCCGCCCGGCGAGGTCCGCCACCGCGGGGCGCAGATCGGCCGAGCGGTCGGCGGGCAGCCGCAGGACTACCACGTCCGTGTCGGTACGGGAGGGGAAGGCGGCCACCAGCCGGTCGTAGCTCTGCATGGTCGTCAGGTTGCGCGGGAAGTCGGCGAGCTGCGTGGACTTCAGGTCCATGCCGAGCGCCGGAGCGGCCAGTGCCAGCAGCGCTCCCACGGAGAGCACCGCGGCGACTACCGGGTGACCGGTCGCCGGCCGCAGGATGGCGGTCCAGACCCGGGAGCCCCCGCGCCCCTGGGTGAGCCGCCACAGCACGGGGATCCGCGGACGGTCCACCGCGCGTCCGAGCTTCACAAGAAGCGCCGGCAGCACGGTGACCGTGGACACCATGGCCATGGCGACGACGATGATCGCGCCGGTCGCCATCGAGGCGAGCATCAGGTCTCCGGCCACGTACAGGCCGGCCATGGACACCAGCACGGCGATGCCGGAGACGAGCACGGAGTGGCCGGAGGTGGCCGCCGCCACCCGGACCGCTGCCTGGGCGTCGTACCCCTTGGCGCGCTCCTCGCGGTAGCGGCGCAGGTAGAACAGGCAGTAGTCGACGCCCACCGCGAGTCCCATCAGGACGATCACGTCCGGCACCATCCCGGGGTCGGGGAAGAGCCGGGAGGCGAGTGCCCACAGGCTCAGCGAGGAGCCCACCGCGAACAGGGCCAGCAGGACCGGGACGCCCGCCGTCACCAGGGCCCCGAACACGACCATCAACACCACCAGGGTGATCGGCACGCTGATCACGGTGGCCTTGGACAGGTCCTTGGCGAGCCAGTCCTGGAAGTCGTGCTGGATGGAGGCGTCTCCGGTCTCCTCGACACGCAATGCGGGGTGGCGTTCCTGGACCTGGGCGGTGGCGTCGGTGAGTGCGGTCACCCGGTCCGGGGCGGAGTCCGCGTCCCCCTTCATCACCGCCCGTACCAGCAGTGTCCTGCCGTCTTCGGACTTCAGGGGCCCGGTCACCGAGGCCACCTCGGGCAGTTCGGCCAGCCGCCGCTTCAGCTCGTCCGCCGCGTCGGCCGCGCCGCCGGCGTCCTGGCCGACGCGCGGGGAGAGCAGGAAGTTCTCCGTCGCGGGCTCCTTCAGCCCGTTGTCTTCGATCAGCCGTGCGGCCCGGGCGGACTCACCCACGGTCATGTCCGCCTGGGTGGCCATACGGGTCTCACCGAGGAAGCCGGTGGAGAAGGCGGCGAGGGTCAGCACGAGCCACACCAGGACGGCCCGCCACGGATGTGCCGCGCTCCAGTAGCCGATCCGAGCGGGAATGTTTCGCTTTAAGGTCATGACGAGGTCAGCCCTCTCCTGTTCGTGTCTTCTCTCCGGCCTCGTGGCCGTACTGCGCCCGTGGTGCGAACGTGTCGGTGGTGCCGCGCCGTGCGCGGCCCGGTCACCGGGACCGCGGGGCGGCTCCGGTCTCATCGGTGCCGTCCAACAGGTCGCAGCCGATCTCCAGGGCGGCGGTGGTGCCGCCACCCGGAGGGCTGGTCAGCGCGAGCGCGCCGTCGAACGCCGCGAGCCGGCGCTCGATGCCGCGGATGCCGCCGCCGTCCCCCGCGGTGGCACCGCCGACGCCGTTGTCGTGGACGGCCACCCGCAGGACGTGGTGGTCGTAGCGGAAGTCCACGGAGACCTGCTCTGCCTCGGCGTGCTTGACCACGTTGCCGAGCAGCTCGGCGATGGCGAAGTACGCGGCGGACTCCACGGGGGCGGGGAGCCGGCCCGGGATCTCCCCGGTGACCTGGACCGGGAGGGGGAGCTCAAGGGCGAAGGTGCGCACGGCGTCGACCAGGCCGCGGTCGGCCAGCAGCGGCGGGTGCACGCCGCGCACCAGGTCCCGCAGTTCGTTCAGTGCCCGGGTCGAGTTGCCCTTCGCCTCCGCGAGCAGGGCTCGTACCGCCTCCGGGTTGTGCTCCAGGAGTGACTCCGCGGCGGTCAGCGTCATGCCCAGGGCGACCAGCCGGGCCTGCGTGCCGTCGTGCAGGTCGCGCTCGATGCGGCGCAGTTCGGCCGCCTGGAGGTCCACGGCGTCCGACCGCGACGTCTGCAACTGCTCGACCCGGTCGCTCAGCGCGCTACGGCTCTTGCCCAGGACGAAGCGCACCCACCGTCCATGCAGAGGCATCAGCCACCTGGGGAAGAGCAGCAGGCCGCAGCAGGCCTGGACCACGCCGAGCGCAGCGGCCAGGGTGGCCGTGGTCTGCCCGGTGACCGGTACGAAGTCGAACCAGACGCCGTTCCAGGCGCTGGTGATGGGCCGCCACGCGAAGGCCAGGACCACTCCGAACACGCCGTGCACCACGGCCACCAACGGCAGGAAGGCCATCACCGGGCCGATGAAGGGATTGACGAGCAGCCACACCAGGTCCCGCCAGGTGGCCGGGTCGGCGAGCCGCAACCGCATCTCACGCCACCCGCCCGCATGGCCCGTTTCGCCGCTCGCCGGCCGGTACGGGTCGTCCACCCGAACCCCCGACCACGCCCACGCCAGCCTCCGCTGCCGCCTGGCCTGCGCCCGCACCGCCCGCAGCGCACCCGGCAGCAGCGGAAGGCCCAGGCCCACGCAGGCAAGACAGAGCACCAGGCACACCCACAGCGCGAGCAGTGCCTCACCAATCGCCAGTCCGGTCAGAGCCGCACCACGTGCCAGACCCACGGGCCCCGCCGACACGCCGCGCCCGACCGCCGTCACGTCCTGCCGTCCCATAACGCTCCCCCACCTCGCTTCGCCCACGCGCTCCTGTGAGCGCATCAGCAGCATGCCTGCCGGAGGGGGTGGACCGCAGGGGTGCCAGTACCCATCTTCCTGCCGCGCCCGGCGCCGAGGGCGCGTCCCTTCATGGGGTCCGAGATCGACGACGACCGCCTCACCGAGGTGAAACAGCTCCTGCACACCGAGGACGCCGGCGAGACCCTCTCCCGGGCCGTCGAAATCGCGGTCGGCGCGATCTACCAGCGCCGGGCCGCCCGGCGCCGGCTCAGCGAGCTCGCCCACGAAGGCGGGGCCTTCGGCGAGGCGCCCACAGGGTGAGCGAGTCCTTCCCCATCGACCCCCATCGACACGAGCGCCTGCAACCGCCTCTTCCGCCTACCGCACGTGGAACGGGATTGGACCCCAGTCCTCGACGCCGGACGCGTCAGCGTCTGCGGGGTGACCGAACTCGAACTGGTGCGGGTGGCCGGAGGCCGCGAAGAAAGCGCCCTCCTCGAGCGCTACCTCCACGACGCCTTCGGCTGGACCCCCACACCCTCCTGCGCGCCCGCCAGATCCAGGACCTCCTGGTCGCCTCAGGGCAACACCACGGTCCAGGAGCGGTGGACCTGATGGTCGCGGCAACCGCGGAACTCTCATTGCGGGTCAGGCCCAGAGATACGAATCTGTTGTGCTGCCGAGAAGCGCCGACCGAACAGACCCCGTTCGGAACGAGCTTCACGGCCCGGGGAACCCCTTCATGCCACTGAGGGTTGACAAGAGTTCGTTGTGACGTCGATCTCCACCGCAGGTCAGACGGCCTCTCGCCGAACGTATTACACGTTGACGCGAACATCGGTGCACCGCTGTCGCCTGCGAAAACGCGACTTCAGGCGATCGGGTCCAGCACGCATCCAAGGGAAGACACCACGGCCGCGGCCGCTTCCGCATTCCGGTGTTCGGCTCGGCCATCACATGATCACGTGATGCTAGGCTGGCGAACTTCGGCAGATGGACATCCGTAGGGGTGGAGTCAGCTACGGTGCCGTACGGCGCCGCTGGGTTGGGAGTGAAATCCTCAAAATGCGCCCGCTTCAGGCTCTCGGCCTCTCCATGACAGCCGAGGCTGCCTATCTTGCGCTCGTGGAGCACGGATCGCTGGCCCCGGTCGAGCTCGCCGGCCGGTTGGCGCGAGCCGGATCGCCTGCGGAAGAAGTGCAACACGCGGTCACCGAACTCACCGATATCGGCCTGGTGTCCCACACCGGCGACACGCTGACCGCCCAGCCCCCTCGCGCGGTGCTGGAGGCCATGGCCGAGCGGCGCGCACGAGAGGCCCGGCTCGCCTACGAGAGCGCAGCGCTCCTGTCACGTTTCTGGCTCGACCACACCTCAGGATCGAACTACATCGAGGTCGTCGACACATCCCACAGCCCTGGCGCAATCCAGCAACGGGTCCACAACGAGGCAGTGGCGGAGGTACGCGCGCTGTCGATCGGGCCGGTGGGCGGGGGCGAGCGTGCACCGGAGGTCGACACCGACGCGTTGGACGCCCTGGTCCGCGGGGTCGCCTACCGGGTGGTGTACAGCGCCGACATCCTGCAGGAGCCCAAGGCCTTGGAGGCGGCGCACGCGTGCGTCGACCGCGGGGAGCAGGCGCGGGTCTTTCCCGACATCCCCATGAATCTCTTGCTCTGCGACGACCGGTTGGCCGTGTTGTCCGTCGTCGCACCGGACCGCGCGGGACACCACAGCGTCGTCGTCCAGCCGTCGGGCCTCCTGGACGGGCTGATCGGAGTCTTCGAGTCGTACTGGCGGGTGGCCGTCCCGCTTCCTCGGGCCTGCGAGCCGGCCGAGGGCTGGGTCAGTCCGACGAACGAGGCGCGACAGCTCCTGGGCTACCTCAGTGCCGGGCTCACCGACGAGTCGATCGCCCGTGAACTCGGAGTGAGTGAACGGACCGTCACCCGGCGCATCGCCCGCCTGCAGGAAGTACTCGGCGCCCAGACCCGATTCCAGCTCGGTGTCCAGGCCAGCCGCCAGGGCTGGCTCTGAACCGTTGCCCCGGCCGGAGACCGCAGCCTCGGCCGACCACTCCTTCCTGTGCCCTGTGGCGACGCCGTCGCCCACGCATGACGCGCGCGTGGGGCAGACCGGTACAGAACCGGCCCGCCCCACGCGGATCCTCGGTCGCTCACAGGAGCGCCGTCCTGCAGTCGGACCGCAGTCGTCAGCCGGCGTCCGGCTTGACCAGGTCGGGAAGCTTGGCCTCGAACTTCTCGGCGAATGTGAGCGACGGCAGGATGTGACCCTGGTCCGCGGCGTTGTTGGCCACGCCGGCGGCCCAAGTCGACGCCGCGAGACGCTGGTTCGGCGTGCCGTGATGGCCCGGGTTGTCGAAGCCGCAGTCGCCGACCTCGTAGAACGACTGCTCAGAGCCCAGAAGCCGCTTGGTGTTCAGCGCCTCGCCACGGGCATGGGTCAGGTAGTACGTCCCGAACGCGTCGGCCATGAGCTCGGTACGACGAGTGGCCTCGGGACGGGGCAGGTCGCTCACGAACAGATCGTTCTCGTACTGCACATGGTGGCCGAACTCATGGGCCTGGATCGCCTTCGGCGCGACATCGCCCAGACCCACAGCCGTCATGCCCTGCAGGATGCCGTCACCCATGACGATCCTGTCGGAGATGCCCGTCGGTGCCGGCTCGCGCTCCTCGGTGTAGGCGAAGGCGTTGAAGGAGAAGATCGGGTTGGCACCGCCCTTCAGGATCGGTTCCATGGTGACGAGCTCGATGAACATGTCGGCCAGGTCGAGCTGGGACTCCGGCGTCCCGCCGTACAGCACGGAGAGCGTGCGGGCGACCCGCTCGCGGCTGGAGAAGACATCGGCGCCGTGCAGGGGTATCAGCTCGATGTCCGCCGAGTCGATGTCCCAGAAGCGCTTGAGGTTCTTCATCTCGGAGTTGAGCGACTGGGTGTACTCACCGTTGACGCCGAACTTGTTGGACGACGACTCCGCGCCGAAGATCAGTGCGTCATACGTCGGAAGGTTGAAGCCATCGAAGATGGAGAGCATGAAGATGGCGAAGGGGTCCTCGGCGCCCATGAGGAGAGAGCGGGCCCAGGTCTTGAGCTCGGTCGACGGGCACTGATAGTCATCGGGATTGATCACGCTGTCGCGCAGATCGCTCCACGGCGAGTCGTCAATGCCGTACTTGGCGGCAGCCGCATCGGCACGGGACTGCCAGTCAGCGGGCAGCTTCGCCAGGATCTTCTCTGCGAGGGCCTTGGTCCGCGGGGACATCGCGGAGGTGTCGATGAGCGACTGGAGCGACTCGCCGGAGAGGGTCGTGGCTCCGGTCGTGTCAGCGGCGTGCGCGGGGAGCGCCACGCCGACGGCACAGGTGGCGGCGATGGCCAGGCTGACCGCCATGGAGAGGGTCTTCTTCACAGGGACTCCTTTTCGAAGGTGCCCGCAGGGACGACCGCGGGCGTCGCCCAGTGTGTAAGCCCGGCGATCAAGTGGTGAATAGCCTGTGACTGACCGAATCCGGCATGGCTGGAACTAGACAGCCGGCATTGACGCTGAAGCGGCGGGCAGGGAGGTCGGCGACGTCCATTCGAGCGCGGTGTTGTGGCGCCCTCCCTGACCCGGCGACCGTCACAGACCGTCAACCAAAAGGGCCGCCCTGCCAACCGAAGGCCGTTGCCTGCCCTTTGACTCAGAGTCAGAGGCTGAAACGGAATACCCGCCACATGATCCTGACCTGCGGCGGAGCCCCTCCCAAGCCTCTGACCGGTAGGGGTCTGCTTCGAGCACCTGACCGACCGTGCGCAGTCCGCCTCTCTCGGCGCTCCCCAGCCGCAGCCGCCCTTCGGCGACGTCCTGCAATCGGGCGACAGGGATGGCGTCGAGTTCCCGCTTCACCGCTGCGTCGTGGATCGACTTCGGTGCCGCCCGTACCGCCTCGACCGCCCGGCCGTGGTCGCCGACCACTGCCTGTGCCGCCTCGTACAGTCGACCGGTCACCGTCCTCACTTCCGACCCCGAGGACCTGACGCTCCTGTGCGGCCCTTCCGTAGAGGTCGTCAAGGTCTGAGGCGGCGCCGAAGTCACCGCCTCAGACCCGCCACCGCAGTTCACGGGCCGAGGACTCCCCGCGGACAGACAGCTGCGCCCTACCTGCCAACAAGCAGGTAGGGCGCAGCTCTTGATTGATCGTCAGACGTTGAAGCGGAACTCCACCACGTCGCCGTCCTGCATCACGTAGTCCTTGCCCTCCATGCGGGCCTTGCCGGCCGCGCGGGCTTCGGCGACCGAGCCGGTGGCGACCAGGTCCTCGAAGTGGATGACCTCGGCCTTGATGAAGCCCTTCTGGAAGTCGGTGTGGATGACACCGGCCGCCTCGGGGGCCGTGGCGCCCTTCTTGATGGTCCAGGCGCGGGACTCCTTGGGGCCTGCCGTGAGGTAGGTCTGGAGGCCCAGGATGTCGAAGCCGACGCGGGCCAGGGTGGCCAGGCCGGGCTCGTGCTGGCCGACGGACTCCAGGAGCTCCAGGGCCTCCTCGTCGTCGAGCTCGGCCAGGTCGGCCTCCAGCTTGGCATTGAGGAAGATCGCCTCCGCGGGGGCGATCATGGCGCGCTGCTCGTCCTTGAAGGCCTCGTCGGTGAGCTCCTCCTCGTCGACGTTGAAGACGTAGAGGAAGGGCTTGGTGGTGAGCAGGTGCAGGTCGTGCAGCAGCTCGGCGCGCTCGGTGCCCTGGACGATGCCGGCGGAGAACAGGGTCTGGCCGGACTCGAGGATGCCCTGGGCCTCCTCGACGGCCTTGACCTTCGGCGCGACGTCCTTCTTGATCCGCGATTCCTTCTGCAGGCGCGGCAGGACCTTCTCGATGGTCTGGAGGTCGGCGAGGATCAGCTCGGTGTTGATCGTCTCGATGTCGTCCTTGGGCGAGACCTTGCCGTCGACGTGGACGACGTTCTCGTCCTTGAAGGCGCGGATGACCTGGCAGATCGCGTCGGACTCACGGATGTTCGCGAGGAACTTGTTGCCCAGGCCCTCGCCCTCGCTGGCGCCGCGCACGATGCCGGCGATGTCGACGAAGTCGACGGTGGCGGGAAGGATGCGCTGCGAGCCGAAGACCTCGGCGAGCTTGCCGAGACGGGCGTCGGGCACACCGACGACGCCGACGTTGGGCTCAATGGTGGCGAACGGGTAGTTGGCCGCCAGCACGTCGTTCTTGGTCAGGGCGTTGAACAGGGTCGACTTGCCGACATTCGGCAGACCGACGATTCCGATCGTGAGCGACACGTTGGCGACTTCCCGGTGCGAGAGGTGTATGGACCGGCCCGGACAGGGGGCCGATCCCCCAGTCTACGGGCGTGTCCAACCCTGCAGCGACGGAAAGCAGGCGCTGTCGATTTCGGCGCCGAGAGGCCCGGGCAGGGCGAGGATGTCCCCCCAAGGGACGGTGTGCCGTGCCCTGTACTCGCCCGTGGCCATGGCCGGGTCGGAGAACACGGTGATCTCACCGGCATGCGGGTCCACCAGGAGGTAGACCGGGATGCCGGACTCTGCGTACTGCTTGAGCTTGGCGACCCGGTCCGTGGTCTGGCTGGACTGCGACACCACCTCGGCCACGAGGATCACTGCCTCGGGCAGGATTTCCGTACTCGCGGTGTCCAGCACCTCCTCGGGTGCCACGAACAGATCCGGGATGGCGTAGTCGTCGGCTCCGGCTCTCTTGTCCACCCCCAGATTGGTCTCGATGCCGTACCCCTCGGGCAGCTTCGGCAGCAGCATGTCGACCAGCCGCCACACCACTCGTCCGTGCTTTCCTGTCGGCGATGGCGACACGATGATCACACCCCCGATGATCTCCACCCGGAAACCCTCGGGGACCGGGAGCTCATGGGCGACCTCGCGCAAGCTCTTGTGCTCTGCCGCCGCCACGTCTGCCTCCGGAAGCGTCGCTGTCATATGAACACCTCCTCCCCACGCCTAACAATGCCCCAATCGGATGGTCACCTGCCATCGAACGCATCCCCAAGCTCGTCCAAAGCGCGTGTCCAACCCGGGATTCGCCGCGCCCCGCGACCTACGTTGGTCCGGTGGAGCACTACAGGACACGTGCACAGCAGCCCTCCGCCGTCTACCGGGTTGCCACGCCGCCCGGGGGCGTCGGGGTGCGGCGGTTTCCCGATCCGCGGCTGACCGGGCTCGGCACCGGGCTGTTCGCGATGACGGTGATGCTGGTGCTCGGGTGCCTGGACCAGTTGCTGTTCGACGGGTCGCCGCTGGTGTACGGGCTGCTGTTCCTGCCCGTCAGCGCGCTGACCTCGCTGTGGGTACGCGGGGCCGATCTGGTCGCCGCGCCCATCGTGGTGCCGATCGCGTTCACCCTGGGCACATGGCCGATCGCAGGGGGGACCGAGGGCATGGGCGGGCAGATCATGGCCCTCGTCACCATGCTGGCGCTGCATGCGGGCTGGCTGTACGGGGGGACGCTGCTCGCCGGGCTCATCGTGACCGTACGGAAGGTGCGGCTGATGCGGCGAAAGCGTGCCGCCGCCAGGCGTTAGGTCCTGTCGGTCGATCAGGCCGGGCCCGGCCTGATCCGCCGGACACCCCTAATACTGCAACCGCACTCATTGCGTCACCGCAGGTCAGGGCGGGTGCAGCGGAGTTCTTCCACTGGCGATGCGTCAGTGGAGGATTCCGGTTCCCGCATTCGGTCGAACCGCGAACCGGCAGGTCAACGCTCCAAGTGGCTGATGGCTCGTCACATGCGGGCGGGCGGTGTACCGCGCTTGACCTGCGGCGATAGCGCGAGTGCGGTTGCAGTACTAACGTCCCGCGGCGGCCTTCGCGGCCATCGCCGCTCCCACGATGCCCGCGTTGTTCTGCAGCTCCGCCGGGAGGATCTCGGCCCGGATGCCCTCGATCAGGGGGATGAACTTCTCGGCCTTGCGGCTGACGCCGCCGCCGATGATGAAGAGCTCCGGCGAGAAGAGCATCTCGACATGGGTCAGGTACTTCTGGACGCGGTGGGCCCAGCGGGACCAGTTGAGCCCCTCGTCCTCCTTGACCTTGGTCGAGGCGTACTTCTCCGCGTCGTGGCCACCCAGCTCCAGATGTCCCAGTTCGGTGTTGGGCACCAGCAGGCCGTCGCGGAACAGTGCGCTGCCGATGCCCGTGCCGAACGTGAGCAGCATGACCGTGCCGGTGCGGTCGCGGCCCGCGCCGAAGGACATCTCGGCCGTCCCGGCCGCATCGGCGTCGTTGAGCACGGTGACCGGCAGTCCGCCGAGCCGGTCGCCGAGCAGACGGACCGCGTCCACGCCGATCCATGCCTTGTCCACGTTCGCCGCGGTCCGGACCGTACGGCGCGTGACGACGCCCGGGAAGGTGATGCCGATCGGGCCCGACCAGCCGAAGTGGCTGACCACCTCGGCCACCGCACCGGCCGTCGCGTCCGGCGTGGCCGGATGCGGGGTCAGCACCTTGTGGCGTTCCTCGGCCAGATCGCCGAGCTCCACGTCCACGGGCGCGCCCTTGATGCCGGACCCGCCGATGTCCACTCCGAAGATCTGCATGTGCCCAACGTTACGACGAGGGACTGACAGTCACCGCTCGTTGAGCGAGGCCGCCTCCGCGCGCAGGTCGCGCCGCAGCTCCTTGGGCAGCGAGAAGGTGATGGACTCCTCGGCAGCCTTGACGATCTCCACGTCCTCGTAGCCGCGGGCCGCGAGCCACTCCAGGACGCCCTCGACCAGGACCTCCGGGACCGAGGCACCCGAGGTGACGCCGACCGTGGTCACGCCCTCCAGCCAGGCCTCGTCGATCTCGTCGGCGAAGTCCACCAGGTGGGCGTCGCGGGCGCCCGCGCCCAGGGCGACCTCGACCAGCCGCTTGGAGTTCGAGGAGTTCTGCGAGCCGACCACGATGACGAGATCGGCGTCGGCGCCCATCTGCTTGACCGCGATCTGGCGGTTCTGCGTGGCGTAGCAGATGTCGTCGCTCGGCGGGGAGACGAGCTGCGGGAACTTCTCCTTGAGCTTGTCGACCGTCTCCATCGTCTCGTCCACCGACAGGGTGGTCTGGGACAGCCAGACGATCTTGGACGGGTCGCGGACCTCGACCTTGGCGACATCGTCCGGGCCGTCGACCAGGGTGATGCGGTCGGGGGCCTCGCCGGTGGTGCCGATGACCTCTTCGTGGCCCTCGTGGCCGATGAGGAGGATGTCGAAGTCCTCCTTGGCGAAGCGGACGACCTCCTTGTGGACCTTCGTCACCAGCGGGCAGGTCGCGTCGATCGTGGCGAGCTTCCGCTGGGCGGCCTCCTCGTGGACGATCGGCGCCACACCGTGCGCGGAGAACATGACGATCGACCCCTCGGGGACCTCCGCCGTGTCCTCGACGAAGATCGCGCCCTTCTTCTCCAGGGTCTGCACGACGTACTTGTTGTGGACGATCTCGTGGCGGACGTACACCGGAGCCCCGTACTGCTCCAGAGCCTTCTCCACGGCGATCACGGCACGGTCGACGCCCGCGCAGTAGCCACGGGGAGCGGCGAGCAGGACGCGTCGGGCGTTCGTAGCAGTCATGCCCCCATCGTAAGGGCGTACCGAACACGTCAGCGATCACCCGCAGGGCTGAGACCGACGCCGTACGCGATCTTCGGAGGCACCCATGGCGGACACGGGTTCCGGTACGGGCAGGGGCGCGGACGCCTTCAGCTACGCACAGATGGTGCGGGTCGTTCCGCAGGCCGGTTCGACGTTCGCGTACGCGAGCCATGTGCTGGTGCCGGTGCTGGGCGCGGCGGTGACGATCGCGGTGATCGTGGAGGCGTCACCGACGGCCCGGGCGGGCATGGTGGTGCCGGCCCTGCGGTGGGGCGAGCAGAGGGGGTCGTGGTAGCCGCGGGCCGGCAACCGCGGGGGCACTGTCGGTGGGAGCCCGTACGCTCACGCCTATGGCTCTTCAGACGTCCGCGGACGCGCCGCTGCCCGTCGGGCAGGTGTCGCGGCTCATCGGTGGGTGGATCGACCGGCTCGGCGCGGTGTGGGTCGAGGGGCAGATCACTCAGTTGTCACGCCGGCCCGGCGCCGGCGTGGTCTTCCTGACGCTGCGCGACCCGTCACACGACATCTCGCTCAGCGTGACCTGCTACCGGCAGGTGTACGACGCCGTCGCAGACGTCGTCTCGGAGGGCGCCCGGGTCGTGATCCACGCCAAGCCCGAGTGGTACGCGCCGCGCGGGCAGTTGTCGCTGCGGGCGGCCGAGATAAGGCCGGTCGGGATCGGTGAACTGCTCGCCCGGCTGGAGCTGCTGAAGAAGTCCCTCGCCGCCGAGGGACTGTTCGCCGCCGAGCGGAAGCGGCGGCTGCCCTTTCTGCCGCAGCTGGTCGGGCTGGTGTGCGGCCGGGCCTCCGCGGCCGAGCGCGATGTGCTGGAGAACGCGCGCCGCCGCTGGCCCGCCGTGCGCTTCGAGGTGCGCAACGTGCCTGTGCAGGGTGTGCACGCGGTGCCCCAGGTGGTGCGGGCGGTTCAGGAGCTGGACGCGCACCCGGACGTGGACGTGATCATCGTGGCGCGGGGCGGTGGCAGCGTGGAGGACCTGCTGCCGTTCTCGGACGAGGAGCTGGTCCGGGCAGTGGCGGCGTGCCGGACGCCGGTGGTGTCGGCGATCGGGCACGAGCCCGACTCCCCGCTGCTGGACCTGGTGGCGGACCTGCGGGCCTCGACGCCCACGGACGCGGCGAAGAAGGTCGTGCCGGACGTCGGGGAGGAGCTGGGCCGGGTACGGCAGCTGCGGGACCGTGTGCTGTGGACCGTACGGGCGCTGATCGAGCGGGAGGAGCGCGGGCTCGCGCATGCGCTGGCGCGCCCGTGCATGGAGCATCCGCAGCGGATGGTCGAGGTGCGGGAGGCGGAGATCGACGCGCTGGTCTCGCGCAGCCGCCGCACGCTGGGGCATCTGCTGGACAGGGCGGACTCGGAGCTGGCCCACACCCGTGCGCGGGTGGTCGCGCTGTCGCCCGCGGCGACGCTGGAGCGCGGATACGCGGTGCTGCAGAAGGCGGACGGCGCGGTGGTGCGGTCGCCGGACGAGGTCGGCGGGGGCGAGGAACTGCGGGCCCGGGTGGCCGAGGGAGAGTTCGACGTCGTTGTCGTACCCCGCACATAGGGTGGAGCACATGGCCACTACGGACGAGGCGACGCTGGGGTACGAGCAGGCGCGCGACGAGCTGATCGAGGTCGTGCGCCGGCTGGAGGCGGGCGGCATCACGCTGGAGGAGTCGCTCGCCCTGTGGGAGCGGGGCGAGGAGCTGGCGAAGGTGTGCCGCCACTGGCTGGAGGGGGCCAGGGCGCGGCTGGACGCGGCGCTCGCCGAGGGCGAGGAGGGTGAGCCGGAGGAGGACTGATCATGTGAGGCTGGTCACAACGGACAGTTAGTTGAAATTTAACGTACCCGTGTACGGTTGGGGACATCGCAAGATCCCCTGCACGTCCCGGAAGGTACGCCAGCATGACCCTCGCTCTTGACCCCGCTGCCCAGGACCTCCTCTTCCGCGAGGCCCGCACCGCCAACACGTTCACCGACGAGCCGGTGACCGAGGAGCAGGTGCAGGCGATCTACGACCTGGTCAAGTACGGCCCGACCGCCTTCAACCAGACGCCGCTGCGCGTCGTCCTGGTCCGCTCCGCCGAGGCCCGTGAGCGCCTCGTCAAGCACATGGCCGAGGGCAACGCGGCCAAGACCGCCACCGCCCCGCTGGTCGCGATCCTCGCCGCGGACAACGAGTTCCACGAGGAGCTGCCGCAGCTGCTCCCGCACTTCCCGCAGGCCAAGGACATGTTCTTCTCGGAGCGCCCGGTCCGTGAGCAGTCCGCCGCGATGAACGCCGCCCTCCAGGCCGCGTACTTCATCATCGGCATCCGCGCCGCCGGCCTGGCCGCCGGCCCGATGACCGGCCTCGACTTCGCCGGCGTCCAGAAGGAGTTCCTGGACGACGACCACACCCCGCTGATGGTCGTCAACATCGGCAAGCCCGGCGAGGACGCCTGGTTCCCGCGCAGCCCGCGCCTGGCGTACGACGACGTCGTCACCACCGTCTGAGCGAACGCGGGACCACCCCCTGCCGGGGGTCCGGGGGTCACCCCCCGGGACAGCACAGTCCGCGCAGCCCGCGCCTGGCGTACGACGACGTCGTCACCACCGTCTGAGCGAACGCCGGACCACCCCCTGCCGGGGGTCCGGGGGTCACCCCCCGAAACAGCACAGTCCGCGCAGCCCGCGCCCGGCATACGACGACATCGTCACCACCGTCCGAGCGGTACGCCGGACCACCCCCTGCCGGGGGTCCGGGGGTCACCCCCCGGGACAGCACAGTCCGCGCAGCCCGCGCCTGGCGTACGACGACGTCGTCACCACCGTCCGAGCGGTACGCGCGCAGCGAGGCCGCCGCACCCGTCCGGGTGCGGCGGCCTCGGCCGTTCAGGGCCGGAAGTTCCCGGCCGTAAGGGGCTAGCGCTGCTTCGACTCCAGCGCCGCGGCCATCTGCGCCAGCTGCTCGTACGGTGCCGTACCGGTCACCACCGTGGTGGAGCCCTTGTCCTGCCGGACCAGCGCGTCGTACTTCGAGCCCTCCCAGCGCTCCCAGGCGACACCCTTCACCTGTTGGGTCTCGTCCGTCTTCGTGGCCTGCTGGCTGACCGAGGAGATGAACTTCTTCGCGGGCGCCGTGGACTGCTCCACCGCCACGTACCGGCCTTCCGGGCTCAGGAAGCCGAGGTGCCAGGCGTTGCCCCCGGCACCGTCGTACGAGACCGAGGTGGCCTTCCAGCCGTCCGGGAGTCCCACGGGCGCGGCCACCGGGTACGGCGCCGCGCGCCGGGCCGTCTGGAGCTCGACCCGGTAGTCGACCGCCTTCAGCGGATCGGCCGTTCCGTCGTGCGGAGTGAACATGTAGACCACCGCGACGACGGGGGCCACCGCCGCCAACGAGAGGATCATGTTGCGTACCGTCTTGTTGCCTCGCTTGCCTGCCACGCCCCCTATGTTCTCAGGTCATAGCGCCGCTCATACGTGACCCCCACTGCTCAAAATGTCAACCTACCGATAGAGTCTGGGGGAACCCTCGCTTATCCGGCCGTCGCCGTACAGAAAGGTGCGCTCCGATGACCGAGCATCATCTTCCGTCCGCACTCGAGGTCTCTCCCGAGGCCCCCGACCGTAACCTGGCCCTGGAGCTCGTCCGGGTCACCGAGGCCGCAGCGATGGCCGCCGGCCGGTGGGTCGGCCGCGGCGACAAGAACGGCGCCGACGGCGCCGCGGTCAAGGCGATGCGCACCCTCGTCCACACCGTGTCGATGAACGGCATCGTCGTCATCGGCGAGGGCGAGAAGGACGAAGCCCCGATGCTCTTCAACGGGGAGCACATCGGCGACGGCACCGGCGCCGAGTGCGACATCGCGGTGGACCCGATCGACGGCACCACGCTCACCGCCAAGGGCATGCCGAACGCCATCGCGGTCCTGGCCGCCGCCGACCGCGGCACCATGTTCGACCCGTCCGCGGTGTTCTACATGGACAAGCTGGTCACCGGCCCGGAGGCCGCCGACTTCGTCGACATCAACGCCCCCGTCTCCGTCAACATCCGCCGGGTCGCCAAGGCCAAGCACTCCTCCCCCGAGGACGTCACGGTCGTCATCCTCGACCGCCCGCGCCACGAGGGCATCGTCAAGGAGATCCGCGAGACCGGCGCCCGGATCAAGTTCATCACCGACGGCGACGTCGCCGGCTCGATCATGGCCGTCAAGGAGGGCACCGGCGTCGACCTGCTGCTCGGCGTCGGCGGCACGCCCGAGGGCATCATCTCGGCCTGCGCCATCAAGTGCCTGGGCGGTGTGATCCAGGGCAAGCTGTGGCCCAAGGACGAGGCGGAGCGGCAGCGCGCGCTCGACGCCGGCCACGACCTGGACCGGGTCCTGTCCACGAACGACCTGGTCAGCGGCGACAACGTGTTCTTCGTGGCCACCGGCATCACGGACGGCGAGCTGCTGCGCGGTGTCCGCTACCGCTCGGAGACGGCCACCACGCAGTCCCTGGTCATGCGCTCCAAGTCCGGCACCATCCGCCAGATCGACTCCACGCACCGGCTGTCGAAGCTGCGCGCGTACAGCGCGATCGACTTCGACCGGGCGCAGTAGGCGAGGCAGTCCGCGTACGTGGAAGAGGGCGCTCCTGTTGTGCGGCGGGAGCGCCCTCTTCCGCGTAGGTCTCGACTCCCGGACGCCGGCGCGTCAGCCGGCCGCGGCGATGCGGGGCGCCGAGGCGGCCTTCTTGAGCTCCATCTCCCGGCGCCTGCGGCGTGCCAGCACCACCCGGCGCTCCGCCGCGGTCAGCCCGCCCCACACGCCGTACGGCTCGGGCTGGAGCAGCGCGTGCTCGCGACACTCGATCACTACGGGGCAGCGCGCGCAGACCCGCTTCGCCGCCTCCTCCCGGGACAGCCGTGCGGCCGTGGGCTCCTTGGACGGCGCGAAGAACAGTCCGGCCTCGTCACGGCGGCACACCGCCTCCGTGTGCCAGGGACCCGACTCGTCCTCGCGGGCAGGCCCGGCTGGGCCGCGCTGCGGCGGAATGGCGGCGGCCTGGAGGGGCTGGTGCGGCGGGTACAGCACGGTCTACTCCTGACGACGGCTTCGCGTGTGGGAGGCGATGCAGCCTTCCCTACCCGCTGCGCGCGCGCCTATGCACTGAGTTCGCGGCACCGCCGCGGTCCATGACCCTGTGCCACCCCGCGCCACCCGGTGCCGTCCCGGGCGCCCGGGTGCGTCAGCCGAACTCCTTGCGCAGCCTGTCCCGGAGGTCCTGGACCCACTTGCCGCGTTTCGGCCGGGCCTCGACGCTGCCGAAGACCGCGTAGCCGTTCACCACCACGACCGGGGCCTCCGGATCCGCCGCCTCCAGTGCTCTGACCTCGACGCTGCCGAAGACGCCGGTGCCGTTGCCGCGCAGCGTGATGTTCTCCGGGACCCTGACGTCGACGCTGCCGAAGACCGAGGTCGCGTTGATCACGGTCAGCCGCTGCTCGAACAGCGCCTCGGTGAGGTCGATCTCGACGCTGCCGAAGAGCGAGAAGGCGTGGGTCCGCGCACCGACCCGCCAACGGCCCCGGCGGGTCGTGCTGGAGAAGACGGCGATCAGCTTCTCCACGACACCGGGGACGGGCTGCTCGTCCAGCGGAGCCGGGGCGGGAGCCGCGCGGCGGACCGCGGGCAGGTCCCGGACCAGGGGCTCCAGCTCACCCACGGTCCTGGCACGGTAGACGGCGTCGATGCGGTCCGCATGCTCCTGCGCGGTGAGCCGGCCCTCGGCCATGGCGTCCCGCAGGATGTCGGCGATCCGGTCCCGGTCGGCGTCTGAGGCACGCAGTTCGTGCTTTTGGAGGTCCACGGCAGCAGCGTAGCGAAACGCGATAGATCGCGACTAGTCCAGACCGGGGCGTCCACACTTTATCGGGCGTCGATTCGGCCGATACGGACACACCTCCCAGGAACTGAGCCTTACCTCACAGAACCGGCACCCCCCGCCGCGTTCTAGGCTTGGGACGCTGCGCCGATGGAGGCGCAGCCGCCGTCTGCCGAGTGAGGAATGGCCGTAATGCCAGAGTTTGCGTACTCCGATCTGCTCCCGCTGGGAGAGGACACCACGCCCTACCGCCTGGTGACCGCCGAAGGTGTCTCCACCTTCGAGGCGGACGGCCGCACCTTCCTCAAGGTCGAGCCCGAGGCGCTGCGCAAGCTCGCCGCGGAGGCGATGCACGACATCTCGCACTATCTGCGCCCCGCGCACCTTGCCCAGCTCCGCAAGATCATCGACGACCCCGAGGCGTCCTCGAACGACAAGTTCGTCGCCCTCGACCTGCTGAAGAACGCGAACATCGCCGCGGCCGGCGTGCTGCCGATGTGCCAGGACACCGGCACCGCGATCGTGATGGGCAAGCGCGGCCAGAACGTCCTCACCGAGGGCGGCGACGAGGCAGCCCTCTCGCGCGGCATCTACGACGCGTATACCGAGCTGAACCTGCGCTACTCGCAGATGGCCCCCCTCACCATGTGGGAGGAGAAGAACACCGGCTCGAACCTGCCCGCGCAGATCGAGCTGTACGCCACCGACGGCGGCGCGTACAAGTTCCTCTTCATGGCGAAGGGCGGCGGCTCCGCCAACAAGTCCTTCCTCTTCCAGGAGACCAAGGCGGTCCTGAACGAGGCCTCCATGATGAAGTTCCTGGAGGAGAAGATCCGCTCGCTGGGCACGGCCGCCTGTCCGCCGTACCACCTGGCGATCGTCGTCGGCGGTACGTCCGCCGAGTACGCCCTGAAGACCGCGAAGTACGCTTCCGCGCACTACCTCGACGAGCTGCCCACCGAGGGCTCCCCTCTCGGCCACGGCTTCCGTGACAAGGAGCTGGAGGAGAAGGTCTTCGAGCTGACCCAGAAGATCGGCATCGGCGCACAGTTCGGCGGCAAGTACTTCTGCCACGACGTGCGGGTCGTCCGCCTCCCGCGGCACGGCGCGTCCTGCCCGGTGGCGATCGCCGTGTCGTGTTCGGCCGACCGCCAGGCCCTGGCGAAGATCACGCCCGAGGGTGTCTTCCTGGAGCAGCTGGAGAAGGACCCGGCGCGCTTCCTGCCGGACACCACGGAGGAGCATCTCTCCGACGGGGACGTCGTCAAGATCGACCTCAACCAGCCGATGGAGCGGATCCTCGCCGAGCTGACCAGGTACCCGGTCAAGACGCGTCTCTCCCTCACCGGCCCGCTGGTCGTGGCGCGCGACATCGCGCACGCCAAGATCAAGGAGCGCCTGGACGCGGGCGAGGAGATGCCGCAGTACCTCAAGGACCACCCGGTCTACTACGCGGGCCCGGCGAAGACCCCGGAGGGCTACGCCTCCGGCTCCTTCGGCCCGACGACGGCCGGCCGCATGGACTCCTACGTCGACCGGTTCCAGGCCGCGGGCGGGTCCATGGTCATGCTGGCCAAGGGCAACCGCTCCAAGCAGGTCACCGACGCGTGCGGTACGCACGGCGGCTTCTACCTGGGCTCCATCGGCGGCCCGGCGGCCCGCCTCGCCCAGGACTGCATCAAGAAGGTCGAGGTCGTCGAGTACGAGGAGCTCGGCATGGAGGCCGTCTGGAAGATCGAGGTCGAGGACTTCCCGGCGTTCATCGTCGTGGACGACAAGGGCAACGACTTCTTCAGCTCGCAGGAACCCCCCGCCCCGACGTTCACCACCATCCCTGTGCGCGGCCCCGGCCTCGCCTAGTGCCGTGGCCGGAAAGGTTTGCCCGGTCCGCGGCCCGGCCCGGCCTGAGGCGTACTGACGCATGAGCGCCGCCCCCTCCGACGCGGAGGGGGCGGCGTTCGTGCTTACGCGAAACGCTGGTTCGCCGCGCCCGTGCACGGCTGCAGCTTCACCGGGTCCTTCGCCGACGCCAGCGTCAGACACAGACCGGTCGACGCCGCCGGGCGGATCGTCGCGCCGTCACGGACGAACTGCTGGTTCGCGGCGCCGTGGCAGTTCCACAGGATCAGCGCGGTGCCCGCCGTGTACCTGGCGCCGGGGACGTCCAGGCAGCGGTCGTGGCTCAGCTCCACATGGACCGACTTCTGCGCGGAGTCGTACCACCAGCCCTGGTTGCGGCTGCCGTGGCAGTCCCAGCCGAGCACGGCGGTGTTGTTGCGGGACTCGGCACCGGAGGCGTCCAGGCACGTGCCCGTCGCCTCGTTCTTGAGCGGCTTGTACGCGTCGTCCCAGGCGAGCGGGTACAGCTCGGGCTTGCCCGTGCTCGCCGGGTCGGCGCAGCTCGCCTCGCTGAGGCCGGAGTCGTAGAGCTGCGTCAGACAGGATGCGAAGGCCCCGTGGCCGCGGTAGTTGGGGTGGAAGGACTGGCGTGCGGTGTTCTCGTCCCACGGGAAGTGGTCGCCGAGGTCCAGGTAGAGGCCCCGCGCCCAGGTGTCCTCCATGCACACCTCGTGGCCGTGGAAGAGGCGCGAGTTGTCGAGGTAGGTCGCCCCGGTGTTCCTCGCGGCGGCGCGCATGCCGCGCTCGAAGGCCGGTACGGCGTAGTTGCGGCCCCACTTGGCGTCGGAGTCGTAGCCGGCGCAGCCGCCGGGGAGCTTCCCGGGGAAGCTCGGATTGTCGTAGAAGTCGGGGCCGATGGGGCTGGGATAGCCCATGACGACCAGCTTGTAATCGCCGTCGGCGTAGCCGGCGTCGTGCATGACCGTGCGGAGGTCGCGCACGGTCTGCTCCACCTTGGGCCGCAGGGCGTCGACGCGCGCCTGCCAGCCGGGGCCGTACTTGGGTTCGCAGGTGCCCTGGCTGAGCACCCAGCGGGTGACGCAGTCGGTCATGACCGGGCCGAACTGGAGGTCGTCGTTGGCCCCGGCGACGAGCAGCACCATCTTGATGCGGGTGTTGCGGGCCTTGACGGCGAGGTTGTCGCTCTGGACCAGCTCGTCGGCGTACTGCTTGCTGCCGCCGATGCGGATGTTGCCGCTGTACGCGCCGGAGCAGGCGACGTTGTACGTCACGTCGGCGGCGATGCCGGTGCGGTGGATGGCGGAGTCGGGCGAGCGGTGGCACTGGTTGGCCGACGTGTTGGTGGCGGGGTCGTAGTTGCCGACGCCCTCGCCGGAGATCTCGCTGTCGCCGAGCGAGATGAGCGAGGTCTTCCGCTGGTCGAGCGGGCGCTCGGCGGGGTCGCCGTAGAGCTTGGCGGCCTCTGCCGCGCGGATGGCCTCCAGCTCGGGCGAGAGGGGTACGGACGTTGCGGTGTCACGTGAATCGGCGGCGTGTGCGGGACTCGTCGCCGCCACGCCGCCGAGTGCGGCCGCCAGTGCCGCGGCGGCCGCGAATGTACAGCGAAGTCTGTTCCTGGTGCGCTTCATTGCGTCTCCCCGGTTCGGTGTTACCCCCGGTATTTACTGGTGGGTAAGGCACCTTGGGAACACATCGAACAACACATTTGCTCAAGTTTTTGAGGAGGCACCTGATGAGCGAGTACCGGATCGAACACGACTCGATGGGTGAGGTGCGCGTCCCCGCCACGGCGAAGTGGCGGGCCCAGACGCAGCGCGCGGTGGAGAACTTCCCCATCTCCGGGCAGCGGCTCGAACGCGCCCATATCGAGGCCCTGGCCCGTATCAAGGCCGCGGCGGCCAAGGTCAACGCGGAGCTCGGCGTACTGGACAAGGAACGGGCGGACGCCATCGCCGCGGCCGCCGAGGAGGTCGCGGGCGGCCGCTGGGACGACCAGTTCCCTGTGGACGTCTTCCAGACGGGCTCCGGCACGTCCTCCAACATGAACATGAACGAGGTGCTCGCCACCCTGGCGAGCGAGCGCCTCGGCCGGGGCGTCGAGGTCCACCCCAACGACCACGTCAACGCCTCGCAGTCGTCCAACGACGTCTTCCCGTCCTCCATCCATATCGCCGCGACCGCGGCCGTCACCCGCGACCTCATCCCCGCCCTCGACCACCTGGCGGCAGCGCTGGAGCGCAAGGCGGCGGAGTTCGCGGACGTCGTCAAGTCGGGCCGTACGCACCTGATGGACGCGACCCCGGTGACGCTCGGTCAGGAGTTCGGCGGGTACGCCGCACAGGTGCGGTACGGAATCGAGCGTCTCCAGGCGTCGCTCCCGCGCCTGGCCGAACTTCCCCTCGGGGGCACCGCGGTCGGCACCGGCATCAACACTCCGCCCGGCTTCTCCGCCGCCGTCATCGCCGAGGTCGCCCGCGCCATCGGGCTGCCGCTCACCGAGGCCCGTGACCACTTCGAGGCGCAGGGCGCGCGGGACGGGCTCGTCGAGACCAGCGGGCAGCTCCGCACGATCGCGGTCTCGCTCACCAAGATCTCCAACGATCTGCGCTGGATGGCGTCGGGACCGCGCACCGGACTGGCCGAGATCAGCCTTCCCGACCTCCAGCCCGGCTCGTCCATCATGCCCGGCAAGGTCAATCCGGTGATCCCCGAGGCGGTGCTGATGGTCGCCGCCCAGGTGACCGGCAACGACCACACCGTCGCGGCGGCCGGTGCCGCCGGCAACTTCGAGCTCAATGTGATGCTGCCGGTCATCGCCAGGAATCTGCTGGAGTCGGTCCGGCTGCTCGCCAACGCCTCCCGGCTGCTGGCGGACCGTACCGTCGACGGCATCACGGCCCATGCGGAACGCGCCCGCGAGTACGCCGAGTCGTCGCCGTCCGTCGTCACCCCGCTCAACAAGTACATCGGCTACGAGGAGGCCGCGAAGGTCGCCAAGAAGTCCCTCGCCGAACGCAGGACGATCCGTCAGGTGGTGCTGGAGTCCGGGTATGTCGAGCGGGGAGACCTCACGGTCGAGCAGCTCGACGAAGCACTCGACGTGCTGCGGATGACACGGCCGTAAGATCTGCGCATGACAGATTCGGGAGCGGGGAAGCGGCACTGGGCGCCAGGGGATCACATCCTCTGGCGTTATCGCGACAACGTCCCGGCCGGCGGGAATGGCCGGATTCACATCTGTCGCCCCGTCACCGTCGTCCAGGACACGGACGATCTGCTGGCGGTGTGGATGGCGCCCGGCACCGAATGCGTGAAGCCGGTGCTCGCCGACGGCACCCCTGTGCACGAGGAGCCGCTGGCCACCCGTTACACCGCCCCGCGCACCACGGTCCGCTCCCGCTGGTTCGGCAGCGGCGTGCTGAAGCTCGCCCGGCCCGGCGAACCGTGGTCCGTGTGGCTCTTCTGGGACGGGGGCTGGCAGTTCAGGAGCTGGTACGTGAACCTCGAGGAGCCCCGCACCCGCTGGCCCGGGGGCATCGACTCCGAGGACCACTTCCTCGACATCTCCGTCTACCCCGACCGCAGCTGGCAGTGGCGGGACGAGGACGAGTTCGCGCAGGCCCAGCGGGTGGGGCTGATGGGCCCCGGCCAGGCCCGGCGGGTGCGGGAGGCCGGGCGCGCGGCGCTGGACGTGATCGGGTCGTGGGGGCCGCCCTTCTCGGACGGGTGGGAGGACTGGCGGCCCGACCCCAGGTGGCCGGTACCGACCCTTCCGGACGACTGGGATCGCACCTCGGCGCATATGCCATCGTGAGACCCTTGAAGTGCCCTGGGGGTTCAAACGTAGGATCGTCCTCCGCAAGGCTGCGCACGGGCAAGGTCCGGTCGTGGCCAACAAATTGACCATATGTCACCTCAAGTGACGGCTAAGGGGGGTGGAGCTGTGCGAAGCGTGCGTTCAGCGCGGTCAGTGGCACCGAGGGCCCGTCGCCCTGTCGACGCCGCCCGCAGAGCGAGTATACCGCAGAAAGCGAATGCAGCACGCACCCTTCCCCTGGCAGGTGTGGGAAGGCCACATTCCGGACGGACGGAAGCCCACGCGTGACGGAGCACCAGCCCACCCCCCACGAGAGCCGGCAGCCCATGGCCGCCCGGCCGCACGAACGCACCCGCGCGACGACATCCGAGATCCCCGGCCCCGACGCCGGGACGGACGGTCCCGGCGCACCCGGTGCCGCGGCGCCCGCGCGGGGCCCGGTCGTGCCCACGGCCCGCGGCGGCGCCGCACCGCCGGACGAGCCGCCCGCCGAGCAGGCCGCCACCCGCGGCAAGGCCGCCGCGCAGGGTGGGGGTCGTTCCGGGACGTCGGCCACGCGGGGCAAGGCCGGCGCCCGCCGCAGGGGCCGCCGGCGGGGCGCCGCCGCCCGTACGGACGCGGCCGCCGCGCGCAACGCGGGACGGGCCCGGGGCGGCGCGGACAGCGAAGCCGCACGAAGCGGTCACCCCGGCGGGGACGCCGATGCCGGACGCAACGCCGGGCGGGCCGGGAGCGCACGCCGTGAGGGGGACCGGCTGCGCTTCGTGGGGGCCGCCACACGGCGGGTCGCACGGGGGATCGACCTCGACGAGATCGTGCTCGGGCTCTGCCGGGCCACCGTGCCGACCTACTCCGACGCGATCCTGGTGCATCTGCGCGACCCCCTGCCGGTGGGCGACGAGCGTCCCGTCTCGCCGTTCGTGCTGCGGCTGCGGCGTACCGACCGGCTGCGGTTAGTGGACGAGAACGGCGTCGGCGAGGCGGCCCTCGCCCCGGACGAGGACGACCTGACCCCCGAGTTCGAGCTGTGCGAGGTCCGTACCGGTGGCGAGCTGGCGGAGATCCTGCGGGGCGTACGTCCCGTCTTCTGCGACTCCGCCGCCGCCCGCGCCGCGCTCGCGGAGCTGCTCGGCCCCGACCGTGCCGTACCGTCCGGGCACCGTGCGATCCTCGCGCCGCTGCGCGGCCGGCGCCGGGTCATCGGCGCGGCCGTGTTCGTACGCGGTCCCGAGCGGCCGCCGTTCGAGCCGGACGATCTCCTCGTCGCGGCCCAGCTGGCCACCCACACCGCGCTGGGCATCGACAAGGCGGTGCTGTACGGCCGCGAGGCGTACATCGCCGACGAGCTGCAGCGCACCATGCTGCCGGACTCGCTGCCGCAGCCGACCGGTGTGAGGCTGGCCTCGCGCTATCTGCCGGCCGCCGAGACGGCCCGGGTGGGCGGCGACTGGTACGACGCGATCCCGCTGCCGGGCAGCCGGGTGGCGCTGGTCGTCGGCGATGTCATGGGGCATTCCATGACATCGGCGGCGATCATGGGGCAGCTCAGGACGACCGCGCAGACGCTGGCCGGCCTCGACCTGCCGCCGCAGGAGGTGCTGCACCATCTCGACGAGCAGGCACAGCGGCTCGGCACGGACCGCATGGCGACCTGTATGTACGCCGTGTACGACCCGGTCGCGCACCGGATCACCATCGCCAACGCCGGCCACCCGCCGCCCGTGCTGCTTCACCTGGGCGGCCGGGCCGAGGTGCTGCGCGTACCGCCGGGTGCGCCGATCGGCGTGGGCGGGGTGGATTTCGAGGCGGTGGAGCTGGACGCCCCGGCCGGGGCGACACTTCTCCTCTATACGGACGGCCTGGTCGAATCGCGCCTGCGTGACGTCTGGACCGGCATCGAGCAGTTGCGGGAGCGGCTCGCCGCGACCGCGCAGCTGACCGGTCCCGACCATCCGCCGCCGCTGGAGGCGCTCTGCGACGACGTCCTCGACGTGCTCGGCCCGGGCGACCGGGACGACGACATCGCGCTGCTCGCGGCCCGTTTCGACGGGATCGCGCCGAGTGATGTCGCGTACTGGTTCCTGGACCCGGAGGAGCAGGCCCCCGGCCGGGCCCGCCGGCTGGCCCGCCGGGCGCTGGCCCGCTGGGACCTGGAGGAGCTGACGGACTCGGTGGAGCTGCTGGTCAGCGAGGTGGTGACCAATGCCGTGCGGTACGCGTCACGGCCGGTGACGCTGCGTCTGCTGCGCACGGACGTACTGCGCTGCGAGGTCGGCGACGACTCCCCGCAGCTGCCCCGCCAGCGGCGGGCGCGTGACACGGACGAGGGCGGACGCGGATTGTTCCTGGTCAACCGGCTGGCGCGGCGGTGGGGGGCGACCCGGCTGTCGACGGGCAAGGTGGTGTGGTTCGAGCTGCCGACCCGGATGTAGAGCAGGACCGGACGGCGTCCGAGTGTTGCCCACACCGCATCGGCGGGCGAGATGGTCCGCGAGGCGTACACCCTGCACCGCGAGGACGACGACTGGGGCCAGCCCGGCACGATGGTCCGCAAGGTGCTGGACGACGCCGCCCGCGACCGGTTGATGTCCAATGTCTCCGGCCATCTGAAGGCCGGGGTCTCGCAGCCGGTCCCGGGCCGGGCGCTCGCCTACTGGCGCAACATCGACAAGGAGATCGGCGACCGGATCGCAAGGAGGTCAACGGAAGCCGAGCGGCCTCCACGGCAAGACGAAGCCGGCCCCGCCGCACAGGCGGGGCCGGCTCCTTCATGTCATGGCTTCGATGGTTTCGACGGTTTCCCGCCCTGCGGTGGGCCTGTCGTGTCGCCCGCGCCGTCGGTCGGATCGGGCGTCGGCTGGCCGGCCGTCGGCTCGTCCGTGGGCTGCCCGGTCGTCGGCTGGTCCGTCGGCTGGTCCGTCGGCCCGCTGGTGGGCTCGTCCGTCGGCCCCTGTGTCGGTTCGTCGCTCGGCTTGTCCGACGGCGACGTGCTGGGCGATTCCTCCGGGGTCGCCGTCGACGTGGCCGGCGGCTGGACGGCCGCGCCCTGGTCGGTCTCCAGGTCGAACTCCGACGTCTTCCCGTTCAGCGCGTCGAAGGTGTACGCCGCCCAGATCTTGGCCGGGAAGCCACCACCGTTGACGCGGTCGCCGCCCGCCGTGCCGCGCAGGGTGACCTGCTTGCCGTGGTCGTCGGCGGATTCACCGAAGAGGCCGACCGAGGTCACCAGGTCGGGCGTGTAGCCGGTGAACCAGGCCGACTTGTTGTCGTCGGAGGTACCGGTCTTACCGGCGACCGCCTGGTCGCGGTTGCGCACATTGGTGCCCGTACCGTCGTTGACCACACCGGTCAGCACCGAGGTGGTGGCGTCGGCCGCGTCCCGGCTGATGACCTGCTCGCCGATCGGATCCTTGAGCTCCACCGTACGTTCGCGGTGTTCGGCCTTCTTCACGATCGCGGGCGTGACCAGCGTGCCGTGGTTGTCGAGGGTGGCGTAGACGCCGGCCATCTGCAGCGGGCTGGCGCCCATCGCACCGAGGGTCATGGCGGGCACGGCCGGGGCCTTGTCCATGTTCATGCCGAGGTCGGAGGCGGTCTGCTTGACCTTGTCGAGGCCGACGTCGACACCCATCTGCGCGAAGACGGTGTTGACCGACTTGTTCATGGCGTGCTGGACGTCGATGTCGCCGTAGTCGGTGTAGTCCTCGTTCTCCGGGGCGAAGCCGACCTTGCGGCCCTGGTCCACGACCGGGCGGCGGTTGTCACCGTTGTAGACCGTGTTGGCCCGGATCGGGGTGCCGTCCTGGGTCTCCGCCTGGTTGTCCACGGCCGAGGCGAAGATCAGCGGCTTGAAGGTGGAGGCGGGCTGGTAGTCGGTGCGGGTGGCGTTGCTGATCTCGTGCTTGACGAAGTCCTGGCCGCCGTAGAGGGCTACGACGCCGCCCGTCTTCGGGTCGACGGAGACCGCGCCGGCCTGCACGTCCTTGTCGACCTCGCGCGTCTCGGGGTCGAGCTTGCTCGTCAGCTCCTGCTCGACGGCCCGCTGCAGCTTCTTCTGCTTCTTCTCGTCGATGTTGAGGGTGATCGTCCAGCCGCCCGCGTCGATGTCCGCCTCGTCGACGCCCTGCCGCATCAGCTCCTGTTTGGCGGCCTTGACGAGATAGCCGGTCTGGCCCTCCATACCCGGGGCGGGCTTCGGCGGGATCGGCACCGGGAACTTCAGGGAATCGCGCTCGGCCTTGCCGAGCCAGCCCTCCTCGACCATGTTGTCGAGAACGTAGTTCCAGCGTTCGGTGACCAGCTTCTTGCCGGTCGGCGTGGCCACCGCCCAGTCGTACTGGCTCGGCGCCTGGAGCAGTGCGGCGAGGTAGGCGCCCTGCGCGACGTTCAGCTTCTCCGCGTCGATGCCGTAGTACGCCTGGGCCGCGGCCTGGATGCCGTACGCTCCGCGCCCGTAGAAGCTGGTGTTGATGTAACCGGCGAGGATGTCGTCCTTGTCCAGCCGCTGGTCCACCTTGAGGGAGATCACCAGCTCCTTCAGCTTGCGGCTGATCGTCTGGTCCTGGTTCAGGTAGTAGTTCTTGACGTACTGCTGAGTGATCGTCGAACCACCCGCCTTCCCCTGGCCGGAGAGGGTCTTGAGCAGACCGCGCGCGGTGCCCTTCAGGTCGATGCCGGAGTCCTGGTAAAAGGTCTTGTTCTCCGCCGCGATGAACGTGTACCGGACATCGCGGGGAATCTTCTCCAGCCCTACGATCTCCCGGTTGACCTCACCCGTACGGGCCAGGATCTTGCCGTTGGAGTACTTGTAGACATTGCTCTGGAGCTTGGCCTGGGCGTTCGCCTCCGGCACCGGGACCAGCAGATAGAACACGTAGAACGCGGCCATCCCGAGCAGGCACAGCCCCAAGAACGTGCCGAGCAGCTTCTTCCAGGTGAAGAAACGGCGTATGCCGCCTGATTTCTTCGCCCGGCGCGTCCCACGCTGCCGCTCCCGTCTCGCCTCTGCTCGACCCATTACCCCAGAACTCCAGTCATCGACATCAGCTCAGCAAGCTAGCACCGCACCCGCGGTCGAATGACCGCTTATACGACAATTTCCGTACGTGACAATGAGCACCTCGCTCCCTGGAACCGACTCACAGAACGGCTCCAGGGTTGTGAGGGATCAGGATCCCGCCCCATTACGCCCGTAATTGCGGCGATTCCAAGGCGCTATGCGCGCGGCGTATACATGCAGCGTATACATGGCGTGTATAGTCGTGATCATGTCCATCGCCCACACCCTGCTGGGCCTTCTGGAGTCGGGGCCGCGTCATGGCTACGACCTCAAGCGGGCCTTTGACGAGAAGTTCGGCCACGACCGGCCACTGGCCTACGGGCAGGTCTACGCGACCATGTCCCGGCTGCTGAAGAACGGCCTGGTCGAGGTCGAGGCAATCGAGGCCGGCGACGGCCCCGAGCGCAAGCGGTACGCGGTCACCGAGGCCGGCGTCACCGATGTGGCGAGCTGGCTCGCCACGGCCGAGAAGCCCGAGCCGTATCTCCAGTCGACCCTCTACACCAAGGTCGTCCTCGCCCTGCTCACCGGCCGCAGCGCCGCGCAGCTGCTGGACACCCAGCGTGCCGAGCATCTGCGGCTGATGCGCGAGCTGACCCGGCGCAAGCAGTCCGGCGACCTCGCCGACCAGCTCATCTGCGACCACGCCCTGTTCCATCTGGAGGCCGATGTGCGCTGGCTGGAACTCACCGCGGCCCGCCTCGACCAACTCGCCCAGGAGGTGACCAAGTGACCAGTGCCCTGCTCTCCGCGACCGGCCTGCACAAGGCCTACGGCCCCACCCCGGCCCTCGACGGAGCCGACTTCTCCATCCACCCCGGCGAGGTCGTCGCCGTCATGGGGCCCTCCGGCTCCGGCAAGTCCACCCTGCTGCACTGCCTCGCCGGCATCGTCACCCCCGACGCCGGGACCATCACCTACGACGGCCGCACGCTGACCGCGATGTCCGACGCCGAGCGCAGCGCGCTGCGCCGCGGCGACTTCGGCTTCGTCTTCCAGTTCGGACAGCTCGTACCCGAGCTGAGCTGCGTCGAGAACGTCGCCCTGCCGCTGCGGCTGAACGGCACCCGGCGCAAGGAGGCCGAGCGCAGGGCGCTGGAGTGGATGGCGCGTCTGGAGGTCGACGGCATCGGCCGCAAACGCCCCGGCGAGGTGTCCGGCGGTCAGGGCCAGCGGGTCGCCGTCGCCCGCGCGCTGGCCACCTCCCCGCGGGTGATCTTCGCCGACGAGCCGACCGGCGCCCTCGACTCCCTCAACGGCGAACGCGTCATGCAACTGTTCACCGACGCCGCCCGCGACACCCGCGCCGCCGTCGTCCTCGTCACCCACGAGGCCAGGGTCGCCGCCTACTCCGACCGCGAGATCGTCGTACGCGACGGAAAGTCCCGCGACCTGACCGTGGAGCACGCCGCATGACCCGTGACCTCCTCATGGGCGCGCGATTCGCCCTCGCCGGCGGCCGGGAGGGCTGGATACGCACCCTGCTCACCGCCGTCGGCGTCGGCCTCGGCGTCGCGCTGCTGCTGTTCACCACCTCGATCCCGAACGCCCTGGCCGCGATCGACGCCCGCGAGAACGCCCGTAACGACTCCGGGGCGGGCATCCAGTCGGGCCCGGCCGCCGACACCATGCTGGTGGGCTACATCGACGACAGTTACGGCACCCACCCGCACATCCGCGGCCGGCTGCTGCGCCCCGAGGGCGACCGGCCCCCGGTCCCGCCGGGTCTGGCCCGGATCCCGGCGCCCGGCGAGATGGTGGTCTCCCCCGCGCTGAAGGACCTGCTCGCCTCACCCGAGGGCAGACTCCTCAAGGAGCGGCTGCCCTACCGGATGACCGGCACCATCGGCGACGCCGGGCTCGTCGGCCCGCACGAACTCGCCTACTACGCGGGCAGTTCCACCCTCCGGCAGGACGACTACGGCGTGCAACGCATCAGGGAGTTCACCGCCATGCCGCCCGGGGAGGCATGGGACCCGTTCCTCATCCTGCTGGTACTGATCACCTTTGTGGTGCTGCTGATGCCGGTCGCGGTCTTCATCGCCGCCGCGGTGCGCTTCGGCGGCGACCGGCGCGACCGGAGGCTCGCCGCGCTGCGACTGGTCGGCGCGGACGGCCGGATGACCCGTCGGATCGCGGCGGGCGAGGCGCTCGCCGGTGCGCTGCTGGGGCTGCTCCTCGGCGCCGGCTTCTTCCTGGTCGGCCGACAGTGGGTGGGCGAGGTCACCATCGCCGGTTTCGGTCTCTTCCCGGCCGATATGAGCCCGGCCCCGGCGCTCGTCGCGCTGGTCGCCGTCGCGGTGCCGACCGCCGCGGTGGGGGTGACACTGCTCGCGCTGCGCGGGGTGGTCATCGAGCCGCTCGGCGTCGTACGGACCGTCACACCGCGCAGACGCCGGATCTGGTGGCGGCTGCTGCTGCCACTCATGGGCCTCGCCCTGCTGTACCCCATGACCGGCATGGGCCGCGGCGGCGGCCGGTTCAACGAGTGGCAGGTCATCGGCGGTACGGTCCTGCTGCTGATCGGGGTCACCGCGCTGCTGCCGTGGGTCGTCGAGGCCGTCGTCGCCCGGCTGCACAGCGGACCGGTGAGCTGGCAACTGGCCGTACGCAGACTCCAGTTGAACTCCGGCACCGCGGCACGTCTGGTCAACGGGATCGCCGTGGCGGTGGCCGGGGCGATCGCACTCCAGATGCTCTTCACCAGCATCGACGACGACTACGTCGAGCACACCGGCGCGGATCCCGCCCGGGCGCAGCTGGTGGTGTTCGCGGACGGGTTTCCGGCGGACCGCGTGCTGAAGCTCGCCGCGGACATCCGCACCACCGAGGGCGTACGGTCCACCACGGCGCTCGCGCGCCAGTCCCTGGGCGAACGGGCGAACGAGCCCCAGAACGTGATGACGCTGACCATCGGCGACTGCACGGCGCTGCGCGAGGTGGGCCGCATCGGTGCCGACTGCCGTGACGGCGATGTCTACGTCCTCGACGGGGGCGAGGACAGCGCACACGTCGCGCAGCACGGGCAGCCGGGCAGCCGGGTCTTCATCGACGCGTACCTCCCCGACGGCAGCAAGAAGGCCACTCAGATCGCCTGGACCGTGCCGGCGAACGCCAAGCGGGCCGCGTCCCGCCCCGACCCCACCGGCTACGACTCCGGCGGGATCCTCGCCACCCCTGGTGCTCTGCCCCGGATTCCAGGCGTGGCCGGGATCTACTGGGTTTCCGTCGCTCTGGACCCGGGTGTGCGTGACGCCGCGGACCGGGTACGCAACACCGTCGCCGCGGCAGACCCGATGCTGTCCGTCTCGACGGTCGAGGCGACGAAGGTGTCGAACCGCTTCGCGAACGTCCGCAAGGGCCTGTACATCGGTGCCGCCGGGGTGCTGCTGCTCATCGGCGCGAGCATGCTCGTCTCCATGCTGGAGCAGTTGCGCGATCGCCGGAAACTCCTGTCCTCGCTGGTCGCGTTCGGCACCCGGCGTACGACACTGAGCTGCTCGGTTCTCTGGCAGACCGCGGTCCCGGTGATCCTCGGCCTGACGCTGGCGTCCGTGGTGGGCCTGGCCCTCGGTACGGTCCTGCAGCGCATGACGTACCACCCGGTCGCCGTCGACTGGGCCTCGGTCGCATCGCTGACGGGACTCGGCGCCGGCGTGGTCCTCCTGGTGACGGCCCTCAGCCTGCCCCCGCTGTGGCGCATGATGCGCCCGGACGGCCTGCGCACGGAGTGAGGCGAGGCGGCGTTCCCCCTGGGGCCCCCGGACTTCGTCCGGGGGCCCCAGCGCTTCCCCCAGCCCCCGGCGGAGGGGCTGCCCGCAACCTCAGCTCACCAAGCCCGTCCAGCGCTTGAGAACGCACACTCCCCCAGCCCCCGGCGGAACGACTCCCCACAACCTCAGCTCACCAAGCCCGTCCAGCGCTTGAGAACGCACACTCCCCCAGCCCCCGGCGGAACGACTCCCCACAACCTCAGCGCACCAAGCCCGTCCAGCGCTTGAGAACGCACACTCCCCAGCTGTCGCCGGGGGTGCCCCAGGGGCCTCAGGCCCGCTGTGCGGAGATCAGCAAGCTTCCGGCCCGTCCGGCGATCGAGGACACGTCCGGGGGCCTGAGTCTTGCCTCCGGGCCCCTGCCCGTCAGGGGGCGCACACCCGCACCGGGAGTGGCTTCATCACGCCGCGCAGGGCCTCCGCGATCTCCAGGAACTCCGCCTGCCGCGCCGCGCCCGTGCGCATCGCCAGGGCGATCCGGCGCGACGGGGCCGGAGCGGTGAAGCAGCCCGTGACCAGGCGGTCGTTGCGGCCCGTTTCCACCTGCACCGCCGTGCGCGGCAGCAGCGTCACCCCGAGTCCGCCCGCGACCAGCTGCACCAGTGTGGACAGGCCCGCCGCGGTGGTGGTCACCGGCGCGCCCTCCGTGCGGCCGGCCTCGCGGCAGATGTCGAGCGCCTGGTCGCGCAGACAGTGCCCCTCGTCGAGCAGCAGCAGATGCAGCTCGCGCAGGGCCTCGCGCGGTACGTCCTCGCGCCCGCCCAGCCAGTGGTCCTCCGGCATGACCAGCACGAAGTCCTCGTCGAAGAGCGGAAGTTCGGTCACTCCGGGCACTCCGAGCGGCACGGCGAGCAGCAGCAGATCCAGCCGCCCCGCGGCCAGCCCGTCCAGCAGGGAGGCGGTCTGCTCCTCGTGCACCTGGAGGTCGAGCTCGGGGTACCGCTCGTGTACGAGCCGGAGCACCGTCGGCAGCAGATACGGCGCCACGGTCGGGATCACCCCGAGCCTGAGCACCCCGGTGAAGGGGGCCCGTACCGCCTCGGCCTCCTCCATCAGCTCGCCGACCGCGTCCAGGACGACCTTCGCGCGGACCGCCAGCCGCTCCCCCGCGGGCGACAGCAGCACCTTGCGCGTCGTACGCTCCAGCAGCTGCACACCGAGAACGTCCTCGAGCGCGGACACCGCGCCGGACAGCGCGGGCTGGCTCATGCCTATCGCCGCGGCCGCGTCCCTGAAGTGCAGATGCTCCGCGACTGCCGCGAAGGCCCTCAGCTGCGCCAGACTGGGCTGTTTTCCCCTGTTCATCATGGCCACTGATAAGCACCTCCGATCACGATGACCGAGTCTAGCTATTTCCCTGATCAATGGACTCTGTGCCAACATCAGTCATCGGTCCAACCCTCAGGAAACCCCCAAAAGGGAGTTTTCCGCACTTTGCTAGGAGAGCGCGTGCTCACTGTCGGTGACAAGTTCCCCTCGTACGACCTGACCGCCTGCGTTTCGCTGGAGGCCGGCAAGGAGTTCGAGCAGATCAACCACAAGTCCTACGAGGGCAAGTGGCGCGTCGTGTTCTTCTGGCCGAAGGACTTCACCTTCGTCTGCCCGACCGAGATCGCCGCGTTCGGCAAGCTGAACGACGAGTTCGCCGACCGTGACGCGCAGATCCTGGGCGTTTCCGGCGACTCCGAGTTCGTCCACCACGCCTGGCGCAAGGACCACGCCGACCTGCGTGACCTGCCCTTCCCGATGCTGGCCGACGCCAAGCACGAGCTGATGCAGGCCTGCGGCGTCCAGGGCGAGGACGGCTTCGCCCAGCGTGCGGTCTTCATCGTCGACCCGAACGACGAGATCCAGTTCGTCATGGTGACCGCCGGCTCCGTCGGCCGTAACCCCAAGGAGGTCCTGCGGGTCCTCGACGCCCTGCAGACCGACGAGCTGTGCCCCTGCAACTGGAACAAGGGCGAGGAGACCCTGGACGCGGGCAAGCTCCTCGCCGGGGAGTGACCCGACATGGCTCTCGATGAGCTGAAGTCCGCCCTGCCGGACTACGCCAAGGACCTCAAGCTGAACCTCGGTTCGGTGATCGGCAACAGCGAGCTGCCCCAGCAGCAGCTGTGGGGCACCGTCCTCGCCTGCGCGATCGCCTCGCGCTCGGCGAAGGTACTGCGCGAACTGGAGCCGGAGGCCAAGGCCAACCTCTCCCCCGAGGCGTACACCGCCGCCAAGGCGGCCGCCGCCGTCATGGCGATGAACAACGTCTTCTACCGGACCCGGCACCTGCTGTCGGACCCGGAGTACGGGACGCTGCGCGCCGGCCTGCGGATGAATGTCATCGGCAACCCGGGCGTGGAGAAGGTCGACTTCGAGCTGTGGTCGCTGGCCGTGTCCGCGATCAACGGCTGCGGGCAGTGCATCGACTCGCACGAGCAGGTGCTGCGCAAGGCCGGCCTGGAGCGTGAGGTCATCCAGGAGGCATTCAAGATCGCCGCGGTGATCCAGGCGGTCGGTACGACGCTGGACGCCGAGGCCGTCCTCGCCGGCGCCTGAGGCACGGACAGTCCGGCGGAGCAGTCGCGTACAGGAGTGGAGGGCCCGGAAGCCGGTACGGCTTCCGGGCCCTTCCTCATTTCCGCACGAGCGCGCCTATGCCTGCCTGAGCTCGGCCATCAGCTCGCGCATGTCCTCGATCATGGCGGACTGGATCGGCGTGTAGTCGATCTCGGGCTCGGGCGGAGGCGAGTCCGACTCCCCGCGGTATGTCTGGTTCACCAAAGCCGTCATGGTGAACACCGCGCCCCCGTCCAGCACTCTCAGCCGGCGCTCGTTGAGTGCGTCGCCGGTGATCATGAGGGCCCTCTCACCGAGGCCCGGCACCTGCTCCTTCCGGATGTTCCCGAAGCCCCACCCCTCAAAGGCCAGGTCTGCCTCGAACTCCGGTCCGGGATCGGTCTTCTTGTGCAGCTCGACCGTGGCGTGGACGGTGGACCACCTCTCGTATACCTGTTTTTCCCGCGGCGGTTCCTGGTCCCTGGTTTCCAGAGTGCAGCGCGCCTGGTCCACCGCACTGTGCTCGCGCTCCCCGCGCTGCCAGTACCCCCTCAGGTTGCCCATCGTCCGGCTCAGCGCCCGCACCTTCAGGTCGTCACAGAGATTCAGCGGCGTCCGGTACGCGATCACCGGCCGCGGTTCCCCGGTCGCGCCGGACGCGTGGAGGCCTCCCGCCCACACCGCCGACGCGACCGCCGCCCCGCCCAGCGCCCACAGCCAGGGTCGCCGTGGTCCCCGCTCGCGCGGCACAGGCAACCGCTCCTGCTCGCGGTCGGGCCGGAGGGGGCCGTCCTCGCCCTCCAGCTCCGGCTCGGAGATCACTCGGCTCCCTCCCGCGGCAAAGCCGTCGCGCCGCGTGGCCGCGGCTGCATGCGCAGGGCGCCCTCCTGGCTGTGGGCGCGCAGATAGCCGACGACCGTGTTCGTCACCGCCACCAGCGGCACCGCCACCACCGCCCCGCCGATGCCCGCGATCAGGCCGCCCGAGGCGACCGCGATCACGACGCCGAGCGGATGCACCCGGACCGCGCGGCCCAGGATGAACGGCTGGAGCACATGGCCCTCGATCTGCTGCACGGCCAGCACCACGACCAGCACCATCAGCGCCGTGAACACGCCCTGTGTGACCAGCGCGACCACCACCGCGAGAGCCCCCGAGAAGACCGCACCGACCAGCGGGATGAACGCGAAGAGGAAGATGAACACGGCGAGCGGCACGGCCAGCGGAACGTCGAGGAAGTACAGCCCGAGGCCGATGAAGATCGCGTCGATCAGCGCGACCATCACCGTGCCGCGCACATACGCGGTCAACGTCGCCCAGGCCCGCGGACCGGCACCCGCCACTCCCGGCCGGGCCTGCACCGGCACCAGCTTGAGTGTCCACTCCCAGATGCGCCTGCCGTCGTAGAGCAGGAAGAGGGTGGAGAACATCGCCAGCAGTATCCCGGTGATCACCTCCACCATCACCGTGACGCCCTGCAGACCGGCGGAGGTGATCTCCTCGGTGTTGGTGCCGATGGTGTCGCTGAGGTTCTTCGCGATCTGGTTGATCTGCTGCTCGGTGACATGGAACGGACTGTCCAACGCCCAGTGCTTGAGCTCCTCGATACCGTCCCTGACCCGCGCGGAGAGGGTGTCGAGGTTCTCCATGACCTGCCAGACCACGAACCAGCCGACCAGGCCCATGATGACGAAGCCGGAGATCGCGGTGATCGCGGTGGCGAGCCCGCGGGGCACGCCGAGCCTCTTCAGCCGGGCCACGGTCGGCTGGAGCAGCGCGGTGATCAGCAGCCCGGCGACGAAAGCGAGCGCGACAAGGCGCACGGAGCTGATGACCCGCATCAGCACCCAGAGCGTCCCGGCCAGCACCAGCAGCCGCCACCCCGCCTCCGCAGCCACGCGCACTCCCCATGGCACCGCGGCGGCGGGGTCGGGCCGCGCCATGACAGCGGGGGCGTACGAAGGCGGCGCCGGAACGCGGTCGGGGCCGGCCTTCGGCAGGGGGGCACCCGCGGCACCTCCCTCGGGCTCGGACCCGGCCGCGGATACCGGCGCCGGTGACGGTGACGGTGACGGCTCACCGGCCGGCTCACCGAGCGGACCGCCGGCCTCCGCCTCCGCCTCGGCGCGGGCCCGGCGTTCTTCCAGCTCCTTGCCCAGCCGTGTCAGCCGTGCGCCCAGCCGGCCGAGCCATCCTGGCAGTCCCGACATGCTTGTCCCTCTTCCCCCCACTGCTCCCCCGCGGAAGTCGCCCGGACCGACCGTACACGCCCGGAACGCACGAAACCCCTCACCGACAAAGGGCGGTGAGGGGTTTCGGAAGCTTGTACGACGGCCGGGGCCTAGTACCAGTGGTTGGCCTGCCAGAACGACCAGGCGCCGCAGGGGCTGCCGTAGCGGCCGTTCATGTAGTCAAGGCCCCACTTGATCTGAGTGGCCGGGTTGGTCTGCCAGTCGGCGCCGGCGGACGACATCTTGGAGCCGGGCAGCGCCTGGACGAGACCGTAGGCACCGGAGGACGGGTTCACCGCCCGGTAGTTCCAGGTGGACTCGTGGTTCACGATGTTGCTGAAGCACTGGAACTGATCGCCGGGGATCATCTGCCGTGCCATCGCCTGGACCTCGCCGACCGTGTAGGAGCCCTTCGCGGCGAAGCTGGAGGCGGAGCGCACGGCGGAACGGCTGGCGGCCAGCTCCTTCTCGCGCTTCTCGGCGAGCTTCGCCTCTTCGGCCTCCTTGGCCTCCTTGGCGGCTACCTTCTTCGCCTTGGCGTCCTCGGCGGCCTGGATACGGGCCGCTTCCTCGGCGGACTTCTTCGCGGCCGCGTCGGCGGCGGACGCCTGCGCGTCGGCCTGCTGCGTCAGGGACGCGGTCTGCACCTCGGCCTGCTGGCCGACGGGTATGTCTGCGAGGAGCGTCATGTCCGCCGCGGTCGCCTCGAAGTTGTCGTTCGAAGGCTGAGGGCTGCCCGTGGCAACGCCCGCGATGGCACCGACGGTGGTGACCGCGGTGGCCGAGGCCACTGCGAATCCCCGGACCGAGATCCGGCTCACAAGGAATCCTTCCAGCGTCGCCCGCACAGGTGACCCTCGCGGACGCAATCGTGCCCCTGGCGCTCGCCTCCCAACTACGGGGTCACGGGAAGCACTGACCCGGTGGGCAACTCCCTTCCGGGAGCGCCGCGTGGTGCTCGGGCGGCATACGGCGGCTCTATTGAGTTACGTGGATACAGCTATGCCGTATGCGGGGCCTGACGAAAACCAGACTCTGCCGGAACCGGATACCGCAAGGCAATTCCATGTCACGTGGGATAGGTCACACCCCATTCGCACCAGGAGTTTTGACAAACCCCGCGCGCGACACAGTACCGCCCGGCTAGGCTCGTTCGCCTTGCCGGGCGGCACCAACTACCCCTGATCCACCTAAAGGTGGCCGTCCTCCAGCATTTCGGTCACCAGCGCGGCGATCTGCGAACGCTCGGAGCGGTTGAGCGTGACATGCGCGAAGAGCGGATGTCCCTTCAGCTTCTCGACCACGGCGGCCACTCCGTCGTACCGACCGACGCGCAGATTGTCCCGCTGTGCCACGTCATGGGTGAGTACGACCCGGGAATTCGCCCCGATCCGCGACAGAACGGTCAGCAGGACATTCCGTTCCAGCGACTGAGCCTCGTCGACGATGACGAACGCGTCATGCAGCGAACGGCCCCGGATGTGCGTGAGCGGCAGCACCTCCAGCATGCCGCGCGCGGTGACCTCCTCTATGACCTCGCGCGACGTGACCGCGGAAAGGGTGTCGAAGACCGCCTGCGCCCACGGGCTCATCTTCTCGGCCTCGGTACCGGGCAGATAGCCGAGCTCCTGCCCGCCCACCGCGTACAGCGGACGGAAGACCATGACCTTCTGGTGCTGTCTGCGCTCCAGCACCGCCTCCAGCCCCGCGCACAACGCCAGCGCGGACTTTCCGGTGCCGGCCCGGCCGCCCATCGACACGATGCCCACGTCCGGGTCGAGCAGCAGGTCCAGCGCGATCCGCTGCTCCGCGCTGCGGCCCCGGATGCCGAACGCCTCGCGGTCGCCGCGTACGAGCCGGACATTGCCCTCGGCCGTGACCCGGCCCAGCGCCTTTCCCCGCTCGGACTGCAGCACGAGGCCCGTATGCACGGGCAGCTCGCTCGCCTCCGGGACGTACAGGCTCTCCTGCTCGTACAGGAGGTCCACCTGCTCGGCCGAGAGCGACAGTTCGGACATTCCGGTCCAGCCGGAGTCGGTGATGGCCAGCTCCGCGCGGTACTCCTCGGCAAGGAGGCCGACCGACGAGGCCTTGATCCTGAGCGGCAGGTCCTTCGACACGACCGTGACGTCGTACCCCTCGGCCTGGAGATTGCGGGCCACCGCCAGGATCCGCGAGTCGTTGTCCCCCAGCCGGCCGTGCTGGTTCAGGAACGTGGCAGGCAGAACACCGGGGTCGGAGTGGTTCAGCTCGACGCGCAGTGTTCCGCCGAACTCCCCCATCGGGATCGGCACGTCGAGGCGCCCGTGCCTGACCCGGAAGTCGTCGAGCAGGCGCAGCGCCTGCCGGGCGAAGTAACCGAGCTCCGGATGGTGCCTCTTGGCCTCCAGCTCCGTCACCACGACCACCGGGAGCACCACCTCGTGCTCTTCGAACCGGGTCAGGGCATTCGGGTCGGCCAGCAGGACACTGGTGTCGAGGACATAGGTGCGCCGGTCGGAAATGCGGCGCTTCGAACTGGTCACCACGGAAGGACGAACCCCCTCGGATGAGGTCGGGGTGCGACGGCGTCGCGGGGGAGTGCCGGGCTCAGGCCCCGATGCGCGGGCCGAGCGCCGGCCCGCTGTGTTGTCCGTACCGCAACCGATGCGCGTATCCGCCGCATGGCCGTACGGTCGTCCTGGTGCAAGGGGCCTCCCGGGCGGGCGGCCTGGTTGGCCGCTCACTGAGATACGGCGTCCGCGGACCGGACGTCGACCTGCAGTGGGTATTCCCTCGAACAACCGCGGCCATGCGCGGACGTGGCATATGACGTCGCCTCAACTCCCCCTGATCCGGGGCCCGGATCCGGTCCGGCGGGCCGCACGCCGCCGCAGGGTGAGCCAGTGCTGCGACCGGAAAGGTCTGCCGGGAAGCTCGCAGCTCCCCCAGCTACCTCCCCCAGGGCGCCCCCAGAGGTGCCCCAAGGTGCGGTGCATCGCAAGGCGGAGGATCGCAGCTCGTACCCGGCCGTACTCGCGCGATTCGACAACGCAGCAAGGTGCCGCGCCTAGGGGCACCCCCAGCGGTAGCTGGGGGAGGTAGCTGGGGGAGTCGCGAGCCGGTGAACCTTCCGGTCGCAGCACTAGTAGGGCTTTGTTAGGTTCTGTGGTGGGGTTTGGGTGTGGGGGCGGGTTGGCCGCATATCGAGCAGGCGCCGGTCCAGGTGGCCAGGAGTTTCTGTAACGCGCGGAGTACCGCGTAGAGGGTCAGGCCGGCGCAGGGGCTTTTGGGTTGATTCGCAGCAGGGTGCAGAAGGCCTGGGCGAGGGAGACGAGGGTCACGTGTCGGTGCCAGCCGAGGTAGCTGCGGCCTTCGAAGTGGTCCAGTCCGAGGCCGTCTTTGAGTTCGCGGTAGTCGTGCTCGACGCGCCAGCGGATCTTCGCGATGCGGACCAGTTCGCGCAGTGGGGTGTCGGCGGGCAGGGTGGACAGCCAGTAGTCGGTGGGCTCGGCGGAGTCGGGCGGCCATTCGGCCAGCAGCCAGCACTCGGGCAGTGAGCCGTCGGTGGCGCGGCGGATGGTGCGGTTGGCCGGGCGGACCCGCAGGGCCAGGAACTGTGAGCGCATGGCGGCACGGGGGTTGTTCTTGGTCGTCTTGGTGCCGTGGCGCCAGGTGACGGTCCGCGCGGCGCCGCGTCCGGTGGCCAGGGCCAGCGCCCGCAGGGTGGTGTGCGGCTGGGGGTAGGCCGGCCCGGGCGGGCGGCCGGTGCCGCTGTAGGGCGGGCGCTCGGGGAACGCATCACCGGGGTAGCAGGTGGTGCTGCCCTTGACCGCCACCGCGTAGGCCAGGCCGCGCTCGGTCAGCCCCTCACGGAAACCGGTGGCATCCCCATAACCGGCATCGGCGACCACCGGCAGACCGGGCAGCTCCCACTCTTCGCGGGCCTCGTCGAGCATGTCCAGGGCCAGGCGCCACCTCTCCCGGTGCCGGACCTGGTCGGGGATGCCCGCTCTCGTGCGCCGGCGTCTGATCGCCTCCGCCAGCAGCGCATCCCCGCTGTTCTTGGCGTCGTCCCAGCTCTCGGGAAGGAACAGCCGCCAGTCGACCGCCGCCGAGGCGCGGTCGGAGACCAGGTTGACGCTGACGCCGATCTGGCAGTTGCCCCGTTTGCCCAAAGCGCCGCAGTACATCCGGGCCACCCCCGGGGAGTCGTACCCGTCCTTGGGAAAGCCCACATCGTCGATCGCGTACGCCTCCGGGGCGATGTGCGCTGCGGCCCATCGGGCCACCCGACGGCGGACCTCGGCGTAGTCCCAGGTCGAGGACGACACGAACTGCTGGAGCTGCTGGTGGTCCACACCCAGGCGCTCGGCCATCGGCTGCATCGACTTGCGCTTGCCGTCCAGCATCAGCCCGCGCATGTACAGCTCGC